>NZ_BAAHZP010000005.1:0-347532 GCF_054600795.1 Photobacterium sp. R1
GCAGCAGTCATAGGTGGGACAGGTTCAAGATTAAGTGGAGGAAAGTTTGAGAATGGTGCTGTGACGGGGGCGTTTTCAAGGTTGTTTAATGATGAGATTCATCGTGGACAAAAAGATGCTACGAATTCTGCGCAAAGCCAAGGCAATAATCCATTGAGTGTTGTTGGTGATGTGATAGGAAAAATATGGGCGCTTCCTAATACCATTATTGGCGCAATTTATGGAGGAGTAGACCATATTGTTGGAGAAGTTGGTTACGTCTTTGGATTGTACGATGTTAGTCCAAGTATCACTTTCGGCAACAATGCTATTCAGTTCATAGATAATCCTTTCACCCTTTCCAAAACGGCAATTACATTGGGAAATACCATTTCATATGGCAGAGGTACTGGGCCGTCACAGTATGGTTCGTATGGGGATTACAGTGTTCAAATTGGATTACACGAGAAAGCTCATACATATCAATATCAGGCGCTAGGGCCGCTATTTTTACCGACATATTTTATTGGAGGAGGAATATCTGGTCCGTCAGGAAATCCCTTTGAGAATGCAGCCCAAAATTATGGAAGGGGTAATGGAGGTTGGTGGCCATGGTAAAAAGAATGATGTCCTTACTATTGATCTGTGCTGTGCTACTTGGTTGCGATAGCTTCCCTGGGCCAACGCTCAGAAATGAGTTTCCTACTGAAATAAAAGTCTCGATCATATATGGCGATGGGACAAAATATTCAGAGACATGGCCATCATGTCGAACAGTTTCTGTAGGGGCTTCGGAGCTTGGAAGATTTGGCGTAAGATCAAAAGAGGTTGGTATCGACCGGATAGTTGTTGAGGTTGAAAACAAAGTTGAGATTAACCTGAATAAGGAAGCGATAGATAAGCTCTTGGAAAGATCGACTAAGGAAAAGGGGTATCTGGTCTGGGTTTTAGATGGTTCTGGTATCCATTTTTCTACGCATAGGGAATGTTCTTTGAACCAAGGCGGACAATGATCCGCCGAGTTGTGAGGACAGACATTTGAAATATCGCTGGAAGTGTACCTTCTATAATCAACTGGATAGGAATTCAGCTGTTTAGTCTGCCCACTTCTCCTTTAGCGAGACAACTCAAAATTAGAGGTTTCCAGTTGCCTCCGGTATTCAGCCGGAGGCATATTTCCTAAGCTCTTGTGTGTGCGTTCTTCGTTGTAATCTCGCATCCATATCCCGAACATGCTCAAGTGATTCGAACAAATAGGTATTTAAGAATTCGCGGCGAATTGATGATGTATTGTTTTATTTATGTTTATTGTTATTCATTCATTTTGTGATTCTTTGCTAGCGCGCCTCATATGAATCGATCATCCCTTGCAAACAGGACTTTGGATGCCAGCTGAGTGTGTGTATGATATCCTGATAAAGAGTCAAAAAATAAAATTTACCACTAATTATTTGTTGGTTTGGTAAATAGTGTGATCGTCTTTTCTCAAATTTTTAAAGATATATCCGATGTGACAGGGCAGAGGTGAGGTTTTTCATTTTTATTGAGGGGATTGAGATCGTGAATTGTGGTGCAAATACAAGCAAAAGAAGTAATGTTCATGGATATGTTGTTGATTTTTCCGTCCATGATGCTGATTTGGGGACAACTGGCACTGACACTTTTGGTGATCGGTGTTGTGATGTTGTTTGTCAGTTATTATCCTTGGTTTCATAAGTTTTTTCGTTTAGATGGTGCGAAACGCTATCTGCATCTGATCTTATGGGGAAGCTTGTTTCTGGCTGCAATATCCCATATGTTTCCCGATTTTAAAGTTTATTTCATCACGATTTGGGCTGCCATGTATGTCTTGATGAGTGCCAGATATTCTGAGAGATGGAAGAAGGGCCATCATTGATGGCCCTGGTTTTGGATGGCTCTAATTTTTATCGTTATGATGACATTACTCTACGACTTCTACTTCGTCAGGAACCAGGTTGGCGGCTTTAACTCCGGCGATGGCGCAGAACTCATCGAGTTCTGATAAATCGCCGCTGATACCGACAGCACCGAGCAGGCACTTGTCGCTTCCGCGAATGAGGACTCCGCCGGGGACGGGCAGCAGGTTGCCTTCCGCAAGGACATTTACAGCCGACATGAATGCCGGACGTTGCTGGGCATCAATCGCCAGCTTGCGCGAAGAACAACCGAGCGCCAGGGCGCCCCAGGCTTTGGCTATCGCAATTTCAGGACGTAACATGCTGGAGCCGTCCTGGCGTTGCAGGGAAATCAGTTTACCGCCACTGTCGAGTACCGCGACGGTCAGGGGTGCAGCACCTTTGGTCAGGGCAGTGCTGAACGCGCCCTTGGTAATTACCAGTGCATCTTCCAATGTTAAGCTCATAGTGATCCCTCCGATCAAGAATTAACTGACAAAACAATTCTTTTTGATTCAAACGGCAGTCCGCAGGAACTGCCGGGTATTCTGTTCTCTGTGCCACCAATCCATGCTCGGTGAGCGGTTTGACTCCGAAACTTTCTGGTTCCGGTGTCATCTGCTTACCGCCCCGGGATGTTTCCCTGAGCAGATCCTTAACCCACCAGCAGCGGATAGCTCGGCAGGGTCAGGAAAGGGGCAAATTCGTCTGATGTCGACAGCACATCAAACAGTTGTGCCGCATCATCAAAACGTCGGTTCTGACTATTGTTGTCCAGCTCAAACTTCAGGCTGTCGACTTCCTGCTGCAGCCATTGGCGGAATAATTCCGAGGTGAACAGCTGACCGTCATCCAGCGTGACGCCATGGTGAATCCACTGCCAGATATTGGCGCGAGAGATTTCCGCTGTGGCTGCATCTTCCATCAGGCCGTGAATCGGCACACATCCCAGACCCCGAATCCAGGCTTCGATATACAGCAGCGCAATCCGGATGTTTTTCCGCACTCCGGCTTCATTGCGGTGACCTTCACAAGGGGCCAGCAGATCGTCGGCGGTGATGTCATTGGCGGCAGGTGGCAGATAATCCAGCTGATTTGGTTTTCCGCCAAGGCGCTGGTTGAAAACCGTCATGGCGGTATCGACCAGACCGGGGTGGGCGACCCAGGTACCGTCGTGGCCGTTTGAGGATTCACGTTCTTTATCCTCAATCACTTTCTCGAGAACCTGTTTCATTTCTTCCGGATCTTTGCTCGGAATAAAGGCAGACATGCCGCCCATGGCCAGTGCACCGCGCTGGTGACAGGTGGCGATCAGCAGCTGGCTGTAAGCTGTCAGGAATGGCTGGGCCATGGTCACATCGTGACGGTCCGGCAGGATACGGTCTTTGTGCTGCTTCAGCGTTTTAATGTAGCTGAAGATGTAATCCCAGCGGCCACAGTTCATCGCAACAATGTAGTCGCGCATGGCATAAAGAATTTCGTCCATTTCGAAAACGGCCGGCAGGGTTTCAATCAGTACCGTCGCTTTAATCGTGCCGGTTTCTGCACCGAAATAGTTTTCGGTGAAACGGAATACATCGGCCCACCAGGCACCTTCTTCCATGGATTCCAGTTTTGGCAGGTAATAGTAAACACCCAGCCCTTTTGCTGCGCGGGACTGGTAGTTATGAAAGAAGTACAGGCCGAAGTCCATCAGGCAGCCCGGAATGGCTTTTCCCTGAAACTGAATATGCTGTTCCGGCAGGTGTAGTCCGCGAGGGCGGGCAATCAACAATGACGGATGGTCATTCAGGACATATTCTTTCTGACGGCTGGCGTCGAAATAACGCATTTCGCCGAGGTTCGCATCACGCAGATTGATCTGGCCTTGCACCATGTTGTCCCAGCTTGGAGCAGTGGCATCCTCGAAACAACACATAAAGACTTTTGCACCGGAATTCAGCGCATTGATCACCATTTTACGATCTACCGGGCCGGTAATTTCTACCCGACGGTCCTGAAGAGGCTCAGGAATGCCGGCAATTTTCCAGCTCTTATCATTTCGGATATCAGCCGTGTCTGCACGAAACCCCGGCAGCTTGCCCTGGTCGAATTCTTGCTGCCGGACTTCACGGCGTGCCAGCAGCGAATCCAGACGGCCAGAGAACTGGCTGACCAGTGCTGTCAGGAAAGCCATGGCATCATCGCTCAGAATCGCCTGATATTCGGGTGACAGTGAATCAACGGCGAGCTGTAGGGATTCGGCTTGTGCCTCTTGATGTTGTTGGGTATCCAATTGCGTCTCCTTAGAACAAACGGTCTATCGTTTTGTATACATCTTATAATTTTCCTATTATCTATACCCCATGAGCCCTCACGAGGTAAAGTGATTTTTATCACTATGTAAACCTTATGTTGTTTTTCTGTGTCTTTGTTTTTGTTGATAACCTGATGTTTTCAAAAGAATAACTGACATTGTTGTCTGTTAACTTTGTTTTAAATCGTGAAAGTCCCCTTGCGAAGATCATTTTTGTATGTCTAGAATACAATCATACACAACATTGTATACAATTATGCAGGAGGCACTATGGCGAAGATGAAGGCAATTGAAGCCGCCGTTGAAGTATTGAAAAAAGAAGGGGTTATTCAGGCATTTGGTGTACCGGGTGCAGCAATTAACCCAATGTATGCTGCACTGAAAAAGCTGGGTGGCATTGATCATGTTCTGGCTCGCCATGTAGAAGGTGCTTCTCATATGGCGGAAGGTTACACCCGAACCAATACCGGAAATATTGGTGTTTGTATCGGTACATCCGGTCCTGCGGGAACCGATATGATCACAGGATTGTATTCGGCTTCGGCAGATTCCATTCCAATCTTATGTATCACAGGTCAGGCACCACGTGCCCGTCTGCACAAAGAAGACTTCCAGGCCGTTGATATCGAAAGTATTGCGAAGCCAGTGACCAAATGGGCGACGACAGTTCTGGAACCTGCTCAGGTGCCACGTGCCTTCCAGCATGCTTTCCACCTGATGCGCTCAGGTCGTCCGGGGCCGGTTCTGATCGATCTGCCGCTGGATGTTCAGCTGGCTGAGATTGAATTCGATATCGACAGTTATGAACCGCTGGAACCTTACAAGCCAACGGCAAGCCGTGCCCAGGTTGAAAAAGCACTGTCGATGCTGAATGAAGCCGAGAAGCCACTGATTGTTTCCGGTGGCGGCGTGATTAACGCGGGTGCAGCCGATCTGTTACAACAGTTCGCTGAAATTACAGGTGTTCCAGTCATTCCGACCCTGATGGGCTGGGGTTCCATTCCGGATAACCATGAGCTGATGGCAGGTATGGTTGGTCTGCAGACTGCGCATCGCTACGGTAATACGAGTATGCTGGCTTCTGATTTTGTCTTCGGGATTGGTAACCGCTGGGCGAACCGTCATACCGGTTCGGTGGATGTTTATACGCAGGGCCGCAAGTTCGTTCACATCGATATCGAACCGACTCAGATTGGCCGTGTTTTTTGTCCGGATCTGGGGATTGTTTCTGATGCCAAAGCAGCACTGGAACTCCTGGTTGACGTTGCCCGAGATATGAAGGCGCAGGGCAAGCTGGTTGACCGCAGTGCCTGGGTTGCTGAGTGCCAGGAACGCAAAGCAACGATGCTGCGTAAAACGCATTACACCGAAACACCGGTGAAGCCAATGCGTGTTTATGAAGAAATGAACAAAGTCTTCGGTGAAGACACTTGCTATGTGAGCACCATCGGTTTGTCTCAGATTGCGGCAGCACAGTTCCTGCACGTCTACAAGCCGAATCACTGGATCAACTGTGGTCAGGCTGGCCCGCTGGGCTGGACCATTCCGGCTGCACTGGGTGTACGCGTGGCGGATCCGAACCGTCCGGTGGTTGCCCTGTCTGGTGACTACGACTTCCAGTTCATGATTGAAGAACTGGCGGCCGGTGCGCAGTTCAACCTGCCTTACATTCATGTTCTGGTGAACAACTCTTATCTGGGACTGATTCGTCAGGCACAGCGTCAGTTCGACATCGATTACTGTGTGCAGCTGGCATTTGAAAACCAGAATGCCCCTGAACTGAATGGTTATGGTGTCGACCATGTTGCTGTGGTTGAAGGTCTGGGCTGTAAAGCGATTCGTGTCACGGATCCGGAGAACATTGCAGACGCCCTGCGTGAAGCTCAGGTGCTGATGAACAAGCACCAGGTTCCGGTTGTGGTTGAAGTGATTCTGGAACGTGTAACTAACATCGCCATGGGTGTCGAAATTGACGGCATCAATGAATTTGAAGCGCTGGCTGAAAGTCAGGACGATGCGCCAACAGCCATCACCTTCAATCAATAATCAGCCACGAACAGCAAAAGGAATGTGACATGCCGAAATTAGCAGCAAACCTGTCCATGCTTTTTACGGAAGTACCTTTCATGGACCGTTTTGAAGCCGCCGCGCAGGCGGGCTTCCGTGGGGTGGAATATCTGTTTCCGTACGCCTTCGAAGCCGATGCGATCAAAGCCAAACTGGATGCGTTTGGTCTGACTCAGGTGCTGTTCAATCTGCCTGCGGGTGATTGGGACGCCGGCGACCGTGGTATCGCGGTCGATCCCAAGCGCGTAGAAGAATTCCGTGCCGGTGTGCCGGAAGCCATTCGCTATGCGAAAGCGCTGAATTGTACTCAGGTGAACTGTCTGGCAGGGATTGTCCCTGCTGGTGTCACCCCGGGTCAGGCTGAAGCGACTTTTGTCGATAACCTGCGCTTTGCCGCAGCGGAATTGAAAAAAGCGGGTATCAATCTGGTCATTGAAGCAATCAACACCCGTGATATTCCGGGCTTTTTCCTGAACACCACCCGTCAGGGGCTGGACATCATTGAGAAAGTCGGCAGTGATAACCTGGATTTGCAATACGACATTTACCACATGCAAATCATGGAAGGGGATCTGGCAACAACGCTGAGCCGTGAGCTGGGACAAATCCGCCACGTCCAGCTGGCCGATAACCCTGGCCGCCATGAACCGGGCACAGGTGAAATTAACTATACCTTCATGTTTAAGCACCTGGACGAAATTGGCTACGAAGGCTGGGTTGGCTGCGAGTACAAACCGCAGACTACCACGGAAGAAGGCCTGGGCTGGCTGAAAGCATTCAATCAAATCTAAGGAGAGGATCATGACGACTATCGCATTCATCGGCACAGGTATCATGGGTAAACCGATGGCCGAAAACCTGCAAAAAGCAGGGCATCAACTGGTGTTTTCTGATCATTACAACGAAGCACCGGCAGATCTGGTCGCGAATGGCGCTCAGGTGGTGCATTCACCCAAAGCAGCGACAGAATTAGCGGATTACATCATCCTGATGGTGCCGAATACGCCGCAGGTCGAAGAAGTGCTGTTCGCAGAAAACGGTGTTGCTGCAGCCCTGGACGCCAGCAAAACTGTGATTGATATGAGTTCAATCTCGCCAATTGAAACAAAAACCTTCGCTGCCAAAGTCAAAGAAACCGGTGCGGAATATCTGGATGCACCTGTCTCGGGTGGTGAAGTGGGCGCAATCAACGCAACGCTGACCATCATGGTAGGCGGAAGTGAAGAAGCCTTTGCTCAGGCAAAACCGCTGTTCGATGTGATGGGTCAGAACATCAATCTGGTGGGGGATAACGGTGCAGGTCAGGTCTGTAAAGTGGCGAACCAGATCATTGTTGCGCTGAACATTGAAGCGGTTGCTGAAGCACTGGTCTTTGCCTCGAAAGCGGGTGCTGATCCGGCCCGTGTCCGTGAAGCGCTGTTGGGTGGTTTTGCAAACTCAAAAGTGCTGGAAGTTCACGGTGAACGTATGGTGAAAGGAACTTTTGAACCAGGTTTCCGTATTCAGCTGCATCAGAAAGACCTGAATCTGGCACTGACTGGTGCTGAAGCACTGGGTGTGTCACTGCCGAATACCCGTTCTGCACAGAACCTGTTTGACGCCTGTGTCCAGCTGGGCGGTGAAGGCTGGGATCACTCGGCAATGATCCGTGCCATTGAAGAACTGGCGAATCACAGTATCCGTCAGTAATTTGCTGAATGACGGCACTTGGGTGACCGTCCCGGGGCGCAGCGACGGCTGTGGCTGCGTTCCGAACTTTTTGTCACATAACAGTTTTTGAGTCTCCTTTGGTTATGTGGTCCCGAAACCGCGGGTTGGATAAAAAGGAGTCGGCTGCTTGTCAGAGGTGGCTCGGCCGGCTCCGACCAGTTCCGAAAAAATGTGGGTGACAGTGACGGTTTCGGGTTTTTTCCCCTGGTGATCATACCGGGAGCAACTATGACGTGGAGCAAAACATGCACATGGAAACGCATGCATTTCTGACTGCACTGTTTAATCGTGCAGTAAAACAGGCCCTCCCCGGTGAGACCTTAAAGCAATTTCTGCCAGAAGATAAAACAGGCAAGGCCGTGGTGATTGGTGCCGGGAAGGCAGCAGCCTCAATGGCCAGAGCACTGGAAAGTGTCTGGGAAGGTGAGCTGGAAGGTTTGGTCGTGACCCGTTACGGGCATACAACTGAATGTCAGCAAATTGAAGTCATCGAAGCGGCGCATCCGGTGCCGGACGATGCCGGGCGTGAAGTTGCAGAGCGGATCTTAAGTCTCGTTGAAGGACTGGATGAGAACGATCTGGTGATTTGTCTGCTGTCTGGTGGTGGCTCAGCCTTATTAAGCTTGCCTGCTCCCGGCATCACGTTCTCGCAGAAGCAGCAGATTAATAAAGCGCTGCTGAAATCAGGGGCTGCCATTGATGAGATGAATTGTGTTCGTAAACACCTGTCGGCTATTAAAGGCGGACGTCTGGCAAAAGCGGTCGCACCCGCCAGGTTGATCACGCTGGCTATCTCAGATGTGCCGGGTGACGAAGCGACTGTGATTGCATCAGGTCCGACGGTAGCGGACCCAACCACAAGCAAAGATGCGCTCGAAATTCTGAGCCGTTATCAGGTCAGTGTGCCCGATAGTGTGACCGACTGGCTGCACAGCCCGGAATCTGAAACGGTTAAACCGGGAGACGTCTGCCTGGCCCGTGCTTCTTTTGCGCTGATTGCCAGCCCGCAGCTGTCGCTGGAAGCGGCAGCCGATGAGGCGGGTCACTGGGGAATACCGGCACATATTCTGAGTGACTGCATTGAGGGTGAATCTCGTGACGTGGCGAAAGTACACGCGGCACTGGCAAAGCAAATTGCCGAGCGTGAACAGCCGTTCAGCGCGCCCTGTGTGCTGCTGTCGGGCGGGGAAACCACGGTGACTGTTCGCGGGGAAGGCCGGGGAGGGCGAAACAGTGAGTTCCTGCTCAGCCTGTATCATGAGTTGCAGGGGCATCCGCAAATTTATGCGCTGGCGGCTGATACCGACGGAATTGATGGTGTGGAAGACAATGCCGGTGCGGTGTTAAATCCTCAAAGTTACCATCAGGGACAAGCATTAGAGCTCAATAGTCAGGATTATCTGGATAACAATGATGGATACACTTTCTTTAAACAATTGGATTCATTGTTAGCAACAGGTCCCACATTAACGAATGTGAATGATTTTCGCGCCATCCTGATTCTTCCGAAGGAAGAATAAAGTAAGAAATTGACTCCTTGAGTTCAGTTGTAAGTTGTAAGAGGCAACGGTAGGCACAGTTTTCTTTGTCCTTGGAGACTGTGTGCCCTTTGGGAATAGTGTCAGCGGCACTATTCCTTTTTTTATGTCTGAAATTGGCTATCTACCCTCTATACTCATCTGCACTTCAGATCGCAATATCAGTCAGTACGAATTTTTGATACTGGCATGAAAGAAACCTAACGATTGCTAAAATCATACTGGGATATGTATACAATGCTAGATGTTTTTCTGTATGGTTTTACAGCGGACAAAATGTCCCAAGAAAGCTTGATTGCAGGAAAAGAGTGTCCAGAACAGGCATAAGCAGGTAGGTGGGAGCGTGCAGCAGCGACTTTATACAATACCGAACTGAACGAGAAGGCTGCATGCCCCACTGAAGAAAGTATAAGGCATGCAGTTATTGTATACAATGTTGTTTTGAAAATTAATCTGTATTGTTATCAATTTAGCGTCGTTTCAAAACTACATCAGAAAACACGGCGTGTAAGTCACTGCTGATCGCTTCATCATCCAGAGCCAGTTTCGCGTTGATATGACCCAGGTGGTTCCGCATCAGTGCGACAGCCTTTTCTTTTTCACCAGCCTCAATGGCATCCAGCAGCTGATTATGTTCATCAAATGAACACTGACCACGGTTTCCGACTTCATAAAGCGCGATGATTAATGATGTCTGTGAAACGATGCTGCGCTGGAAAGAAAGCAGAGGCGGGTTGTTCGCCATCGTGGCAAGCTGGATATGGAATTCACCGGACAAACGAATACCACGGCCGACATCACCCTGATCAAAAGCAGCATGCTCTTCTTCGACCAGTTTACGCAGGGTTGCGACTTGTTCACTGGTGGCGTGTTCAACTGCAAGTTCAGTGATGGCCAGTTCCAGCACTTCACGTGCTTTCAGAACTTGTCTGGCTTCTTCTACATTCGGTGCTGCGACCACCGCACCACGGTTCGGGCGAATTTTGACAATTTGCTCGACTGAAAGGCGCAGCAATGCACGGCGAATAATGGTCCGGCTGACACCAAAGATCTCACCCAGAGCTTCTTCATTGAGTTTTGTGTTTGGTGGCAGACGTTGTTCCAGAATGGCGTCAAAAATGTGGCCATAAACAATATCGTCCTGAGTTTGTGCCGTATTCTCAGGAAGGGACTTCTTTAGCGTCGACTTCTTTTTCACTGGCGTGGTCACTACTTCTCTCCTAAAGCTTCTCCAGCTGCTTCGTTATTGTATGCAATTGGAGGTAAAAAGCGAAATAACTTTTCAGAGTAAAATAAATATGAAAAGTAAGTATGAGTGCCAGCGGAATGTCAATCAGGGAGTGCCATAAACCAGAGGTATAGCACTCCACGGTTCACTGCTGTGGTGGGCTATCGAGCCGTCAGATTGTCAGTTGCGAATATGTCGGCAAAATGAGGATAAACCTTTGAGGCGGTTTCCTGAATAAATTCAACGGGCATATCATCAAAACAACCGTGATATTTTACATACTCCATGTGTTTGCTGCCATCATTTGTCGCGGATTGCAAAGTGGCATCATGATGGCCGTCAAATGCCAGCGGCTCAACATTGAACTTGTTACATAATTCTTTGTTAAACACGGGTGTTGCTTTCACCCATTTTTCATTCAGCAAGACTTCCGCATAGCCATGCAAGGCAAAATAATCGGTACCGAGCCATTCGACGAGCGCTGGCGTTGATAGGTGGTTGATCACATCAGCCAGTCCCAGGCGGGCCGGGATACCGTGCAAGCGGCAAAGCGCGACCATCAGTGCAGCTTTGGGGATACAATAGGCCTGGTTGTTTTGCAAACAGTAGCTGGCTTTCAAACTGGGTAAGCCATCCTTGAGTGTGTAGGGATTGTAAACAATCTCATCCCGGACCAGATTATAAATGCTGATCGCTTTTTCGACGGGTGTCGAGCCTGTGACCTGACGACTGAACGCCTGAATGTCCGGGTGGAAGAAATCAAAGTATTCCGTTGCTGCTATATGTGCTGCCGTGCTCATTGATCTTGATGTCCTTTCTGTTATTAGACTTTTAGATTAGAGCCTTAACTCTATTGTGGCGAATCCACGCATGGTTTTTTATCTCAATGCTTGAACTGATTCACACTCACCACGGCTTGATCTTCGTGGTACCAGATCTGATGATTAAGGTAATCGCGAGGTAAATACCATGGCATTGAAACAGCGGATGAACCGCACCCTCCAATTATGGCTCAATGATTTGTCGGACCGTGTCTCGACAAATGCAGTGCAATGGCAAGCCGGGCTCGGTGATTTCCTTGAATCCGGGTTGCCGCCTGCCCCAAGCGATTTGGTGATCGCGACCCTGAATGGTCTGATGGGGGACGGGCTGGCAGAGCGGCGAAGCCGTCTGGCTCAAACGATGGCATTCAGCAGTCAGATGATGCGCCTGAACCTGGATCCTGTGGTGCTTGCCGGGCAGTTGAAGGCACCTCAGCCGCGACTGGTGATTTGTGTCCATGGCTGGTGTATGAACGACAGCCAGTGGCAGCGGAAGTCACATGACCACGGAAGAGCGCTGGCTAAGTTTGGTTACACACCTGTTTATCTTCGCTATAACACCGGCAGGCATGTTTCAACAAACGGGGAAGAGTTTGCGCTGATGCTGGAGAAGCTGGTCGATATCTGGCCCTGTGAAGTGAAAGAGATTGTGTTGATTGCTCACAGCATGGGCGGGCTTGTCAGTCGCAGTGCCTGTTTTTATGCAAACCGGCATCAGGTGAAATGGATTCAGAAACTGGCCACTTTGATCACTTTGGGCACACCGCACAACGGAGCTCCGCTGGCGCAGATGGTCCATTGGGTTGAAGAGCGTACTGCCGCGGTCCCTTATCTTCAGCCGTTTGCAACACTGGCCAGAATGCGAAGTGCCGGGAGTAAAGATCTTTGTCATGGGGCGATTCATCATGCGGCCTGGGAACGTCGTGTTCCGGATACAGGACAGCTTCGTCCGCCGTTGCCAGATGGTGTCGCCTGCTTTGCGATCGCCGGCTGTCTTCGCAAGAATGTGCAGGATGCACGAAGCCGCCGGTTAGGTGACGGGCTGGTGCCGGTTGCCAGCGCACTGGGTGAAGCAACCGAACACCATCTGTCTTTAGAGTTTCCAGTGCAAAATCAATGGGTGTGTGGTGGTATGAATCATATGGGCTTGCTGACCGATCCCGGTGTTGCCCGTCGGGTGCAAGGCTGGGTGCTTGCTAATAGTCATTAATGCGTATATCGATGAAATCATTTTGTAGTCATGATTGAATCTGTTTATCCATGAAAAAAAATTGCCGTCATCAGTCATGGAATGATTTGAGTGCCGCAGAGCGAGTGTCTATAAAGCCCTCATCTTAGGTATACAGACGGACACGCCATGGATTTTGAAGCCATGATTGACACACTGCACACGCAAGGCTGGTGTGTATGGGATGACTTTCTTTCGGTCACTGAAGTGGATGCGTTGTATCAGTGCCTGCCATCTGAGTGGTCTCAGGCGGGGATCGGACGTCAGGATGATCATGCACTGCTACATACTGTGCGCAGTGACAAGATCCATTGGTTGTCGGAAGATATGGGTCAGCCGGTCCGGGATTATCTGGAAAAGATGGAAATGATTCGCCAGGCTGCGAACCGATATCTTTATCTGGGGCTGTTCGAATATGAAGCACATTTTGCTAAATATGAGCCGGGCGATTTTTATCTGAAGCACCAGGACAGTTTTCGTGGCCGGGCGAACCGTAAACTGACCACTGTTTTCTACCTTAATCCGAAGGACTGGCAAGAGTCCGATGGGGGGGAACTGGTGATGTATCAGGATGACGACAGCTATTTAACACGACTGACACCCAAAGGGGGGCGGCTGGTGGTGTTCTTATCAGAAGATTTCCCGCACGAGGTATTACCCGCGAATCGTCAGCGATTCAGTATTGCTGGCTGGTTCAGGCTCAATGGCGTCAGTCACGGTACGCTGGATATTGCGCTGTAAACATCAATCAAGCCTGAGTGCAGAGATCGCAGCATAGAGATCGGCGTCAGGCTCCTGTAGTATGCTTTTTTGATTCTGATTCAACGAAGGATATATCCATGCAAGACGACGACATCATGACAGGCGAAATGCTGGTGGAAGCTGTCGAAAACCAGTTGGCCGACGGTAACCCGATCAAGGTGAAAGAGACTTTGATGCGTCTGGTGATGACCGGGACTCCAAGAGAAGAAGCGATTGAGATGATTGCTTGCGCCCTGTCTGTCGAAGTATTCGATGTTGCCAAAAACGATGGCGAGTTCAATCTCAAGCGATACTCAGAGCATCTGGATGCTTTACCTGAGATGCCCTGGGAAGACGACGTTTAAATTTCTGTAAAGCCTCGCCATTGTACGCCACCTTCGGGTGGCGTTGTTGTTTTTTATCCCGCTTTTCTGCCTTCCTTAGTCAAATATTTCAGTTTTAGCTGGCGCACACCCCAAAATATTGGAATTTTATTCCGCCTTTTTCTGAACGGCAGCACGACTGCATTTATTTAGGATGTGAATATTATCAGTAAAGTTAAAAATTCTGATTTTTTGGTGTTATTTGGACTTTAAGGCCAGTTTTTAGTCTTGAATCCAGTGATAGGGCCTGTAATGGATGCTATTTTTGACCTTTTGTTGTGTGATGTAAGTCATAAACAGGATGAAATGCTGTATTGATAGATTTGATTGGTTTCATTTGTTGGTTTTTGGTTAAAAAACGGTGACACATTTCAATTGGATTCTATTATTGTCTTCACAACCTCTGACAAGCAGCAAGGAAACGAACATGATTATTGGTGTACCTAAGGAAATTAAAGTTCATGAATACCGCGTGGGTATGGTGCCGGCTTCCGTGAGTGAAGCGGTTGCACACGGTCACACGGTCTACGTTGAAACTCAGGCGGGTGTCGGTATCGGTTTCAGCGATCAGGACTACATTGATGCTGGTGCGAAAATTCTGCCAACAGCTGCTGATGTTTTTGCTGAAGCAGAAATGATTGTGAAGGTAAAAGAGCCTCAGGCTGTTGAGCGTGCAATGCTGCGTGAAGGTCAGATTCTGTTTACTTACCTGCACCTGGCACCAGACCCAGAGCAGACACACGATCTGGTGAACAGCAAAGCGGTCTGTATCGCTTACGAAACTGTGACTGATGAAGCTGGCCGTCTGCCACTGCTGGCACCGATGTCTGAAGTTGCTGGTCGTATGTCAATCCAGGCTGGTGCTTTTGCTCTGGAAAAATCTCGTGGCGGTTGCGGCATGCTGCTGGCCGGTGTCCCGGGTGTTGAGCCTGCGAAAGTTGTTGTGATCGGCGGTGGTGTTGTTGGTGCAAACGCAGCACAAATGGCTGTTGGTCTACGAGCAAATGTTGTTGTGCTGGATCGCAGCATCGATGTTCTGCGTAAACTGGATGCTCAGTTTGAAGGCAAAGTACAGTGTGTTTATTCGACGAAAGACGCGATTGAGAAACACGTACTGGAAGCGGATCTGGTCATCGGTGGTGTTCTGGTTGCAGGTGCTGCTGCTCCGAAACTGGTTACCGCTGAAATGGTGAAAAAGATGAAGCCAGGTTCTGCAATCGTTGACGTTGCGATTGACCAGGGTGGCTGTGTTGAGACTTCTCATGCGACAACTCACAGTGATCCAACCTTTATCGTTGACGATGTGGTTCACTACTGTGTTGCGAACATGCCAGGTGCCGTTGCGCGTACTTCAACTTTCGCACTGAACAACGTGACTCTGCCATATATCCTGAAACTGGCAAACAAAGGTTATAAAGCAGCGCTGAAAGAAGACAAACATCTGCTGAACGGCCTGAATGTTTACCGTGGTCAAATCACTTGCCACGAAGTGTCTACTGCTCTGGATCTGCCATATGTAGATGCCGCAGAAGTACTGGCATAAGCTTGCTTTTGAGCGAATGAAACGAATCCCTGCTTCGGCAGGGATTTTTTTTGCTTTGTGTTGGTGATGAACGCAGCTGAAATTGACCGGGCAGCGAATCTCACAGAATCTCTTCATTTCAACCTCATGCCTCTGCGTTGCTTTATTTGCCTTAATAAGCTCACTATATTCATCATTGCTGGCTTTGCAGAGACGCCTTCATGTGAATCACTTTGGTTATGTCTGTCTTCGTGATGATGTGAATGGTGGATTGAGATTCTGTCGGAATATCTGACATCTGATACCGGATAGAAAGTACAGGCAAAGATGGGATAGTGTCGACCTGTCTAAATAATCAGACACATAAATCCGGCTTTCTATTCAGAATGAATGGCGCTGAAGTGAAAATTGGGATCAATCTATCAGGAATGATCATGAAAGCAGGAATTGATATTTCTCTGACAATGAAAATGGCCTTTATGAGAATATAAAGGCCAAGATAAAAGTTGGTCAGATTGTTTAAATCATGCGCGAGCGTAGATAACGCTGCCACCTTTAATTGTATCGATGATTTCTTTGGATAGATTTTTCGGCAGAGCAGGGCAACCCCAACTGCGTCCTAAATAACCATGACGACGAATGAAGTCTTCAGTTGCATAGGGTGCACCGTGAACCACAATATAACGGCGGCGTGCATTATCGTTCTTGCCTTTCGTCAGACCATCCAGGCGCAGTGAGTAGCCGTTCCCGCCAAAATAAGTGGTATCTGTGAGAAAGGTGCCCAGTGACGTCTGACGTGAATTCACAATGTTTGAGAAGTGTTTGGCAACAACACCACCACTGTTCACACCATGGGTGACATACGTATGGAACAGGAGTTGGTTGTTTTTTAAATCAATGACAAAAAAACGTTTTTCTGTAGAAGGTTTGCTGTAGTCAATAATGGTCAGCAGCTGTTTTTTACGTCCTTTTGTATTGTAATATTCGTTATATCCATTTTGAAAGACATCGTAATCCAGCTTTCCTTTCAAACCTGCTTCTTCGTACACATGCTGAATTAAAATGTCAGGATTTTTGTTCTGCTGTATTTGTTGTTTTGCGGGTCCCTGAATTGTGCTGGCTGATGCATATTGCGGGAGATAACAAAAAATTAAAATGAATAGGTAGATGGCTTGTTTCATTTCCTTGATTACACTCTTCTAATTCGTTTATGCCAAAGACAAAGTGACTCTACCATAGGATTTGAATTTTTTTAGCCCTCTTATCACTAGTTTTACGTCAAAACTTTTCAAGCTGTTTTGCGGTTAAATTCTCAAAATTGATACATTTATTAATACAAAACAGTAAATTAAAATATGAACAGTGTTTAATGAAAAATTAACTCCATCCCTGGTAGTAATATTTCATTTTTAACAAATTACTACCTCTTCCAGGAATAATATCCTGTTTTGGAAAGAGAAAAGAAGTCGTGACTAGGAAAAAGCAGAAAAATTATGTGCATGCACTGTTTGTTTGAATTTTGAGCTTAATATCGCATTTTTTTGTTGGCCCAGAATGATTCGGGTTAAAAAATAAACAAATCTTCAGGCGTAAAAAAGCGGGCATGTGTGCCCGCTTTATTGAGCAGAATCTTTCTTCGGTTACTGGACACTACAAACAGTGTCCCAGCTGCCGTCACTGCCCGGTACTGAGTTGGTCCACCATTTTGCCTGATAGACAACACCGTTGTAGATAATCTTGTCTCCGCTTGCCGCATGGCTTGGGTTTCCTTCCCAATCCGTTTGTGGCCAGTTCGGGTAAGTGTTGATGCCTGTGGTGACACAGTCACCAGGATTTCCGTCACCACCTCCGGTATCACCACCGCCATTGTTCAGATCAGCCAATGGCAGCTCCGGATGTTCAAAGGCCAGCGCATAATCTGTGTTATTCACACGGACGGTGTAATTCGCAGGACCTGAGATTGGCAGGAAGTAGTTGAGCGTCAGATCAAAGCTCTCGTTGTTACCGAGCTGCTTCCAGCTTGGCAGGCTGAAAGAGACACGGTGGAAGCTGCCATCCAGGCCACCCACATTGTCACCACGGCTATGGCCGGAAGCGATGACTGTGAGATTTGCACCGGATTGATCCGACATATTGTCCGGGGTGGAAGTCGGAATATTGAACTGGAATTCCGTGCCACCCGGCAATGCCACACCGGTTTTGTTCGTCACAGTCATGGTTGGGTTCAGCGGATAGTTCTGATCACCGACTTTGAAACCGGAAACGCCAACTTCAACATTCACAGCGGATGTTGGAATCGCGCTTTCAGCGACGGTATTACCGTAAGGTGTCGCACTGGCAAACTTGTCGTAAATGGCTTTGGTCATGGTGTGACCCATGTGGTATTCACCATTGCCTGTCTTACAAGCGTTTTCGCTTTCATCAACTGTGGTGCGGTTACCGTTGGCATCCAGGTTGTAGCAGTTGTAGTCACCTGCCAGTTCCCAGAACATGATCCCACCAATGCCCTGATCGACAACATAGTTTGCTTTGGTGTTAATTGACTCTTTATCTTCGGTTGACAGGAAAACTTTCTTCTCGGCGTTCCACAACCAAGGTGCGACAGACACGCTGTCGTAATGACGGCTATAGGTACCACGCAGAACATCATCCGGATCGTTGACCGGATCAAGGCCATATGCCGCCGTATAGCTACCATAAATGCCGTTCGCAAGGTTCATGGCATGCCACATTGGGTTGGAGCCTGCACCCATTTCTTTGCCGTTGGCGTCTTTGTCATGCCACATGTTGTCAATGCCGGTTGCACCAAAGCCACACTTGCTGGTGCCGGCACCGGTTCCTGCAGGGCAGTCACTCTGGTTTGGCAGTTCAGCCCGGCCCCACAGGCCATTGGTTCCGCCTGTGACCCCTTGCCAGCCACGGGTATAGTAAGGTACACCAATGTTAATCCGGCCAGCAGGCATAGAGCCACGGAAGTAATGGTAAGCCCAGTCGGTATTCAGATAACCGGTCTTCTTGTACTGTGCCGTACCATAGACATTCCCCGCCTGGAGTTCAGCATCCAGACCACTGTCGTACAGTGAAGCATTGTGACCGACAAATTCGTTCCACGCACCGTGCAGGTCGTAGCTCATGATGTTGACATAGTCGAGGTATTTGGTAACCGCCATGGTCTCCATGCCGCGCAGCAGATAGCCGGATGAAGGCGCTGCGATCGTCAGCATGTAGTGATGGCCATCCTGAGCACTGGCCTGGTCAAGTTTCTCACGCAGTACTTTCATCAGCTCATGATAGGACTTCATCAGGTGAGGGCGCATTGCATCAGAATAAGCGAAGTCATCCGGGTTACCGGCACCTTGCATGCTGGTAGGATATTCATAGTCAATATCCAGACCATCAAACTTGTACTGACGCATCATCGCAACAGCTGAGTCAGCGAAGGTCTGGATACCCTGATGATTGATGCTGCCGTCAGCGTTTGTGGTCATGGTATAGAAACCACCGTCTGCAACCCGGTTCCCGTTATCATCAAAGTGACCGCCCGTTTCAGCCCATCCGCCGATGGAAATCAGCGTTTTGACACCATGTTTAATTTTGGCTGTTGCCAAGGCACCGAAGTGGCCTTTAAAACCCAGCGCCGGGTCAATTTCGACCTCTGGCCATTCTTTACCGACTGCCGGGTTATTGGGATCGTTGACATTACCGACATTCACTTTGCCGTCAGAACCAATACTGACAAAGGCATAGTTAATGTGCGTCAGGTTTTCCCATGGGATATCGCTGACGAGGTAGCTGTTTTGCGGATCACCGCTGCTGCGCCAGCTGGTGAAGTAACCAATAACGCGTCGCGCATGGTCGGCGCCCATCTTTTCGCGGCCGTCCTGATCATACACAGTACAGTAGGGGACTGTGACACCCGGCGTCTGGTATAAACCATCCGGACGACAATTTGTTGCAGCCTGCGTCTGGAAACTCAGCATACAGGCTGCACTGAGAGCAGCCAGCGCAAAGCCATGCTTCGCATGCTTGCGCTTTTGTTTCATCGTTAACATCTATGGTTCCTTAACAAAAAATTAAAAAATAAAATAAGTGACAGACTTATGTTTAGTCGTGAAATAACTATAGGTTTTTTCTTGTTATTCCGAGTTTAATTGTTCGGATATTGGTCAATGATCACACAAATTTGGCCAGATTCTGTAACATATTCACCATTACTTTGCGTGGGCAAACAAATTGTCTGGTTGGTTTTTAGGCAGAAATAAGCTGTTTGATCAGGGAATTAGGAATGCTTCATGTATACAAAATGTTATGGTGTCGGTTATAACTGCTGACTTCTTCGGGCTGATTAGGAATGAATATGGATATCACATTGTTCCACGCGTCACTGTTACTGTTCACAGGGTTTCTTGCCGGTATCATCAATACCCTGGCTGGTGGCGGGTCGAACCTGACGCTGCCTGCATTGATGGTGATGGGGATGCCTGCTGAAGTGGCAAATGCGACCAACCGGTTAGGTGTCGTTTTACAGGCAATCACGGCCGTTTTCGGATTCCGCCGGCATGGAAAACTGGAGTTCAGCGATGCAGGGCCAATCATACTTCCCACGGTCATTGGCGGGTTGATTGGAGCCGGTGCTGCTGCATATGCTCCTTCTGAGTGGATCAAGCCTTTGCTGTTGGGCACGATGCTGCTGATGGCGCTGATCATTTTGGTGAAGCCAAGTGTGGTTGCACCTGAGCCCGGGACCATTGCCAGGAAAGTGGCAGAAACGCCAAGCTCCTGGTGGGGATTGGGGATTGCGGGTTTTTACGGCGGGTTTGTCCAGGCGGGAGTCGGTTTTGTGCTTCTAGCTGCGCTTGCCGGGACGCTGCGCTACGATCTGGTCAGAGCGAACGCACTGAAGATGCTGTGTACATTGATGTTCACGATTGTCGCTCTGGCTTTGTTTATTTATGAAGGACTGGTTTTGTGGCTTCCCGGGCTTGTACTTGCGGCAGGAACAATTCTCGGAACTCACCTTGCTGTGAAGTTTGCGATTCATGCCAGTGCGAAAACATTGAAGTGGTTTTTATTTTTAATGACGCTCAGCGGCTGTATTGCAGCAATGCTAAATTAAAAACTCTGGTTAATTTATTTAATTTTATTTGTTGATAAAATTAACAATAATATATTGAAATTTACTCCTCTCATTGCAAATGCATTGAACTGAATATTATTCAACGCATCACACATTCACTCTGTTTTTCTGATTTAAAAATCGTGATTAGCCATACTTTAAATATGGTTAATTGCGTTTTTTTTGTCTAAACGGTCACACTTTAAGCAAGATTTCAAATGCTAGATCTAATGTTTCATTTTTAGTGAGTGTTAACTCAGAAGTGAAAGTGGCAAAATATTTCAAATGTAACAATCTGTGAGGAGGTGTGTCCGACGCTGGGTGTGGCGTACGAATAAGCCTGATCGTTTGGTTAACCAGTGAGCGTTTATAAAGCGTACCACTGATTAGTCAGGGGGTTACCTTATTAGACTCCGGACGCAGCAACTGCGTATTGATTCAGATCAAAATAATAACTCATGTAGTCGTTCGATCTGTGCTTGTGACTTTTTGAATGACGACTTTTGCCCAAAAAGCTGAGAGAGAACATGAAAACCTCAAGATATAAGAATATCTTGTCGGGTGGCTTTGTATTTTTTATGAGCCTATTCCTGTCAGGATGTCAATTTGCGCTGCTTGATCCAAAAGGTCGGATCGGTGTTGCAGAAAAAGATTTGATAATCACATCTTTGTTACTGATGCTGATTGTCGTTATTCCGGTTATTTTGATGACGTTCTACTTTGCGTTTAAGTATCGTGAATCAAACACCGGCGAAACATATACGCCAGAGTGGTCTCACTCAACCAAGATTGAGCTGGTTGTGTGGACTGTGCCAATTATTATTATTGCCATTTTAGGCACGATTACCTGGCGTTCTACTCACGCACTTGATCCAAGACAACCGATTGAAAGTACAGTGGAGCCGATGAAAATCGAAGTCGTTTCTCTGGACTGGAAATGGCTGTTTATCTATCCGGATCAAAACATTGCGACCATCAACGAAGTGGCATTCCCGAAAGGTGTCCCAGTTGAGTTCCATGTCACCTCAAACAGCGTCATGAACTCGTTCTTCATTCCACAGCTTGGCAGTCAGATTTACGCCATGACCGGTATGCTGAACAAATTGCATCTGATTGCTGATGAAGCTGGTGTTTTCGATGGTATTTCAGCGGGCTATAGCGGTCACGGCTTCTCTGGCATGAAGTTTAAAGCGCTGGCATTGGAAGATCAGGCAACCTTCGACGAGTGGGTGCAAAAAGTTCAGGCATCTGACAATCAGATGAAGACCCTGAATGACTTCCAGACCATCGCGAAGCCAAGTGAGAACGTGCCAGTGAGTTATTACTCACATGTGCCTTCTGACATGTTGCTTACCATCCTGAATCAGTTTGAAGGTTCGCTGACGTGTACGATCACGCCGGAATTTTCTTCTGAGCAAACATTCTAGGACATATTATGTTTGGACGATTAACACTGGACGCCATTCCTTTCCATGAGCCAATCCTCATGGTGACGCTGGCGATCGTATTGCTGGGCGGTGCCGCCCTGGTAGGCGGCATTACCTATCTGGGTAAATGGCGCTACCTCTGGACAGAGTGGTTCACTACTGTCGATCACAAAAAAATTGGTGTGATGTACATCATCGTCGCGTTTGTGATGATGCTGCGTGGTTTTGCGGATGCCATCATGATGCGGAGCCAGCAAGTGCTGTCTGCCGCGGGAGAGACCGGCTACCTGCCGCCACATCACTATGATCAGGTCTTCTCTGCACACGGCGTGATCATGATTTTCTTCATGGCGATGCCGTTTATCATCGGCCTGATGAACATCGTGATTCCACTACAGATTGGTGCACGTGACGTTGCTTTCCCATTCCTGAACTCCCTGAGCTTCTGGCTGTTCGTTGTGGGTGTGGTACTGATCAACATGTCTCTGTTTGTGGGTGAGTTTGCTCAAACGGGCTGGCTGGCATATCCGCCACTGTCGGGTAAAGAGTACAGTCCTGGGGTCGGGGTCGATTACTGGATCTGGGCATTGCAGATATCCGGGATCGGTACGACTCTGTCAGGTGTGAACTTCTTCACCACCATCATGCGTCTGCGTACACCATCGATGCCAATGATGAAGATGCCTGTATTCACCTGGGCATCCCTGTGTGCAAACATTCTGATCATTATTTCGTTCCCAATCCTGACCGTGACCATTGCGCTGCTGACACTGGATCGTTACCTGGGCACGCACTTCTTCACCGTAGATATGGGTGGCGACATGATGATGTACGTCAACCTGATCTGGGCGTGGGGTCACCCGGAAGTATACATTCTGGTGCTGCCGGTCTTCGGTGTGTTCTCTGAAGTGGTTGCGACCTTCTCGCGGAAGAAGCTGTTCGGTTATACCTCTCTGGTGTGGGCAACTGGTGTCATTACCTTCCTGGCCTTCATCGTATGGCTGCACCACTTCTTCACGATGGGTGCAAGTGCGAACGTGAATGCCTTCTTCGGGATTGCCACCATGGTGATTTCGATCCCGACAGGAGTGAAGATCTTTAACTGGCTGTTCACTATGTACCGCGGCCGGATTAAGTTCACGACGCCTATGCTGTGGACCATCGGTTTCATGTTCACCTTTACCATTGGTGGGATGACCGGCGTTCTGCTGGCAGTGCCTGCAGCGAACTTTGTGCTGCACAACAGTCTGTTCCTGATTGCGCACTTCCATAACGTGATTATCGGCGGTGTGGTCTTCGGCTGCTTTGCAGGCTTTGCTTACTGGTTCCCGAAAGCGACTGGCTACAAGCTGGACGAGAAATGGGGTGTTCGTGCCTTCTGGTTCTGGATCATCGGTTTCTTCGTTGCATTCATGCCGCTGTACGTCCTGGGCTTCATGGGCATGACCCGTCGTCTGAGCCAGCATATTGAACCACAGTATTTCCCGATGCTGGCCGTTGCTGCCTGCGGTGCGGTGCTGATTCTGTGCGGTATTCTGTGTCAGATCATGCAGCTGTACGTCACTTTCCGTGACCGTGAAGCTCTGCGTGATGTCACCGGTGACCCGTGGGATGCCCGTACGCTGGAGTGGGCGACCTCGTCTCCGCCACCGTTCTACAACTTTGCCAAACTGCCTGAAGGTAACGAACTGGATGCATTCTGGTATCAGAAAGAACGTGGTGAAACGAATCAGCCTGTGAAATATGAACCTATTCATATGCCGAAAAACACAGGGACAGGTGTCATCATCTCTGCATACGCACTGCTGTTTGGTTTTGGTCTGATCTGGTACATCTGGTGGCTGGTTGCAGTCGGTCTGGTGGGTATGATCGGCGCATGGATCAAGCACAGCTTCAACGACGATGTGGACTACTACGTCACAGTTGAAGAAGTGAAAGCGATTGAGGAAGCCCATAAAGCACGTGTTGCTGGTGCGACCACGACACCAACATCGAAAGACGACGAAGACGAGATGGAGGTCGACTATGCACACTAATGCGGTTGGTCATCACGAGCACGACGAACACCATCACGACATCGGTGAAACCAAGCAGCTAGGCTTCTGGATTTACCTGATGAGCGACTGCATTCTGTTCGCAACGCTCTTTGCTACCTATGCCGTATTGTGTGGCAATACGGCTGGTGGTCCGAGTGGCAAGCATATTTTTGAGCTGCCGTTTGTATTTACTGAAACCATGATGCTGCTGTTCAGCAGTATCACTTTCGGCTTCGGTATGATCGCGATGAAACGCAAAGACATTGCGGGTCTGAAGCGCTGGATGTACGTGACTTTCCTGCTGGGCTTTGGTTTCCTGGCCATGGAAGTGTATGAGTTCCATCACCTGATTGAAGAAGGCTTCGGCCCGGATCGCAGCGCGTTCCTGTCTGCATTCTTCACACTGGTCGGAACCCACGGTCTGCACGTGACTGCCGGTATGATCTGGATGGTTGTGTGTCTGATTCAACTGAATACCAAAGGCCTGAACGACGTGATGGAAACCCGTTTCCATTGTCTGAGTATGTTCTGGCACTTCCTGGATATCGTTTGGATCTGCGTATTCACCATCGTGTACCTGCTGGGAGTATTGTAATGGCGAAGCAAGAGCATCAAACCGGTTACGGTGATTACATTAAAGGGTTTATTGCGTCACTGATTCTGACCATTATTCCTTTTTACTTCGCAGCAACCAAAAGCCTGCCAACCACAACAACCGTTGCGATTCTGCTGGTGTGTGCTGTGGTTCAGCTGGTGGTGCATCTGGTGTACTTCCTGCACATGGATCGCTCTGAACAGGGACTGTGGAACTCCATGTCCTTTATCTTCACAGCGATTATCGTGCTGATTCTGATTGCCGGTTCCATCTGGATCATGGTCAATCTGCACGTGAACATGCTGCTGTAAGCCGGATGACGATATGATCAAAGGATATATTTCCATTACCAAACCTGGGATCATCATCGGTAACCTCATCTCTGTGTTGGCCGGATATTTTCTGGCTGCGAAAACGGAGGGGCTCGACGGGCCCCTCCTGATTTACACATTGCTGGGCGTTGCGTTTGTGATTGCTTCCGGTTGCGTGATCAACAATATTTTTGACCGGGATATCGATCAGAAGATGTCTCGCACCCAGAGCCGTTTACTGGCGAAAGGGGAAATCAATGCAGATGCTGCGTTTATATACGCCATCGTGCTGCTTCTGTCTGGTACTGCAGTGCTGTATCAGCAGGCGAATCCGTTGTCTGCCGTAGTGGTTCTACTGGGATTCGTGTTTTACGTGTTCTTTTACACCATGTGGTATAAGCGGAACTCAGTGTACGGTACGTTAGTGGGCAGTGTGTCCGGTGCGGTACCGCCATTAGTGGGTTATCTGGCTGTCACAAATTACATCAGCCTGGAAGCTATTTTGCTGTTTTCGATGTTTTGCCTGTGGCAAATGCCGCACTCGTACGCGATTGCGATGTTCCGCATGCAGGACTATAAAAATGCCGGCATTCCGGTTCTGCCGGTTGTGGAAGGCATTCATAAAGCCCGTCGTCATATGATGGCTTATGTCGTGGCTTTTACAGTTGTTGCTCTGGCCATGTTCGGACTGGGTTACAGCGGTTATGAATATTTACTGGTGACGTCGGGTGTCTGCCTGTGGTGGTGCGTCGTCACATTCCGTTCTCTGAATGAGAACAACTTTGTACAGTGGTCAAAATCAGTATTCAAGACATCACTGTTTGTAGTGACCGGCATCAGCTGTGTGCTGGGACTGGAGTTAATTCCGTTCGTTTGACAGCAAACGAATCACTGCATGTACCGATTCAACACTCTCTTGGCTAACAACTTTAATTAGCTACTTTTATTACGGTTTTGGTTTTTCCTGACTCGATACTATCTCCATCGAGTCAGTGAAAAACCATTTTTTTTGCCTGTAATTTACATTTCTATCAACTGTTATTTCACGTAACAGGCGAAGCCTTTCAGATAGAAACCTTCCGGATAGGCTGAATCCAGCGGGTGATCCGCAGCCTGACTGAATCGTTCAATGAATTGTACTTCACGTTTTGCATCCAGCGCCGCATCCGCAATGATTTTCTGGAACAGATTGCTGTCCATCAGACCAGAGCACGAGTAGGTCAGCAGTGTGCCGCCCGGTTTCAGAATCTGCATCGCCAGCATGTTGATGTCTTTATAGCCCCGGCAGGCGCCAACCAGTTGTGCTTTCGACTCCGCAAACTTTGGCGGATCCATGATCACCACGTCAAATTGCTCGCCTCGCTCCCGGTATTCGCGCAGCAGTTTGAATACGTCTGCATTCACGAACTCGGCGTTTTCGACCGGCAGGTCGTTGATTTCTGCGTTTTGACGGGCTGTATCCAGCGCTGGTTGTGAGACATCCACGTTGATGACCTGATCAGCACCACCTTTCAGGGCGTACAGGCCAAATCCGCCGGTATAGCAGAAACAGTTCAGGACACGTTTGCCTTTCACGTACTTGATCGCTGCCTGACGGCTGTCACGCTGATCCAGGTAGAAACCTGTTTTGTGGCCGCCAACGATATCAACATTGATTTTGATGCCGTTTTCTTCAATGGTTACAACTGCAGGTGGCTCTTCGCCGTGCAGGACACCGGTACGCTGTTTCAGACCTTCCTTTTTCCGTACGGACACATCAGAGCGCTCATAAATACTACATTCCGGATAGCAGGTTTTCAGCGCTTCAACCAGATTGTCTTTTTGTGCTTCAGCACCGGCACTCAGGAGCTGGCAGACCAGAAAATCCTGATAGCGATCGATGGTGATACCCGGCAGACCGTCAGACTCTGCTGCAATCAGGCGATAGCCGGTTAAGCCGTCACGCTCTGCAAGAATGTCACGCAGGCCCTGAGCCGCCTGAAGGCGTTTCATGAAAAATTGGGTATCAATGGTATCGTTTTGATCAAAAGTCCAGACACGGACACGGATCTGCGACTGGGGAGAATAGGCGCCACGGGCAAGCCATTCGCCCTTGTGATCATAGACGTCAACGGTTTCGCCTAAACCCGGAGTGCCTTCAACACGCTGAATACCACGAGAAAAAACCCAGGGATGGCGACGGCGCAGTGATTTTTCACGCCCTTTCACCAGATAGATAGAAGCTGTCATGTTCGGACCAGAAGCTGTAAAAGAATGGGGGCGTATTATCTTGTTCGCAGGAAGGAAAATCAACCGGAAGCCAGTCTGGCAGGCAGGAATTCCGCCCTCTTTCTGAAGCAGGAGAGGGCGGCACTGTATTTGGTCAGGCTTTCACGCCGTTCATCAGAATTTCAAGTTGCTGGGCTTGCTGGTTCAGACGTTCAATATCACTGGCTGTCTGGGCAATGACATTTTTCACCTGGCGGGATTGTTCACGGACTTGTTCAACACTGCTGGCGATGCCATCGGCAACCGTGCCTTGCTGTTCAGCCGCCGCTGCGATTTCTGTACTGCGGTCTGAAATATGCTGATTCCGGTCGGCAATCTGCGTGATCTGCTGATCAACAGAATCCATCTGCGTTTCGCTTTCGCCCGCATTCGAGACTGTACTCTGCATGACGGTCATCAGCGTCCGGCTGTTTTTCTGCAAGGATTCGATCATCTGCTGAATTTCTACCGTTGCTGTCTGGGTACGGCCAGCCAGTGTACGGACTTCATCTGCAACAACGGCAAAGCCACGCCCTTGCTCCCCGGCGCGGGCTGCTTCAATCGCAGCGTTCAGGGCCAGCAGGTTGGTTTGCTCGGAAATTGCATTGATGGTTGTGACAACAGCATCAATTTTCGCAGCATTACTGTCCAGCTCATTCACCGCTTCTGCAGCCTGGTGAATTTCACGGGTGAGCTGATTTATCGCCTGTTTGGTATCACTGACCTGAGCACGACCTTGTTCAGTCACCTCCTGCGCTTCCTGGGTCTGTTCTGAGGTGTGGTGCGCGTGTGCGGCCACTTCGCGAATTGAAGAAGCCATCTCTTCTGTCGCGCTGGCCAGAGAGTCTAAATGTTCCTGTTGTTCCACAGAAAGATGCTCGGTTTGAATACTGCGCTGGCGGAGTTCACTGCTGATTTGCTGCATCAGCGCAGTTGCCTCCTGAGTCGCCAGCACCAGCTTCTGCTCGCGGTCGGCCACTTTATCAATTGTGAGCGCAATGGTACTGAACTCGTCCCGGACTTTGAAAAAGTTCAGGCGTTGCGTGAGGTCACCTTCTGCCAGTGTATTCAGCGCTTTGTGCGTGGTGAACATTGCACCGCCAATAAAGGTCATGATGTAGTAGACCACAGCAAGTGTCAGCAGGATCACTGCAATGCCCATCGTCATCTGAAAGCCGGACAGGTAATCAAACAGGCTGGATTGATCCGTGGATATCAGGCTGTAGTTCATTCCCGGGACTGAGACGGCTTGCTCGCCACGGCCTAAGGTAATATGGGTGCCATTCAACAAAGTTGGTGCATCAATTTGAGAGACTTTCATTTCAGCGAGCAGGTTTGCTGTCGAATGAAGTTTCTGTGAAATCAATGCTTCATGCTGCTTTTCTCCGGCATCAGCTAAAATTGCACTGACAGTGATGATTCCAAACAAAGGGAGCAGGAAGAGGAGATAGAACTTTTCCTGGAGTTTGAGGTGGATGAGGTATTTATCTATCCATCTAAATGCAACTTCTTTCATGTTTTCTTCCTGAATAAATGAAGTGTTGTGGCGTCAGTGAATATTAATATTTTTATCTAATAAAACAGACTAATCTTGAGGTGATTTATGTCACAGATTTGTGTCATGGTCAGAGTGACCGGCCAAGTTCAGGGAGTGGGATTTCGTTTTCATACGGCGCATGAGGGTTTGAAAAAGGGAGTGAGCGGTTACGCAAAAAATTTACCTGACGGCAGTGTGGAAGTGCTGGCGTGCGGTAAAGCAGAGCATGTCGAAGGACTGGTCGAATGGCTGAAAATCGGTCCGAGAGCATCCCGAGTCGACAGTCTGAGCAGCGATGAGGTGGAATGGCGGGCGGTTGACGGTTTTGAAATTATTTAGCCGAAGCCCGTGGGACTCCGGCTGATATGCCAGTCCTGCTCACAGGCACTTGGCTGGTTTGGGCAATCCGGCTAACTTTGTGGCTTGCTTGGCAGGGCCTTTCGGGAAGAGTTTGAACAGATATTTTGAATTCCCTTTTTCTTCACCATATTGTTTGGCCATGGCTTTGACCAGCATTCGAATGGCTGGTGATGTATTGAATTCAAGATAGAATTCACGCACAAAATGAACAATTTCCAAATGAGCATCCGTTAATGCGACGCCTTCTTCCTGCGCCAGGACAGGCACTAATGCCGGTGTCCAGTCGCTGACATTTTTCAAATAACCCTGAGCATCGGTATCGATGACTTTACCGTCAAATTCAAGCATGGTACTTCCCGAGATTGTTTACCCGGCAAGGATAGTGATTCGACCCGGCGGGTGCAAGCATTCCGTGTGAGCCATAAAAGAAAAGCGCCCCGAAAGGCGCTTGTTCAATTCATCACTGACCGACCAGATTAGTCGTCATTCATCACGCCCAGAATTTGCAGCAGGCTGACGAACAGGTTGTAAATTGATACATACAGCGTCACAGTCGCTGAGATGTAGTTGGTCTCACCACCACGAACGATTGACTGAGTTGTCAGCAGAATCGCCGCAGAAGAGAACAGAACAAACATTGCACTGATTGCCAGCGACAGCATTGGCAGTTTCAGGAAGATGTTTGCAATCATTGCCACAACAATCGCAATGAAACCAGCCAGCAGCATGCCGCCCAGGAAAGACAGGTCACGCTTCGTCGTCAGCGCATATGCAGAACAGGCCATGAAGGTGACTGCGGTACCGCCGAGCGCTAGAACAATCATGTCACCCAGACCGGCACTGACATACATGTTCAGAATCGGACCCAGGGTATAACCCATGAAGCCGGTCAGCGCGAAGGTAAATACCAGACCCAGACCATTGTTACGGTTTTTCTCTGTCAGGAACAGCAGGCCATAAAAGCCAACCAGTGTAATGATAAAGCCAGGGTGCGGCAGGTTCATCACCATGGCAGCACCAGCAACGACAGCTGACCACAGTAAAGTCAGTGACAGCAGGAAGTACGTGTTACGCAAAACCTTGTTGGTTGACAGTACGCCTTCGTAGCCATTGCTACGGACAATACGATCGTTCATATAATCTTCCCCTCAGGGTTAGTGTTGAAATCTACTCTGCCTTATATGGCGACAATTTCATGGAATTTCAATAGTAACCGATTGAAATTTTAAAGCGAAATTGAAAAAAACATTTTCAGACAATTGGGTTAATCATACTGGAGGTCTTGTGAATCCCTAAGTTAAAGATGTAACAGTATGTTACAAGTTTGACCGTCGTCAGGGCTGACCTGTTTTCATTCAGGTGTCAACGGATTGGCGGGGCATAATGCAGGCCGCCCTGTGTCCAGAGGTTATTTTGTGCCCGCTGTATATGGAGCGGAGAATGAACGCCAACGGTACGCTCGAAGCTCTCGCCATAGTTGCCGACCTGTTTGATAATCTGATAAGCCCAGTCAGAATTGAGACCCAGACTTTTCCCCTGCGTGCCATTTAAGCCTAAGAAACGGCGGACTGCCGGGACATCACTGTTTTTCATTTCATCAATGTTCTGAGAATTAATCCCCATTTCCTCAGCGTTGAGCATGGCGTTCAGCGTCCACTTCACGATATTGAACCACTGATCATCGCCCTGACGGACAACCGGGCCAAGGGGCTCTTTAGAGATGATGTCAGGCAGGATCTCGGCATTTTCAGATTTTTTAAGATTCAGTCTTAAGCCGTACAGCCCGGACTGATCCGCAGTCAGTACGTCACAGCGGCCTGTTTCAAATCCATCAATTGTTTCTTTGGCCGTATCGAACGGCACCAGCGTATATGTCAGATGATTAAGCTTGAAGTAATCTTCAAGATTCAGCTCAGTCGTCGTCCCGGATTGGACACAGATGGTGGCGCCGGATAAATCTTTTGCGGTATTGGCGTTTAATGACTTCCTCACCATGAACCCCTGACCGTCAAAATAAAGAATACCGGCGAAATTCAGGGCGAGTGCAGTGTCGCGCTGGAGTGTCCAGGTTGTATTGCGGGAGAGAATATCAATGTCACCGTTCTGCAGCGCTTTAAAACGCTCGCGTGCGTTGAGCGGAATGAACTTCACTTTGTTTTTATCGCCTAATGTGGCTGCTGCGAGGGCCTGACAAAATTCAACATCTAATCCATGCCATTCGCCTTTTTGATTTGGCATGGAAAACCCCGGTAAACCGGTGCTCACGCCACATTCCAGATATCCCTTTTCCTGAATATTTTTCAGCGTGGGAGAAAAGCTGATTTGTTTGCTGAGCCTTTCTCTGAGTGTATTCACTTCCTTTTCAAGTTCGTCTGCCCGTTCTGCGTCCAGATTCAGATTTGATCCTGCGGGTTGCGCATCCAATTGTTGTTCGAGCATGTCGACTTTATTTTGGAGTGCTTTGATTAACGCTTTATCCTGAGCGCTCTCCCGGTCACATCCCGTGAAAAGCAGCAGGCACAAGGTCCCCACCAGACAAGTCTGAATCATCTTTGCCATAACGTGTCCTTCTGATAATGCTGTCTGAATCGGCACGCCTGACATTGCAAACAGCGCATTAACAAATATATCAATCTTCAGTATAGGAACCGTTCACAGATGTGCGAATTGACTCAATAAAGCTCAGAATGCTTTGAATTCTGCCATTTGCAGAAAATTAAGTGATGATAGTTTACAAAGGGATCAGCGGCTGAACCGGCGCCATATTAATGACTTCACGCTTTGCGAACAGATCGGTGAGGATACGGGTTTCCAGATCGGTCGGAGGGCGTCGGGCATCGAGCAATAAAAATGAAGTATTGTCTGCGGCCGGGCGGGTGAGCGCATCCAGATCCACCACCGACAGCAGAGCGTGGAATTTGTGGACATAATCCCGGGTTTCCTGCGGCAGTGTGAGTTGTGTGAACTGGTGACTGCCGGCTCGCTTGATGGCGCGGCCGACGCGGCCTTCACCGGCATTATAAGCAGCCAGAGTGAGAGCCAGATTCTGATCAAATTTCTGATACAGAAAAGCCAGATAAGAGGTGGCAGCCTGTGTGCTTTTTGAGACGTCAAATCGTTCATCGTTGCCGGATTCAACCTGCAGGCCAAATCGCTTTGCTGTCGCCGGAATAAGTTGCCACAGGCCAGCAGCATTGGCGTGGGATATTGCATCGACCCGGAAGGTCGATTCAATCATCGGGAGCAGCGCAAGACTTTTTGGCAGCGCTTTCTGCTTGAGTACCTTTTCGATATCAATCAGGGTGTCACGGTGACGCAGGAGATGGCTTTCAATGATTCTGCGATGGGGCAGTAAACGGTCGACCTGAGCCTGAAGGGCATCAGCGCTGAGAGAAAAAGGGGTAACCGCCGGGCTGGCGAGAACTTTGCCCGGAATGACAATCAAGGTGAACCATAAACATAAACCGGCCAGAAATCTTTGGCCGGTTTTCGATGTCTTGTACATCTTAATTTTGCATGAGTGCTGTCCCGTAATCCGGTTCACCTTTGAGCTGTCTGAGGACTTCGCCGTACGAAGCCGACAGATTGCCATTCACCTGATTGGTTTTCTGACAGGACTGGATTTGGGTTTCCAGTTGTTGCCAGCTCTGGCGGACCTTCATATTCAGCGGAGATGGCAGCCGTTTCAGCAAAATTGCCATACCGCGTTTGTCGCCCGGCAGGCCGAGCGACAGCAGCATGTCTGAGCGCTGTTTTGCGCTCTGCTGCAACTGGGACAGTAATGGCTCCTGCCGGCTGACCAGTTCAGTCAGGGCTGCGCCATTAAATTGCAGATAACTGGCTTGCTGTCGGATCATCAGTTGTCCGAGCTGCTGATAAGCATGCAAATCTCGGCGGATGCCCTGAATCAGCGATTTCACTACCTGCTGTTTACTCATATCGACCTCATTTGTGTCCGGTATGGAACTCAAGAATCGCGCTGGATAAAGTTTCGATGTCCAGTTTCAGATCGCCTTTTGCCAGTGCTGCTTTCACTGCACTAACTTTTTCCATATCGATCTCTGGCAGTTCAGCCAGCTCTTTCTGTGCCTGGGCAATCACCTGATTACTGGTGCTGATGACCGGCTCAAGACCTTTCGCTTTACCTGCGGTTTCTACTTGTGCCGGGCCGGATGGGCGCTGTGTTGAAGACGCCACTTGAGAATTAAATACTTTGTCAATTTTCATGAACTGATCCTGCTCGCTTTACTACCGCTAAATTTAGAAAAAGTGTTAAAAATGTTTCTTAATAGGGAAGGGCGACCACTTCCGCCGGAAATTAAAAAATAGTTTCAACTTTTCCGCGTTCGACAACGATGGCCTGAATGACCTTGCCAGAACTGATATTGCGGACAGAAATCTGTTCACCTTTAACGCCATTTTGCAGCGCTTCACCGGCCATGCTCGCGGCCATGCCATTTTTACTTGCAATAATCATGACACTTTCGCCTTCTTCAACCATCCACAAGGGCTGTAACTGAAGCGGACTGATGATCTGACCGCTGCGGAATCTGCGTAATGTCCGTTGTCCGAGTACCTCTTCAGGACGGGTTGCAAAGGCCTCTGCACGGCTGAGCGTAAGGGTTTGCGTTTTGAGCATGTCTGCTGTCAGTTTGGTATCCCGGCGAATATGCGTGGTCGCCACAATCACCGGCAGGCGCAGGCTGACCTGCACCGTGATGTTCAGTTTCCACGGCTGATCACCAGACTGACATTCCACCTGACGCCGTAAATAACCGACAGGCAGGTTCTGCTGATCCGCGGCACTGATATAGAGTGGGATTGGACAGGCCGGAAGATGTGTCACGGCTGACGGCACATTGATATCAATATCGGCTTTATAGTCCGGCCAGCGCTGACGGTTTGCATAACCGGCGATTTCTTGCTCGATTTTTGTCTTCACCCATCGGACCAGCTCAGTTTTATCCTGATTGTCTTTGCCGCTGGCCAGCGCTCCCGGGGCCAGCATCAGACTGGCGATGAACACCATCATTTTCCGGGTCAGGATACTGCTTCCCGATTTCCGCTTGCTTGCTGAAAAGCGGAAGTTCCGCTTCCCTTCCTCTTTGTAACTAACTGAAAAATAAGGCATAAAAATTTGGCATGTTTCTTGTTTATAGGTACTGCGTGAATTCTGCGTAAGTGTGACCGAATTTAAGGAACAACAATGGCGATCAGTTTTGAAAATGCGCTGGGTGTTCATCCTGATGCGCTTAACTTCAGGGTACAGCGCAGCAAAGTATTGGCAAGCAACTTAGCAAATGTCGATACCCCTGGGTATCTCGCCAGAGACCTGGCGTTTGAAACCGTGATGCAAAACACAAGCTCACGTGTGGATACACCACCACCGGAAATGGCTGTGAGCGCGAAATACCGGGTGCCATACCAGAACAGTAAAACCGGTAACACCGTTGAGCTGGGCGTCGAGCAAGCCAAGTTTGCCCAGAACAACATGGATTTTCAAACCAGCCTGACTTTCATGAATATGAAGTTCAGCGGGCTGGCTAAAGCAATTGAGGGTCGTTAATCACTATGGCTTTTACGGATATCTACTCAATCGCTGGTTCTGCAATGACGGCACAAACCGTCCGTCTGAACACGGTGGCCAGTAACCTGGCGAACGCCGACGCAGTCGCCAGCAATCCGAATGATGCTTACAAGGCACTGAAACCTGTTTTTGCCACGGTTTACAGCCAGACACAGTTGTCTGCGGACAAAGATGTGTATCCGAATGCGGAAGTCCGCATTGTGGATGTTGTGAAAAGTGAAGGCAAAGTCGACAAACGTTTCGAGCCGAATAACCCGCTGGCAAACGATGAAGGTTACGTCTTCTATCCGGGCATTGATGTCGTTGCAGAAATGGCAGACATGATGTCGGCGACGCGCAGCTACGAGACCAATGTCGAAGTGCTGGCGAATGTGAAAAGTATGCAGCAGGGTCTGCTGCGACTGGGGGAAGGTAGCCGATGAGTCTCGCACAATACACCGCGCTGAACGGTGATTCACCAACCACAACAACGGGTTCAAACGGCGGCATTCAGTCCAACCCGGCCAGCGCGAACAGTGCCGATGCACTGCAAAATGAATTTCTGACGCTGATGGTTGCGCAGATCCAGAACCAGGATCCGCTGAACCCGCTGGACGGCACGGAATACGTTGGTCAGCTGGCACAGTTCTCACAGGTACAGAGTACTGAGAACATGTCCAAGATGATGCAAAACAGCATGGTCCTGATGGACAACATGCAAGTGCTGGCAACGGCCGGTCTGGTCGGTCAGACCGTGTATGTCGCAACCAACGAGATGACTTTGTCTGAAGACAGTGTCCAGAGCGGAAAAATCGAACTGGAGCATGCGTCGAACCAGGTCAACCTTGTGCTGGAAGATGCTTATGGTCGTAAGACGAAAGTCCCGCTGGGTGCGCATGGTGCCGGTGATGTTGATTTTACCATTGATGCAGAAAAGCTTGGGTTACCGAAAGGCGACTACACCGTTTCTGTTGAAGTGCAAAAAGGGCAGGCTCAGCCAAACATGCTGCTGGCCGGCAAAGTTGAACAGGTCCGCGTGCCAAGTAACGGGGGCTCCGCCCTGGTGAACGTTGCTGGTGTCGGCAGTATTCCTTTCTACCAGATTAGCCAGTTCGGCAGCTGATTTTCATACAGGATAACGAGGATAACATGAGTTTTGATATCGCGCTGAGTGGCCTGGGTGCCACCAACACACAACTGAACACCATCAGTAACAACATTGCGAACGTTTCAACCACGGGTTTTAAGCAGTCCCGTACCGAGTTCGCATCAGTTTATAACGGCCTTCAGGCCGGTGGTGTGGAAGTTGCTGCTATCTCCCAGAACTTTGATAAAAACGGTTCTGTGTCCGGTACCGGCCGCTCTCTGGATCTGGCCATCGGTGGTAACGGTTTCTTTGTGACCACAGATACTTCAGGCCAGGTGGTTTACACCCGCTCTGGTGTGTTCAATACCGACAAAGACAACTACATCACCAGCAACACCGGCATGAAGCTGCAGGGTTACACCGTTGATGCCAACAACAACCTGCAATCCGGTGCGACTGGCGATCTGCAAATCAAGACGGCTTCACTGGCTGCACAGGCAACGGACCGTATCGACTTTGTTGCGAACTTTGACTCTCGCGTCAATGTTCCTGCAGTTGCGCCATTCAACATGGCAGACCACGACACCTACAACTCGTCTTACACCACGAAGGTCTATGACTCGCTGGGTAACCCGCACACCATGACGCAGTACTTCGTCAAGACTGGTGCAAACGCCTGGGATATTCACGTTTCTGTTGATGGTGCCGCACCAGGCGCAGCACAGGCCGTGACATTCAATACTGACGGTACGATGGCGACTCCGGCAGCGCCTTATAACGTTGCATTCAACCCGGCGGGTGCTGACCCGATGAGTGTTGATATCGACCTGCAGGGTACCACGCAGTTCGGTGCCGATTTCGGAACCAGCACCAACAACCCGAATGGTTACTCTTCCGGTGAACTGACGGGTGTTCGTGTTGAAGACAACGGCATGGTTTATGCGACTTACACCAATGGTCAGTCTCTGCTGCAAGGTCAGGTGATGCTGGCTGATTTCGCAAACCCGCAGGCACTGGTGAAAGTGAGCAACACCGGCTGGCAGCAAAGCTTCGCTTCTGGTGCGCCAATCACGGGCCAGCCTGGCAGCGGTATTCTGGGCAGCCTGACACCTGGCGCGCTGGAAGGTTCGAACGTGGATCTGACCAGTGAGTTGGTGAATCTGATGACAGCTCAGCGTAACTATCAGGCAAATGCCAAGACGATCTCGACCACTGAGCAGCTGACTCAGGCGCTGTTCAACGCGATTTAAGGGTTAGGTCATGGATAGTTTGTTATACACAGCAACCAGTGGCGCCAGCCGGGTTCTGAGCGCACAGCAAGTGCGCTCGAACAACTTGTCGAATGCTGACACCACAGGTTTCCGTGCTGACATGGAAAGAGCAAGAAGCTATGCCGTGAAAGGGCATGGCTTTGACGGCAGCACCATGGTAGTCACCAACTCGGCTTCCACGCGTTTTGATGCGGGCGACATGGTGAAAACCGGCCGTAAACTGGATATCGCGATCAATGGCGATGGTTTCATGACGGTGCAGCTTCCGGACGGAACAGAAGCGTATACCCGCGCCGGTAACATGAAACTGGATCAGGAAGGCAACCTGACCATCAATGGCTTCCCGGTGATGGCTGAGGGTAACCCGATTGTCGTGCCTGAGTACCAGAGCATTGAAGTCAGCGAAACGGGTATGGTTTCCGTGATCCCGCCAGGTGGCGGTGCGGAACTGGCCGTCGGTCAGATCAAGCTGGTGAAACCGGAAATCAATACCGTTCAGAAAATCAATAACGGCCTCCTTCAGGCGCGTGACGGAAACAACTTCGCAGCAGATGCCACAGTGCGACTGGCACCGGAACATCTGGAAGGCAGTAACGTTTCCGCGATTGATGAGCTGGTCAGTGTGATGTCACTGACACGTAATTTTGAAATGCAGGTGCGGATGATGAAAACCGCAGAAAAACTCGCTCAGGCTGGTAACCGTCTGCTGCGCAACGGCTAAGAATAAGGAGAACTCTCATGCACTCTGCATTATGGGTCAGTAAAACAGGTATGGCGGCACAAGACACCAAGATGACCGCCATTTCGAACAACCTGGCAAACGTAAATACAGTTGGCTTCAAACGCGACCGCGTGGTGTTTGAAGATTTGTTCTACACCATTCAGCGTCAGCCAGGTGCGCCGGTTGATCAGGTCAATGAACTGCCGACCGGTGTTCAGCTGGGTAGTGGTGTCCGCGTTGTCGGTACTCAGAAAGTCTTCACACAGGGGAACACCTCAAATACCAGCCAGGAGCTGGATATGGCCATTCTGGGCGGCGGTTTCTTCCAGATTGAAAACTCTGACGGTGAGGTGATGTACAGCCGGAACGGTCAGTTCCACGTGAACTCTGAAGGTCTGATTGTGAACACTCAGGGTCTGCCTCTGGTTCCGCAAATCGAAATCCCGGACACGGCCACCCGAATCAGCATTGCTGTGGATGGTACGGTTTCAGCGCAGGTTGCTGGTGATGCGACCCCACAGGAACTGGGTCAGATCACGCTGGCGCAGTTTGTGAACCCGGCCGGTCTGGAAGCACTGGGCGGAAACCTGTATCGCCAGACAGAAGCCAGCGGCCAGCCAGATGAACTGGTTCCGGGTCTGGATGGCGCAGGCACCATTAAGCAGGGCGCTCTGGAAGGTTCAAACGTACAGGTTGTGGAAGAAATGGTCGATATGATCACAACGCAACGTGCTTATGAAATGAACGCCAAGGTCGTATCTGCGGCTGATGACATGCTGAAGTTCGTCGCACAGTCCATCTAATGCTTACACCGAAAGGAAATCCTATGAAGTGGCTGACTCCATTTCTCATGGTGTTACTGACAGGGTGCACATTGCGCCCTGAATTCACAACACCGAAACCAGATGATGAAGCTTTCGCGCCACCGGTACTGGATTACTCTCTGCCGCAAGCGACTGACGGCAGCCTGTACCGGAACAACTACATGATGACGTTGTTTCAGGACCGTCGTGCTTATCGGGTTGGTGACATTCTGACGATCATGCTGGATGAAGAGACGCAGTCGAGCAAGAAAGCAGACACCAAATATTCAAAAGATTCGGAAGTGGGCATCACGGCACCTGTGATCGGCAACTTTACCGCGACAAACCTTGGTGCAAGCATTGATGCAAGCCGGGGGTTCGACGGTTCCGCACAAAGCTCACAGGGCAATAAGCTCACGGGTGCGATTACCGTGACGGTGAATGAAGTGCTGCCGAACGGTGTGCTACGGATTCGCGGTGAAAAATGGCTGCGTCTGAATCAGGGTGACGAGTTCATCCGTCTGACCGGGATTGTCCGCGTGGATGATATTAACCGGAATAACCAGGTGTCTTCACTGCGGATTGGTGATGCGCGCATTACTTATTCCGGAAGTGGCGCACTGGCGGACAGCAACGCGTCAGGCTGGCTCACTCAATTCTTCAACAGTCCATGGATGCCGTTCTGATGAAATCTTTCAAAATCATTTTACTGTTCGTGGCCGTGGCTCTGTGGGGCGCACATTCAGTGTCTGCCAAAGCGTCGCCGGCCATGCCGATCATGGATCTGGTCGATGTGCAGGGCATTCGCGGCAACCAGCTGGTCGGTTACGGTCTGGTGGTTGGTCTCGATGGTACGGGTGACCGGAACCAGGTGAAATTCACCAGCCAGTCGGTGACGAACATGCTGCGTCAGTTTGGCGTTCAGATCAGTGAAGGGACAGACCCGAAACTGAAAAACGTTGCCTCCGTCAGTGTGACGGCATTTGTCGATCCGATGGCAGGTAAAGGTCAGGAACTGAATATTGTTGTGTCGTCGCTGGGTGATGCGAAAAGTCTGCGTGGCGGTACGCTGCTGCTGACGCCACTGCGTGGTGTTGACGGTGAAGTCTACGCGGTGGCGCAGGGTAACGTGATTGTCGGTGGTGCGAGTGCTGAGGGCCTGAGCGGTTCGAAAGTCACCATCAATACCCCGACGACTGGCCGTATCCCGAATGGTGCGACGCTGGAACGTGAAATCCCGACCGACTTCAACAAGAAGCCGAATATCACCCTGAACCTTCGTACGCCAAGTTTTACTACGGCCAAGAACATTGCCCGTGCCGTCAACGGCACATTTGGTCCGGGTGTCGCAACGGCCATCAACAAAGCCAAGGTTGAAGTGCAGGCACCAATGGATACACAGCAGCGCGTTACTTTTATGTCGATGCTGGAAGAGCTGGTGGTTGAAGAAGGCCGCCGTCCGGCGCGTGTGGTCTTCAACTCCCGCACCGGTACTGTGGTGGTGGGCAAAAATGTCACCGTCAGTGCAGCTGCTGTGAGCCACGGCAGTCTGACGGTCACCATCCGGGAAATGCAGGCGGTCAGTCAGCCGAATGCGTTCGCCGACGGTGAAACCAAAGTGGTGAATAACTCACTGGTGGATATTAATCAGGACGAAGCGCCGATGTATATCTGGCCGGAAGGCACTGAGCTGAGCACGATTGTCGATGCGGTGAACAGCCTGGGCGCAACACCGGATGATCTGATGTCCATTCTGCAGGCACTGCATGAAGCCGGCGCGCTGAATGCTGAGCTGGTGGTCATTTAACCAGACGGGGAAGGAGACACAATGAAAATTGATGGTCAGGCAAATGCCATGCTTTATCACGATAACAGTGCAGTGAACAGCCTGAAGTATCAGGCTGACAAAAAGCAGGCTTTGCATGAAGTTGCCGGACAGTTTGAAGCGATGTTCCTGCAGATGGTTCTTCGCCAGATGCGGAGCAGCAGCGATGTACTGGCTGCGGAAGATAGCCCTTTCTCCAGTAAGGAGCAGGGCGTATTCCGTGATTTTTATGACGGCCAGATGGCGATGGAAATGGCGAAACGCCAGAGTGCCGGAATTGCAGACATGCTGGTCAAACAGCTTGGACCCAAAGAGGCAATGGATACAAAACTGAACCGGGATCAAATTGCAGCCAATAACGCTTCTTTGATGCCAACGGGCAAGTTTAACGCCAACCAAAGCCAGGTCGCCATAAATCAAGAGCAGTTGAAGGCTGGCAAATCCCCTTCTGCGATCAGCAGCATGGCATTTCAGCAGCCGCTAATTTCTAAGATTGATGCGAAGAAAATGGAGCGCGGATCTTAATGAGTATTATCAATATTGCGTTATCCGGTTTGAATGCAAACCGTGCTGGACTTGACGTTACCGCGCAGAACGTTGCCAATGTAAACACACCGGGATACAGCCGTCAGCAGGCTATGTATGCTGCGGTCGGCCCGGGTTCGCCAATGGCGAACTCGGCTGGCCGTGGGGTGGAAGTCACCGGTATTCGCCGCGTGTCTGACGAATTTGTTGTGAAACAAACCTGGGCAACTCAGAGTCAGGCCTCATATAACTCTCGCTATCTCAGCAATATGTCACAGCTGGAAAGCATTATGGGTGCCGACAGCTTCAATATCTCAATGGGTTTAGACAACCTGTATGCAGCGCTGAATGATGCTTCGGTCAAGCCAGAGTCTGCACCTTTGCGTCAGCAGATTATCAGTGAAGCGGATGCGCTGACACGCCGTTTTAACACGCTGTCTGAGTCCTATTATTCACAGCATAAGGACCTGAGCGATCAGCGTACTGCGGCCGTTGAACTAAGCAACAGCCTGCTGGTGAATATCGCAGATGTGAACAAACGTATCGTCGAGATGAGTGCGACCAGTGGTAACCCGTCTCACTTGCTGGATGAGCGTGATGCGCTGATTGGTCAGCTGTCTGAAATGATGTCGATTAAAACCAATATGCAGCCGGATGGCAGCATGCAGGTGACGCTGGCATCCGGTCAGCCGCTGGTGATTGGTGATCAGGCTTCGCAACTGAAAGCCGTTCCGGACGCAACAGACCCGTATCTGGCGGATATGGAAATTGACTTTATCGGTCAGCGTTTCCCGATTAACGGTGATATTGGCGGTGAGCTGGGTGCGATCAGCGACTATCAGGTGGATACACTGCTGCCATTCCGCGAATCACTGGATGACATGGCGGTTGCGATTGCAGATGCATTCAACAATACGCTGGCCACGGGTCAGGACCTGAACGGTAACGCGGGTCAGCCACTGTTTGCCTACGATCCGACCAGCCCGTCTTCGAGCCTGAAAATTACAACGCTGCAGCCAGATGAGTTGGCACTGTCTTCCGATGGTACACCGGGTAACAGTGATGTACTGACCTCGCTGATCGGCCTGAGTAACCAGACTTTTGCGGTGACAGGTTACGGCAATACTTCTATCAGCGATGCCTTTACTTCAATGGTTGGCGATACCGCGATTAAAGCCCGTCAGGTGTCTTCAGACGCCAAGGCAGCGGATAGCCTGAATTCACAGGCTATTGCCGTGAAAGAAAACCTGAGCTCAGTGAACAGTGATGAAGAAGCTGCGAACCTGATGGTCTTCGCCAATGCTTATCAGGCGAATATGAAGGTAATCAGTACTGCGAACAATCTGTTCGATACCGTGCTCGCAATGTTTTAAGGAATGACTCATGCGTATCAGTGATACTCAATTCAGCCAGATGATGCTCGCCAGCCTGAACAAAAATAACGTTGGTCTGGGCGAAGTGATGCAGCAAATGTCGACTGGCGACCGTCTGACCAAACTGTCGGATGACCCAATCGATTCCATCAAAATGCTGAACCTGAACCGCGAAGGCAGTGCCCTGATTCAGTATCAGGACAACATCGCCAACGTGAAGACCACGCTGTCAAGCCAGGAAGCGTATTTAAGCACCTCCAGTGAAAGTTTGAGGAGTTTACGTGATCTTGTGCTATGGGGTGCAAACGGCACCATGACAACCGCAGATCGCCAAGGCATTATCTCTGAGATGGAAAGCCTGAAAGATGGCATGATTGCCACCTTTAATGCACAGGATGAAGAAGGGATTTACCTGTTTTCAGGTACCCTGACCAGTACTCAGGCGCTGACCGATACCGGTGCGGGTTATACGCTGAACGGCAACACTGACAAACGTCTGGTGACTGTTGCGAAAGGCGTGACCATGGAATCAAACGTGACCGCTCAGGAGCTGCTGAATTTAGGCGGTGGTGCGACGGTTTTCCAGAAGATTGATGATCTGATCGCTGAGTTCCAGGCACCGACTGCAAACTTCCGCACGGAAGTGGATGCGACTCTGGCTGCGATCGATGACACCTACGGGAATGTGCTGGGCGCAATGACCGACATGGGTGGTCGTCATAACAACCTGGATCTGATGTCCGATGGCCATGCGGATAACAAGTTGTTCGTCGACAAGGTTGAAGGTGATCTGAAAAATCTGGATTACGCGGAAGCCTCTGTGCGACTGAGCAATTATTTGTCTGCGCTGCAGGCGACTCAGGCCAGCTTTACCAAAATTAACGATCTGTCATTATTCGATCGCTTATAAGGAAGAGAGAACACTATGGTGAACTCTACTGCAGAGATCCGGCAACAGTCGGTATCTCTGCTGAAAAATGACAAAGCAACGATTGCACCACCGGCTCCGGCCGGTGGAACTGTTTCCGCGATACAGGAATATCAGCCTGCTGCGCGTCCGGCTGTGGTCCAGAATGGGTACGCGACAGCCAGCGAACTTTTTTCTCAGGGACAGCAGCAGCTAACACGCGGGCAAATTGCGTATCAGGGCCTGGTGAGTGTCGGCCGTGATCTGCAAGGAATGAAAAAAATCCTGACGCAGATGCTGGGCAGCTCAACGGCTGTCACGCAGGGACGTATCGATCAGCTCCAGCGCCATCAGAACAATGTCAATCAGACGCTGAATGGCAGCCGCTTTGACGGTGATCGTGTTCTGAATACGCAGCTTGAATTTCAGTCGAAGGGTGAACCGACGCAAAGCTTTACGGTAAACGGACTGAACCTGGTGCGTCAGCGCCAGCAAAGCGAGCAGCTGCAACTGAGCATTCCGGACCGAGGCACCGCCTTGCTGACCATGGATGCGACGAAGACTGATCGTCAGTTGTCACAGATGATCGACAAAGCCGTGATCCCTCTGGGTTTACGTGCAGCCGCGACCGATAAAGGCGAGGTGATTTTTTCTGCACGTCATTCCGATTTTCAGGCGATTGGCAATCATGTAACCATCAGCGGCCAAGGGCATCGTTACCCGGCCGGGCAACCCAACCGGATTAAACTGCAACCTGAACCGCAGGGCATTGAAAATATGGCGCTGAAGCTGGCTGACGGGGAACAAATCCGTCACACCATGCGTCAGGTCAATCAGGGGTTGCAACAGGTACAGAAAGGGTTGGATCAGCTCAGAAACTTTCAGGCGGATGTCGACAGCAAAGTCGGCAAAGCGATGGCGGTTCAAAGTACAGATCATATTGACGAGAAGCTTCAAACGATCCGGAGCAACCGTTCGTTTGCCGCAACCTATCAGGTGGTAACCGCTCAGGCGAATGTCCATCGTCATACGGTCGTCGCACTGCTGAAGTAGCGGTGTTACTGAAACACCCGGAAGCGGAAATAAAACTTCCGATTCAAAACGGTCTGCAATGCAGGCCGTTTTTTTATCTCTACCACCCACCTGAATCAGCCTGTTCTTGTGAGGTCTGAATGGTGTCTTTTCTGCCTGCCCAGATTCTAATTCAGAAAAGGTTAATAAAGCTGAAGACGTGTCGCCTATAACACAGTGTGTACGGTGTTTGATTGCACATTCATCGGCTCAGTTCAAAAAACTCACGATTGTAAATTGAATCAATCATAAAGGTTAGTTGGTATGACAAATTATATGAATGTAATTAAAAATTACGTGAATTTTTCCGGCAGAGCACGCCGCGAAGAATATTGGATGTTCTGGCTGACAAATATAGTCGTGAATATTGTGCTGGCCGTGATTGGTGTCCTGACTGAGACGGCTGATGTACTTTTCGTGTTTTATTCACTCATTATATTCCCGCCGTCTTTAGCCGTGACCATTCGTCGCTTACATGACAGCAATCGTAGCGGCTGGTGGATTCTGTTTACACTTGTTCCTGTGATTGGCACCATCGCTGGTCTATATTTCATGGTTGTAGACAGTACACCAGGTAACAACGATTTCGGACCGAACCCGAAAGGTATCACTGCCTGAGTTGAATCTCTGTGAAATAAAACGGTTGTGATGCTGCTGAGGCGGGCAACTCATTATATTGACCGCATCATGAAGGAAATAAAATGAAGTGTACAAGTTGTAAACAAGGAACTTTGAATCCCAGTTTTATTGAAGGCCAGTTCAGAGTCCATACCTGTTCGGGCTGTGAGGGGAACTGGATTTTAATTGAAGATTTCGTCGCCTGGAAAGACAGAAATCCGGACTATCAGTTTTCAGATGATATCAGTTTCGAGCAAGAAGCTGCTGACACGAAGAAAGCATTGTTGTGCCCGGTCACCGGCACAATTATGAATAAATTCCGGATTTCTGCTCAGAACGATCACCGGGTTGATTACAGTGCAGCGGTGGGCGGGTTGTGGCTCGACCGTGGCGAATGGGAGCTGCTGAAAAGCGAAGGTTTAGCGGGAACTTTGAATGCGGTCGTGACGAAGCAATGGCAGCACCAGATCCGCGAACAGAGCACCAAACAAAATTTCAGCGATATTTATAAAGATAAATTCGGTGAAGACAATTACGCCAAAGTGAAAGCGTTTCGCGAGTGGCTGCAACAGCAACCACAAAAAGCAGATTTGCGCGCTTATCTTCTGGCGGAAGATCCGTATTCTGCCGAGAAGTGATTTTTTCGAGAACAGAAGAAAAAGTGGGAGTGATTGACGCCCGCTTTTTTCTTTCTTGTTACCATTTTAATGAGTTGAGTCTAAAGGAATAATGAATGAATCAGTCATCGAAATCTTTTTTGATCGGGATCGGGTTTTCCTTGTTGTTTCTTATATTCTGTGAATATGGTTTTTTTTCGAGTTTTCTGGTTCCTATTTATGTTTCTCTGACTATAGAGTTATCAATATACGATTGGCTATACGCGAGTATGAGAGAATCAGACGCCTTATTTTCATTAGGTGTGATGTATGGAATATATAGTAGATTCATGACGGCATTAATTTTTGTACCGATGATGTGTTTTGTTATTCGGCGTCAGAATATTTCTGCTTCTCAGTATGTGAATGTGTTTTTTTCAATCATAATTTCATTTTTAATATCTTCTGCTTTTTACTTTTATAAAAATTATTATTATCTTCCATATGTTGGAATGATCGAGTACTCCAAAATTCAAGCTATTTTTGCCTATATTCAGATTCTTGAGTTATCAACTCTATTTTTTGTTATTTTTTCCAGCGTTGGGTTGCACGTCATGAGACGACTTTCAAAAAATAAAGAAACCCAAGCAAAGGCTGGAATCATCACTCCTCCTGAATCAGGCGATACCAGATAGGAAACGGCGTAAAATTCACTCCAAATAAAGTAAATTGGTCCCCAATGAGTCATTGATTAGGATAGTAGTACAATGTCAGATGAAGTCAAAAAAGTCACCCGTGAAAAGTTTAAACTCAGCCTGCTGATTCCATTTTTAATGAGTTTTATTCTAGGCAGAGTTTCTTATAACCATATTTTAGAAGCCAATGCGAATGACTTCTCAGATGAGCGCATGCTCATCTATGTCCTGGCTGCTTGTAGTGGTGTGATGTCATTGATTATGGCGATCGCTGTGATTCGTGGTGTGCTGATCCTGCAAGGTGTCATTCAAGGTAAAGTAGAGTTTGTCGAGGAATAACAGAAATTTTCCTGTACTGATTGATGTACTGATTTCAAGTCAGAAACTGAGAAAGGGCGCCGTGATGCAACAATCAAGCATCGTGGTGCCCTTTCTTTTTTCTGTTAGGTTACGATAACTTTTAATATCAATTCGATGGGGGATTTAAAGCATTGCTTACAAGGTTGAATCAGCTCTGGCATTGTCACATTGGTCATTTCAACGGTTCAATTCTCTTTCTTATGATTGTCACTTTGTATTCCAGCACAGATTCATAAATTAAATAAATACGTTTAGTAATACCGTGCTGCTATCCGCCTATATTGTCTGCTAATTGAACATATTTTCTGACACGAGATTTGATTGTCAGGGGCGGTAGCGTGCTTGTGTGACTGTGCCCGGCTTGCATATGGCATTGAACATATTTAACCGAAGGGGGAATGCTATTAGACAAAATGTTGGAACAAAGTAGTCTTGCCCGAATATATGAGTCAGTTTGAATAATGGTAAGCTATCTGTTTGCAGTTTAGTTTGAAGAATATGACTTACAGAAGCAAATTATTCATGCTTGCTCAAGGTGATATCGATTATAGAGGTGGAAATATCAATTAATTATTGGGTTTAAAAATTCATTTTTCATGGAAAAACTTATCTTAACTCGATATTTTATCTGCCTGATTGGAAATGATGAAGTCCGGAATAAGAAAAGAGTAAGATGTTTTTTAATGCGACGTTCTCAATTTTTCATTTGAATAAAATATTTGTGGTATATTATGAGTGACAAAAAAATAATGTTTGGACCAATTATTCATTTATTCTCAATAGGTTTGGCATGTGTTGGGGCTGCTTTGAATGCGCAAGCGATGTTGATTTACCTAATCGTCGTAAAGTTGATATATGCTATTGTTGTTTCTATTGCAATTGATGGTTGGAAAAAAGATGAGACTACATTAGTAGAAACTTCTGAAACTCGTTGGAATATTAATATCCATGGTATTCCCATTACCGAGTCAAGAAGCTCTTTATTCAATTTACATTGTAAGAGTGAGCAAGAACTCAGAAGGAAATATTTATTGATGATTTTACCAAAGGCTATGATTATATTTGGTTTGACAGTATTGTCAGGTATAAATGTTTATGAAAATAATGAATTAATAATGCTTTCGCCAGTTTATTTTATTTTTGTCTTGGTGGCTATATTCATGCTTATAAAGTTATACCAAGTTTCGAAAGTACTAATGGGTCTTTTTTCTGGGGAATGGTATTTACATAGTAAAGATTTTGGAAGTGATACATATTACTCTGCATATTCCATGACACCAGGCGCGTTGGAACCATATTTATCAAAAGTATTTGATTGAGTTTGTTAAAGAATCCATAAATGGTAATGACTGAAATGTTTATTTTTTCATGATAAAATACGGTGAATAAAATAGATCATGAAGTCAAAACTATTATTCTGATGTATTACATGGTCATTACTTGAGAGGCATAGCCAGTATACGTTGAAAAGCGTTCTCAACAACAGGACTTTGCAGCATGCGGATAACATGAACGCTTACACAATAGTTCTGAAATGTCTGATGTTTTTTATGAGTTATGTCAACACGTGTTGGAGACATATCCAATAAGAGCTGGCAGTTTTTGGTATGTAAATTGGCGTAGGAGAGTGAGTTCCATGATCTACCTTATGCTCTATGTTGCATTTACGGCTAGGATCAAAAGCTTAATCGAGCTTTGTTGTCAGCTAGAACAGTTGAGCCAATGGTGCTACTTGTCTAGAATGCACCTTTTGATAACTATTATCAGGTCATTATGATGAGCGACAACAACTCGAAACCAGCTTTACCAGATCATCTGGCAGGTAACCCGCGCAGCCCGCATTATGTGGCAGAGTGCTTTGAACACGCGATTGGCATTCGTTTAAATGGTAAAGAACGTACCGATGTTGAAGAATACTGCATCAGTGAAGGCTGGGTGAAAATCGCATCACCGAAAGCGAAAGACCGTTGGGGCCAACCGATGCTGATCAAGCTGAAAGGTGAAGTCGAAGCATTCTACAAGTAATGTTGCACCTTTAACTGCTCAATAAAGTACATAGAGTTTTATCAGGCTCTATGTACTATTCTTTAAATCATTTTCTCGCAATCAGGTTTTACATTCCACAAATAAATATAACGTTTTAAAAATATTCACAACATTCTTTCTATGGTTAATTCCTTTCTCGGAGAATATGTGCAGTGATGAATTAATTTACATTAAATGTTATTTACATGTTATATGAATATACAAAAAAGTATCCATTATCGAAAGCCGAACATTACAGGATCCAATTGGGTTCTGGTATCAATTAAATTTGGTCAGACATTAGCAAAAGGTGTCGCTGTTATAAAAATAATTACTGCAGATAACGTTGATGCGAAGTTGAATTTTGATCTCAATCAATATATAGAAGAAGTTATTTCTGGGGTGAAAATTGCCAATGAACAATATGGTGGTGACCTTGAAGTACAATAGATTGAAGTTATTCCGAGTGATTGTCCAAGTAAAGGACAGGTATTAACTACTGCTTATGATATTGCCAAATATGTATTGATGAATGAAAATTAATGAAAATAAATCAGCCAGTATGGTATCTCTCGACACAGCATGGATATTGTCCTTTATGTGAGGGCCAATCTGGATTAGTCTTCATTTCTTGCACGCAATGTCGAACAGTTTATCTACAATGTGATGAATACCATACTTTTTATGCTATGCGCCTATTCACTGTATGTAAGTCAGAATTTACTTGTCCTAATTGTGGTGAGAAAATTGAAGATGCTAATCCAGCGACATCTCAGCAAATATTAGCATCTGGTTTTACTAAAAATGACTATTGTTAATCGATAGTAAATCCTTTCAGAAGAGATGCTTCTGTTAAGTTTTTCAATTTTCTATGACTTTAAAAGAAAATTTCCAAAGATTTATACAGATATTATTCGAGTGAAGAGATTCATGAATAAAGAAATTACAAAGATATCAAAGTACTTGAGTTTCATTCTACGACATAAACCAGAATCAATTGCTTTAGTTCTTGACCGTAATGGTTGGGCTTCGATTGACGATTTAATCAGACTTTCTCAAGATATACAGTTGTCCAAAGAACTATTAGAATTTGTTGTTGCAACAAATGACAAGCGTCGATTCGTGATTGATGAAACGGGTACAAAAATCCGGGCAAATCAGGGACACACGATTAAAGTTGACTTGGATCTCACCGCCACAGAGCCTCCTGGCCAACTTTTTCATGGAACAGCTGAGCAAAATGTGAGCTCAATATTTAACCACGGACTAGTGAAAGGCGAAAGACATCATGTACATCTAACTGAGTCTATTGAAATCTCTGAGACTGTTGGCAAACGATACGGCAAACCAGTTATATTCAAAATTGATTCTGAACGAATGCATACAGATGGATTTTTATTCTATAAAACATATAACAATGTATGGCTGACAGATATTGTTCCAGCAGAATACTTAGAACAGATTTAAATTATAGTCAGAAATGGTTTTTCATGTGAATTGATTATTTCTGTGATGCTTTATGTGTACATCCATCTTGTTAAGTCTGTGTGTTTTTGTATGGTTCTACCTGATTCTGTATGCCAATTATCGTCAAGGGTTCTGATGTAATAATTTAAATCTCCCGGTTTGATTTTTCGAGATGTAGCTTATACTAAGACGTTAGATAAAATCAGGGAGAAGATTTCATGTCTGAAGCATTATTCGGTGGATGTCAGTGCGGCAAAATCAGATTTGTTGCACACAGCCTATTAAACAACCCGCATGTTTGTCATTGCCGGATGTGTCAAAAAGCAGTGGGGAATTTTTTCGCCGCTTTAGTCGGTGTCCCATTATCAGATTTTTCCTGGACTCGGGGGCAGCCTTCCGTGTTCAGGAGTTCTGAATTTGTCGAGCGTGGGTTCTGTTCAAACTGTGGGACGCCACTATTTTTTAAACATGACAAGAATAAGCATATTTCACTCTCAATTGGTTCCTTCGATGAACCGAAGAAAATCCCGTTGAAATTTCAGTTAGGTATGGAGAATCGACTTCCACAGGTTGACCAGCTTCGTGAGCTCAAAGATTACGGGACAACTGAAGACAATGATCCCGATGGATTTCTTGCCATAAAAGTGTCAAACCGTCAGCATCCTGACCATGAGACAACCGACTGGCCAGAAAAGTGAAGGATAAGAAAAACTTAAGGTTCCTGAATGACCATAGTCAGATGTCCGTCTTCATCGGAGTCTGAAATGTACAAGATTGTTTGTATACATGACCACACTGGCGGCCTGGTGGAAGGCATCAACTATATCCACGCGATTTGGGGCGGGCCAGATAATTATGCTTTCTATGCTGATGCAATTTCGAACTCAGAGAAAGATATGAAGCGCATTCCGCAGTTCTTTTTACTGCTCTGTGGGCAAGAGATCGTGGGATGCTTTGGTCTGATCATGAATGACTTTATCAGCCGGCATGATTTATATCCCTGGCTCTCGAGTGTGTATGTTTCCCCTGAGCATCGGGGACAACGCTTATCCGGGAGAATTTTTGAACATGCCAAAGCAATTGTAAAAACAATGGGATATGAAAAGTTATATCTCACAACCGGACATGATGGTTTGTATGAAAAATTTGGCTGGCAACGAATCGAAGACGGCTATGATCTTCATGGAGAGGCGAGCCGGATTTATCAGATGGTGCTTTGAGATGCCTGTACACCATTGAAATCGAGGCGCTTGCATCATCGTTCGTTGTATCGCAAGGAAGATAAATGGATGACGAATGACAGTAATGATCGGGTACAAAAAGAAATTGATGATTTGTACCGCAATCAAGCCCGTAAAGTGTATGCAACCTTAATTCGATTGCTGGGCGATTTTGAACTTGCGGAAGAGGCACTTCATGATGCTTTCAGTGCCGCGCTGACGCAGTGGCGACAGGAAGGAATTCCGGACAACCCCAGTGCCTGGCTGGTTTCTGCAGGCCGCTTCAAAGCGATTGATTATTTGCGCCGTCAGAAACGCCAGGGTGAGATTCTTTCAGAACTGCTCGAATCCCCGATCGATTCACCCGTGATATCCAAAAGCAGCGAAGACTCGCGCGAACCGGATGCCGATGTGATTGAAGACGATCAGCTGCGTCTGATTTTTACCTGCTGTCACCCGGCGATTGATCCTAAAGTGCAGGTTGCGCTGACACTCCGGGAAGTCTGCGGCTTAACCACGGAAGAAATTGCCAGCGCCTTTCTGACAACACCATCCACAATGGCGCAACGCATTGTGCGAGGGAAAGCCAAAATCCGTGATGCCCGGATCCCCTTTCAAATCCCGTCTCAAAGTGAACTGCCGGACAGAATTGAGTCTGCACTGTCTGTGATTTATCTGGTTTATAACGAAGGGTACTCCGCCTCTGCGGGGGAGCATGTGATACGGTGCGAGCTGACGGCAGAAGCGATTCGCTTGGCGCGTTTAATGCTGTCTTTGTTACCGGATGCTGAAGTCTCTGGTTTACTGGCACTGATGCTGCTCACCGAATCCCGTCGGCCAGCCAGAACGGATTCGGATGGCGACATCGTTCTGCTTGAAGCGCAGGATCGAACCTTATGGGATGCATCTCTGATTCAGGAGGGGATAGCATTGGTCCAGAGCGCTCTGGGGACCCGAGATTTTGGTTACTACACGATTCAGGCTGCAATCGCTGCCGTCCATGCTCAAGCGCCGGATGCTGACAGCACGGACTGGCAGCAAATCGTGTCACTTTATTCTTTGCTGCTTCAGGTCGCACCATCTCCCGTGATTGAACTGAACCAGGCCGTTGCTGTGGCGATGTGTGAGGGGCCTCAGGCTGGTCTGGTTTTAGTTGAGCGTCTGCTGGCGCAAAAAGTCCTGCAACAATATCATCTGACTTATGCGACCTACGGAGAATTGTTGAGTCGGGCCGGTCGAAATCAAGAGGCGATTGCGGCATTTGAACACGCTTTGAGCCTGACCCAGCAAGTTCCTGAGCAACGTATTCTCAAGCGTAAACTGGCGGAACTTTCCTCATCGAAATAAAAAAGTGAAATTTTTTTTCACGCGCTGTCGATTTCACGAATCTCCACTCGACTATTGTGTAGAGAGCAGAAAGGAGTGCTCTGAAATTCATTTGAATCCACACATATTGGAGAAGCACAATGAAAGTCATGGTCATCGTGAAAGCAAGCGAAAGTTCGGAAGCCGGTAAAATGCCAAGTCAGGCGTTATTGCAGGCAATGGGTGATTTTAATGAAACCCTGGTCAAAGCAGGCATTATGGAGGCTGGCGAAGGATTGAAGCCCAGCAGTGAAGGTGTTCGGGTGCGTTTCGATGGACGAGATCGTTCCGTAACGAAGGGGCCTTTTGCGGAAACGAATGAACTCGTGGCCGGTTATTGGGTGTGGAATGTGCGCTCAATGGAAGACGCGATCGCGTGGGTGAAAAAATGCCCGAATCCGATGGAAGAAGCCTCTGACATTGAAATCCGTCCTTATTTTGAAATGGATGATTTTGCCGGGATCGATTCTGATGGTTCGGTTCGGGAGCAGGAAGACAAATTACGGCAAACACTTTCGATGCAAAAAGCTCAGTCGAACTGCTATCTGTTTTTTTCCGGGCGTTGTGACGAAGCGCTTGAATATTATCAGAAGCATCTGGGTGCCAGTGTTGGTTTGATGTTCCGGTTCAATGAAAGTCCTGACCCGATACCTGAGGGGATGTTACCTCCGGGCTTTGAAGAGAAGGTCATGCACTGTGAGTTTAGGATCGGGGATATGAAAATTTTCGCTTCAGATGGTTGCGGTGATGAAGGGCCTTTTACCGGGTTTAACCTGACGTTGACGATTGATTCTGAAGACGAAGCGCGCCGGGTGTTTGATGCGCTGGCTGATGGTGGATCTGTGCGGATGCCGCTTGAGAAAACCTTTTGGTCACCTTTGTATGGTCAGGTGACGGATAAGTTTGGTATTGGCTGGATGGTGATGCTGCCAGGCAGCGACACCAACCCGCAGTAAACTTTTTCAACTCAAACAAGGAGTGTGGCTGTCATGAAATATGTGGCTTTGGTGTATTACGACGAGTCTCAAATGAAATCACTGACGCAAGCCGAATGGGATTCGCTGAATCGGGAGTGCATGGATTGCGGTGAATCTCTGCGTTCCCGGGACTATATGATTGGCGGTGAGGCGCTGCTTTCTACCCAGACTGCAACGACGTTGCGTGTCCGGAATGGCAAGATTGACATCACGGACGGACCGTTTGCCGAAACTAAAGAGCAGTTGGCTGGCTTTTATTTGCTGGATGTCCGGGATCTGAATGAAGCGATTCAGGTGGCGAGTAAAATTCCGCCGGCACGCTATGGCAGCGTTGAAATCCGGCCGGTACGCGAGCTTCAGGCAGAAAATAATGTGGGTTATCAAGACGCAGATGTTCGGTGAGCATCATTTGCAGAGGAGAATCACCATGAGTTATGTAGATGGCTTCGTTTGTGCTGTGCCGACAGATAAACGAGACGAATATCAGCAGCATGCTGAAGCGGCCGCGCAGTTATTCAAAAAGTACGGTGCTGAGCGTGTAGTGGAAACCTGGGGAAATGATGTACCGGACGGAGAAGTGACTTCATTTCCGTTGGCGGTTCAGTGTAAGCAGAATGAAACTGTGGTGTTTTCATGGATTCAGTGGCCGTCAAAAGCGGCACGGGATGAAGGTATGGCGAAGTTCATGAAAGACCCATTCTGTGACCCGAAAGAAAATCCCATGCCTTTTGACGGGAAGCGCCTGATTTATGGTGGTTTTGAAACCATCGTCGATTGTTAGTTTCAGCTGAACTTTAAATGGGAAAGCAAGCAGATATCCACGAATGAGTTCAGACCTTTTCTGAACTCATTCATCGTCAGACTAGGCAAGTTGACGTTCTCTGGTAGAATTCTGGTCCTGCAGCCAACTCTGAACACGGGGAAGGCACCTGAAACTAGCCTGGAAATGACTCAATGAGCCAACAGCAACCCAATAACCCTTTACATGGATTAACACTTGAGAAGGTGCTAACCCGTTTGGTCAAACATTACGGTTGGGATGGGTTATATGACAAAATCAACATCAACTGTTTTTATAACGATCCTTCCATCAAGTCATCGCTGAAGTTCCTGCGCAAAACCCAATGGGCAAGAGACAAGACCGAGACCTTGTACATCAATACATTTCATTAAGGAATTGAAATAGCATCATGCTATCGGCGATGAGTATTACGATTTGTCACGGTTGCTGATGTGCTTCTGATGGGAACTGGAATATTGCTCCGGACGTAGTTTCGGAGCAAATCTTGTTTTGACGATGAATGATGCCTTTTGTTGTCCCATATTTTTGAGTTCCTGTTTTAGAAAGTGTTATTCAGGCATATTTTTCTGAAGTTGTTGAAGGTATGGTGACTAAGCCATGCGATATCAACATCGCGTCTGAAGTGAAAAGGAGTTTCAACGATGTATACCGGAGAATGCCATTGCGGCAATGTACAATTAAAAATTAGTCATTTAACGAAAACAGCGACACGCTGTAATTGCTCTGTTTGTCGTCGATATGCTGCATTATGGGGTTATTTTACAGAGTCAGAAGTTGAAATCACTGTTGGCAAATCTGGTCTTGAAAGTTATGAACACCGGGACCGCTACATTTCGTTCCACCGCTGTCAAAACTGTGGCTGTATGACGCATTACACATCAACACCGAAAGCTCAAAGTGATCGGGTCGCAGTGAATTATCATATGTTTCCAATGGCAGTGACATCGTCTGTGCATGTACGCCATTTTGATGGCGCAGATAGCTGGAAATTCCTGGATGAATAACTGAGAAGGGCTGATGAACCAACGGATGAATGCTTTTCTTGATGGTTGCGTACAGAAAACACTGTCATACCGTGGGGTCTTTTCTTCTGAATCATGTGAAAACAATTTGAAATGACAGTGCTTCCCCCAACGTATTGATTCATCTCTGGGGGATGCATAAACATTGTAACAAAGTGTAATTATTACTTGTGAATTTATATTTTTATTATTTTAACTACAGGTAATGTTGTCATTATATATTGTTCTTAAATCCGGATTCGCTGTTATTAATGATGCTGTCATTTTTCATGATTTTGTGAAATTATTAACTGAAAGTTAGATAATTACATGTTGTTTTATTGTGAAAATTGGTTTGATTGAAATGAAATGTTTTAAATTGAGTGGATTCAAACTTGGCTTGTGGACGGTGCGTTCTTCTGTTCTATATTTAAACCTGCGAAAACAGTTGGCTTGAAAATGATTTCGCATCATTCATGGAATTGAATGGTTATATTATTTTAAATAACAGGATAAAAGAATGAACAGGAAACTGATCGTACTTGCATTAGCGGGAATCTGTATTTCCGGTGCAAATGCAAATGCAAATGCAAATGCAAATGAACTCACTCACTTTGTCGAGATGGATGAAAAAGCAACCTTTATTGAGGGTGAAAATGTCGTCCAGGTACCCGCTGCAGATGCATACTTCCAGCCGCGTGAATATTCGATCGCAGAGAAAGCTGCTGCCATGAGTGCAGTTGCGGTTTCAGCAGATGGTACCCAATACAAAGCAGAGATATCGGAAGAAACTCTGGCACTTTTAGAAAGCGCAGTCAAAACGATGCAAGCACAAGGATTAGATGCCAGCATCTTTACGACAGAGCCGCATGAGCCGACGAAGCCTGTTCTGCCCGATGATACTTTCTCAACACTGAAAGTAATTGGGGCGGACAATCGGGTTCGGGTGACAAACACGACATCAGCACCCCACTCCTATAATGGCCGGATTGATGTTGGCTGTACGGGAACTTTAATCACCAAAAAACATGTTTTAACCGCAGGCCATTGTGTCTCGAATGGTTCAGGAACCTGGTATAAATCGCTGAATTTCACTGCAGGTCAAAATGGCTCCTATAAGCCTTGGGGAACTGCAACCTGGAAAAATGCGGTCACAACGACGGCATGGCACAATAATGGCGATACAAACTATGATTACGCCATCATTGTACTGAACAGTGAGCCTAACGGCGGTAATTCGGGCTGGGGAACCTATTCTGGCGGTACGCACAGCGTAACCGGTTATCCGGGTGATAAGCCTTTTGGCACGATGTGGACAGATTCCGGTTCAACCGATGCTATTTCTTCCCGTCGTGTTTGCTATACGCTTGATACGGCTGGTGGTCAGAGCGGTAGTGGCATTAAAGATAGCAACAATTATGTCAGGGGTGTGCATACGACAGGTTCTTCAACAAGAAACTGTGGTACTCAAATTACAAGCACCGTCTATAACACGCTCAAAGATTGGATCGCGAAGAATCCTTAATCAACCCATAAATCATAAAACGAGGGAGGCTCAACGATGTTGGGCCTCTTTCATGAGGAAACATGATGAGATACGTTGCGATAATATTTCTGATGCTGCTGCAGGCATGTACGGCGACAGACTCGTGGAAGCGAGTCATGATTTTGGGAAGTGCAGAGGCGAATGATCCTGTGTTGGCACAGGTGGAGGTGTTTGAGAAAAATGGCCTGGTGAAGGATGTGACTGTTCTGGAATCGTTCCCGGTGCAGATATGGCTGACGGCATCACAGGAGACGATAGATAGTTTGCAGCAAATTCCCCGTAAGTAAAGAGTCGCCTGTTGACGGACTGGATGAATCTGAATTTTTGGATTGACGCGACCGATGTTGTAAAGCATCAGCCATATTGTTATCCGGTTATTTGCTGAAAAAATTACGATTCTGAGATGCTCAGCCGCATCAAGTGAAATGATATTTTTGCGGGGCTTCAGTGGCCCCATGGCTGGAAATGCGTTTGATATAAATGATCATGAACAAAATAATTGCGTTACTGTGCTGTTTTTCTTTTGGTGCTTCTGCTGCAGAAAGTGTGTGTTTTGGAACAACGTCGAACGGTCATTTGGAAAATGGCAAGCAGTTACCGGCGGAAGGGCCAAACTTTGTTGGATATAGTGATATTGCCAGGTTGCTGGGGCGGACTTATGTTCATTCAGAAGTTTACAGTATCATTCTGGATGCGTATTCAGGTCTGGAGAAAAAGGCTCCCGGCAAGGTCTTTAAATATGCTGAGACAGGTTTCAAATCTGGCGGGAAATTTTATCCGCACAAAACTCACCGAAATGGTCTGTCTGTTGACTTTATGACGCCGGTTGTCAATCAGAAAGGGCAGTCGGTACATTTGCCAACTCATCCGTTGAATAAATTCGGATATCATATTGAATTCGACCTTCAGGGGCATTATCAAACACTGACCATCGATTATGAGGCGATGGGTGCCCATCTTATCGAGTTACATCAGGAAGCCATCAAAAGAGGATATGATCTTTGGCGGGTGATTTTCGATCCTGATCTGCAACCATACCTGTTTCAGACTAAGTATGGTGATTACTTGAAAAAGCATATTCAGTTTTCAAAACGACGTTCATGGGTCAGGCATGATGATCATTATCATGTTGATTTTGAAATACCATGCGATGAAATACCTGCCAACAAAAATAAGGCATAACCTTTGCGGAAAGCTGCTCATCACTATTCATGAAGCGTTCAACGAAACCTTTCGTATTTCCCTTTCTATGCGTTTTTTTCCGGAAAACGCCAATGTTTTTGCTGAGTATCAACAGCCCTGATGGGATCGATGGCGTCTCAATCAACTGAGCCGTCAGAACCGCTCAGGCAGTGATGCCTTTTGTTTATACGTTTTGCTTGTGCGGGCGTGTAACAATTGGCGATCACTGTGACGATATCAAACCCACCTTTAGTGTATATTTTTATCAATAAGACAATACCTTAAGAATATTTGCACGAAGTGTGATTAGGTGCCAGTTTTATGTTCATTGTTGCATAATTTTGCGCATGTAGTTTGATATTGATTCCTTTGTTTGCCAAGCCATTTGATTTAACATTTTTTTAACCTTGTGTTTAGTCAACAATGTGTGCGTTAAATCGCTTCTTAATTGTTGGCTAAAAACAAGGAGTCACAAATGCAAGTATGCATGACAACAACAAAGACACTGCTCGCGACAGTGATTAGTGCAACGATGCTTACCGGTTGCTACTGGAAAGATCCAACGAGCGCTGCAGCATATGTGAGCAGCGAGATTGAACGTGACGCTGTCGTTGAACATCTGGAAGAACTTGAAGCTCGTGCTTCGAAAACGACAGACGGCAATTCAGTGACACGTGCTGCGGGAACCGATGGTTACCAGTACTCGGTGGATTACATTATCGATGTCATGAAAGAGCATGGCTATCGTGTTTCTACTCAGGAATTTGATTTCCGTGCATGGGAAGAATTAAGCGGCACGAAGCTGAATGTTAATGGTGTTGATTTGATCAGCACTCGTGAAGCCGGGGAAGGTGTAGAACCGGATTATGCGGTGATGTCTTACTCCGGTAATTCGAATGGCGAGCTGACTGGACCTATTGTTTTTGTGACGCCAGATTTCAACTTTGGTTCACCTGATTACGATGACACGGATGGCTGTGAAGCGACAGACTTTGCCGGTAAAGATGTGGTCGGAAAAGTGGCGGTGATTCAGCGCGGTGGCTGTTCTTTCAGCGATAAGGTTGTCAACGCCCAGAATGCTGGTGCGAAAGCAGTGATTGTCTTCAACCAGGGGAACAGCGAAGGCCGTAAGGCTGTCGTCAACGGCACACTGGGTAGTGATACAGCTGCCGCAATTCCTGCATATGGTGCGCGGTATGACTTGGGTAAGCAGTGGTTTGATTTAAGTGTTACGCAAGCGGTACCTGTTGCACTGTCCGTCAATGTGAAGGATGAAATGGTTGTCACGCAAAACGTCATTGCTGAAACCAAGCGCGGAAATCCGAATCAGGTTGTGATGCTGGGAGCGCATTTGGACTCTGTTCCTGAAGGCCCGGGGATTAACGACAATGGTTCAGGTACTGCGGGTCTGCTGGAATATGCGGTGACGCTGGCTGAAACGAAAGCACCTGTGAAGAACAAGGTTCGTTTTGCCTGGTGGGCTGCAGAAGAAGCGGGTCTGGTTGGTTCTGAATACTACACGAATGAACTGTTCGCACCGATTTACGATCAGGCACAGAAAGAAATTCTGGAAGAACTCGGACTGGAAGATCCAAGTCAGCTGACAGAAGAACAGATTGAGATGGTTGAAGCGCGTTACAGCAAACTGAATAAAGTGAAACTGTATCTGAACTTCGACATGATCGGTTCGCCAAACTATATCTATGGCGTGATGGATGGTGACTTGTCTGATACGAAAGACAGCCCGGATAATGCCTATACCGGTGATTTCAAACCGCCTTATGGTACATCGGATATCGAGTCTATTTTCAATCAGTTCTTCGGCGCCAAGTCTGAATCAACCATTCCGCAAGCACTTTCCAAACGCTCTGACTATGCAGGTTTTGCGGATTGGGGGGTTGCGTTCGGTGGTCTGTTCACTGGCGCTGAGAAAGTGAAGACTGCAGAGGAAGTTGAGAAATTTGGTGGTGAGATCGACGTTGCTTATGACAAGTGCTATCACCAGGCTTGTGATGATCTGAATAACATTAGTCAGGAAGCTCTGTATACCAATACTCAGGCGCTGGCTTATGTCACGACTTATTACGCATTCAGTAAGCCGCTGTTCCCGCCAAAAGAAGAACCGGCTGCGAAATCAATGACGCGTATGCAAGGTGTCTCTGAGCCAGTACAGAAACTGCGTATTGGTGAGAAGCTGAAAGCGGCAGAAAGTCATTCTGACCACGGCCACTTCCACGGTGACTTTGATCAGGACCGTCAATAATCATTTGATGTTTGTTCATGATGTCACAAAAGCCACGCAGATCGATGCGTGGCTTTTTTCTTTTTTCAGTGAGGTGATTCAATTATGATTCATCTTAAAAGCAGGGATGAATTCTGGGTCATATCGGAAGTGAAGCGTGAATATCACAATTGATGAATTAGAAGCCGGTGATGTTATTGCTGTGACTGAATTATGGCGTATGTCGATGCAGCGTGCGACAGGTATTCCGGCAATTCATTCTTTTGAGTCTCAGGCATATTTCCTGAAAGAAATTTTGGCAAAGACTCATGTTCTTTATGTTGCATGTATTGAAGAATCACGAATTCCCGTCGCGTTTATGGCTGCAAATGATCAGGAAATCAGTCAATTATATGTACATCCGGATAGCCAGTCTCTTGGTATCGGGCGTCAACTGCTCAATCTTGCAAAGAAAAATGCCAAGGGTTCCTTAAAATTGCGGACATTCGAGGTGAACGTCAATGCCCGAAACTTTTATGAAAGACATGGTTTCGTTGCAATAGGCGGTGATAGTGAAAATGAAGAGGGCATGCCGGATATTTTGTATGAATGGAAAGTGGGATAGTGAGATTCAGGCCATCTCATGACCGCTATTCCTGTCGTCATATCTGGTGAAATTGTGTCGAAAGTTTGAAAAGGACAGATTGTGTTTTCAACGCTCTTTCAGAAAGAAAAGCCCGCGGTTTACCTGGGTACACTCGCGGTCGCACCGAATGGGAACATCAATAAATTCGAGCGATGGTTGAACGTTACGGATTATCAGATGGAAGACGAGATGCAAGTGAAGCTGGAGGAGATCTTTTGTCTTCAGCGCGCTACATCCGATACACAATTTCAAAAAAACGATCTGATTCTGGATGTTGTCATTGTGAAATTACAGAATGGGAATTTCATCGATATCTGGTCCGGGGAAGGACTTTTTTTCTCTGTGTTTTACAGACCCAAGATCAAACTGGTTTCCCGGTTATGTTATGCCCGGTCGAAACAAACGAAAGAAACATTCGAGGTTTCTCAAACCGTGCCATGGTCTGCTTTTGTTAAAAAGTTTTTCACCTTCCGCGGATTTTTTGGGATTCGGCCGTTATTCAGCGACCGGGAAATGGAAGTCTTGCTCATGCAAGGCTGTTTAGCGTTGCTGGATAAGATGCGGAAAAGGATTTAAAGCGCTCACTGTGAATGCTCATGTACCGTACATCAAAAAAAAGCCGAAAACCTTGTATTCGCCGTGCATCTCAAAAGGAATGACATTTGAAACAACCGATTGTGGGCTATCATCAGGATGAAGAGGGAGACTGGGTTGCGGAACTTGGCTGTGGCCATTTTCAGCATGTCAGACATCGTCCGCCGTTTATATGTCGGCCCTGGGTCACAACGGCAGCGCGCCGGAAGGAGCAGCTGGGATTCCTTTTGAATTGTAAGAAATGCGATCTGGGTGAACCGGCTGATATCAAACCCGTCTGACTTCAGACGAAGGACTATCGTTTATTTTCAGAAAAGGAAGCACTGATGAACAAACATCATAAGGGGCAGACTCACCCGAAAGTGGACGGCTATATCCAAAATACCAGCCAGTGGCAGGATGAAATTCTTCTGGTGAGAAAGATCGCCCTGGATTGCGAGTTGACGGAAACCCTGAAGTGGGGGAAGCCCTGTTATACCTGTCAGGGGAATAATATTGTTATCTTGCAGGGATTTAAGGCATCTTTTTGTGTGCTCTTTTTGAAAGGGGCATTACTGGATGATTCTGCTGAAATTCTGGAAGCGCCGGGTGAGAACACACAGTTAGCCCGGAGGGCGCGGTTTACTGGTCTGGATGAGGTCAAACGGCATACGGATACACTCAGCCGCTATATCAGTCAGGCCATTGATATTGAAAAATCAGGGGTTCAGTTTGACTTTAAGACGACTGAGGCTTTTGAGGTGCCCGAGGAGTTTCAGACAAAACTCGAGGAAATGCCCGAGCTGAAGCAAGCGTTTGAGGCTCTGACGCCGGGTCGGCAGAGAGCTTATCTTTTACATTTTTCCGGCGCCAAACAATCCCGGACCCGTTCCTCCAGAGTTGAACAATGTATTCCTCAGATTTTGGATGGGAAGGGCCTGAATGACAGGTAATCAGTCTTTTGGTGAATCTAGCTTGATGAATAAACAAGAAATAAAGGTCACGCTCAGAGATATTACAATCCGAGAGCGTCCAACACTCGAAAACCTTTTTCAGTATTATCTTTATGAACTGTCAGCTTTTTTGAAGTGGAACCCGAATGACGACGGTGTATATCCGTTTAATGCGCTGAGCCTGCACAAGTATTGGGAAAGGGAAGACCATTCTCCATACTTTATTTTTCAAGGGGATGAACTAGCAGGTTTTGCGCTGGTGCGTTTATACCCCGGTACTCAGTCTGCGTACGATGTTGAACAGTTTTTTGTTCTCCGAAAGTTCAAAGGGCAAGGTGTCGGCAGGCAAGCATTGCAATGTATTGTCAACCGCCATCCCGGACAATGGCAAATTCGTGTGTTACTTGAAAACACACCCGCACTGACATTCTGGAAGTCTGCAGTGCACAGTATTGTCGGAGAGCGTTATACACTTTCAACAGAGACAGATGTGGACTTGCTTATGTATTTCATATTATTTCATGTCTAAGCGTAACTTTCTGGTATTTATCGAAAGATGTCATTTTGAACAAAGGGAATATAAAGGTTAAGCATGGAATTAGTTTTGCTCTCTTCTGATTTAGAAGCGGCATTTGCCGACTTCTATCACGACTTTGTGAATCACGATCCTGAAAATGCCGGTTTTTATTAGCAAGGGACAGAAAACTTCTCGGCTTATGTTCAGCAATTACGAGATGAGGAGAAAGGCATCAACCTGCCAGAAGGTTATGTCCCGTGCAGCCATTTCTGGCTGATTGAGAACGCAGTGATTCTGGGAGCAATCCGGGTGCGTCATCACATCGAGAATGATTTTCTGGCTCTGGAGGGCGGACATATTGGTTTCGATGTTGCACCGTCTTATCGTGGCCGGGGTTATGGAAAAAAGATGTTGAAACTGGTGTTGCCCAAAGCCAGCGAATTGGGTATCCGGAAGGCACTGATCACTGCGGATGAAGATAATATTGCATCCCGGAAGGTGATCGAAAATAACGGGGGAATATTTGAAAATGTGGTGATGGGAAAAGTGTTTCCCGAACCGATCGCCCGTTATTGGGTCTCCTGTGACTGCTGAGTCGTTGCCTGCCATGAAAGCTTTCTGACGATACCCGGCTGGTTGTTCATTGGCTCAGAGAACAACAGCCGGGTATTATTCTTCCGGGATGTGATCAACGTACCTTATTTTCCCTTGTCTGCCGGTTCCTTTCCCTGAAATCAGGGCTAGTTTTATCTGGAAATAGCTACATCCGAACACTTCAACTGTTAAAGCGGTAAGGAGAAATCGTATGTCTTTTACAGTGATTAAAGGTGAATTTGTTCCGCAAGCTGGCAGACCGGACGGGGATTCAATCCGTTTTCGGCCGGATGATCCGACTCCCTTGTTCCAACTCAAACGTCGGGGCAGACCACCCAGAATCAGTACCAGCACCGGGACGATTCAGTTGCGGTTTGAGGGAATTGATACGATGGAATCAAAGGCGGCCACACCTTTTTCATCGAATGCGACAGTCAGCAATCTTGAATTATGTGGTGTGCCTGAAGGTGTCGGGACTGCACGAGGGTATATTTTAACCAATCAGATTGGCCCGAACGGACGCCCCATTGCGTTTGTGTATCTGGGTGACCCAGTTGAACCCGACGGTTCTCAAGTGTATTTAAACGTTGATCGCATGAAAGAGAGTGTGAATTATCAACAGATTACTCGAGGCCATGCATATCCTTTATTTTACGATACGCTGTTTGACGATTTGCGGATCGCGTTAGCACAGGCGGTCGTCGAAACCCGAGCGACTCGCCAGAATATCTGGGCTGATGATATGACCAATAAAGGGGCGGTTTACTCTGGTGAATCGTCACTTTCAACGATGAAACCCATTTTCCCTAAACTCTGGCGACGGCTTGATAAATACAGCCGCGATCCGGATATTGCACACCCCAATCATTTGGCAGAATTTCGTGAGTATCTGGAGTCTCTGAGAGAAGAGCGCGTTTTTGTGGTGTCTGAAGGTAAAATGACTGGTTTAGATAACGTGGTTGAAATCGAAGGGGACACCGTGAAATTAAAATATTTACCTGAAGATTTGATTGTGATGTCAGTTTGATGTGTAAAAGGTGCAACCTACAACAATGACATGACGAGCGTAAAGCTCGTCATCTTGTTTGGTTATCGGTTGAACTCCGCCAACAGGTTCCTTAAGACAAGTTGTTCTTCTGTTGTTGTGCCCTGAAGTGGTTTTCTTGGCATGCCGGCATTCATGCCTTGAATGACCAGTCCGGCTTTCACCACTTTCGGAATACCCGCGGTGACCATCAATCTTAAAAGCGGCAACTGCCGGTAGAAAATGTCCTGTGCGGCTGCGAGCTCACCTGAAGAAACCAGCCGGAACAGAGTTTTGGGTCGTCTGCCCAGCAGATTAGGCGCAGCGGTACACCATCCACTGGCTCCGGCACAGAGGGCTTCAAGCGCTAAAGGATTACTCCCGTTGTAAAAGGGTAACTCTCCAGAAGACAGTTCATAAAGCCGGTGCATTCTCTGAATGTCGCCTGAACTTTCTTTCACCATGGAAACATTCGGAATCGTTCGGAACATCCTGACCAGTAGTTCAGGGGACATATCAATGCCACTGGTGGCCGGATTGTTATAGACCATGATTGGCAGAGATGTCGCTGCGGCGATCGCCTGATAATAGTCAAAGATCTCTGTATCCGAGAGCTTCCAGTAGGAGGCGGGAATGACCATGATGGCATCTGCCCCCACGGATTCAGCAAACCGTGCTTTCAGGATGGCCTGGCTGGTGGTCAGCTCGCCAATACCAATCATCACCGGAACCCGTTGGTTCACCGTTTTCACTGTGTATTCAGCAACCTGCTTCCATTCATCCAGGCTGAGATAGGCGCTTTCGCCCGTGCTGCCCAGTGGCGCAATCGCATCGCAGTCTTGATCGATCAGGTTTTCCAGTGTTTGACCAAGCACATCAAATTGAATTTTTTCCCCGTCATGACTGAAGGGCGTAATTGGGTAAGCAATAATACCGGAAAGTTGCATCGTATTTTCCTCAAAGACAATCAGGGTGATTTTTCAGTGCTTGTCGGACGTAGTAAGCAAAATTGACTTTATTTCGCTTATCCGTGGAGACCCAGTCATGGGCTTCACGCGCCAGGGACTGTGGCAAGGGCTGAATTTGCCCGGCAGACATCGCGAGCAGCTGCAGCTGTGCAGCGCGCTCAATCAGAATGGCCAGGTTGCAGGCTTCTTCAATGGTTTTACCGACAACCAGTTGTCCGTGGTGTGCCAGTAATACGGCGCGGTTTTTGCCCAGTGATTTGGAGATGATGACGCCTTCTTCATTGCCGACAGGCACGCCCGGCCAGTTGCTGAGAAAAGCACAGTCTTCATACAAACCACAGGTATCCATCTGAGCAATGGTCAGGGGCATCCGCAGCATCGATAGAGCCGCGACGTGTGTCGGATGTGTATGGATAATGCAGTTGACGTCCGGATGCTCTTTGTAAATCCAGGTATGAAATCGATTTGCCGGGTTGGCCATGCCTTCACCATCCAGCGGGATCAGGTCCTGATCAACCTCAAGCAGGTTCTCAGCTGTTATTTCATCAAATCCCAGTCCAAACCGCTGCGTAAGAAAAGTCTCGGAGGGTTCCCGGCGGCAGGTGATCTGTCCGGCCAGACCGGCGTCATGACCTTTATCAAACAGAATGCGGCATGTGAGTGCGAGCTTTTGCCGTTCAGTGAGGGCGGCATCTTCAATCAGGTCGGTCATACGTTCCTGTGCGGTTCGCATGAGTTCCTGCTTGGGAAGCGTAGCAGTTTTCATTATCGGCTCCTTTTGTTGCATCACGTCATTTGTCCCGGGATACTAACGGTCATCTGGACCAGAAATAACATCCAGATTTAAAATATGTAATGGTCCAGATGGAGGGGGGAATACATGCAAAGACCCTGGCAGATGAAATACTGGCTGGAAGAGAGCCAAGGACAGTCGTTCCACCGAAGGCTGACAAATCAGCTGGTGCGGGACATTCAGGCAGGCAGATTACAACCCGATACCATGATGCCGGGATCACGGGCTCTGGCTGCGGAGCTGGGGGTAAACCGGAAAACCGTTCAGCTTGTTTATGAAGAGCTGGAATCGCAAGGTTGGCTGGTGACAAAACCAAGGCGCGGCACATTTGTCGCCTGTGTATTACCAGAGCAGGATTTATCGGCAGAAAATCTGGCATTGGTGAACGGCGTAACGCAACCCCGGTTGCCATCAGCGCTGATGCGCTCGATGTCTGAGGTAGCCATGACAGCTGAATATGGAGTACCGGTTGCGAACGACGGGATACCGGATGACCGGCTAATCCCTTATGAAGTGTTATCGCGGGCTTACCGGCGAGCAATTATTCATGCGAGCCGGCTGGCAAAGTTGGGGTACGGTGATCCTCGCGGAACCACTGAGCTGCGCAGTGCCGTGCGGAACATGCTGACGATGGACAGATACATGAAGGTTTCAATGGCCCAGGTCTGCATTGTCCGTGGCAGCCAGATGGGCATTTATCTCTCCTCAAGGCTCTTGAATCCTGAAAATGGTGTCATGGTTTTTGAGGAGAGGTGCTACCCGCCGGCAATGGCTGCTTTTGAATCGAATGGATTTCAGATCGTCCGTTGCAAACTGGATAAACATGGTCTGGATACAACAGCGCTGAAGCGGATACTTGAGCACCATCAAGTCGCGGGTGTTTTTACCACGCCCCATCATCAGTATCCGACAACAGTGACGATGTCGATGGAGCGGCGGTTGATGCTGTTAAAATTGTCTAAAATTCATCACTTCGCTGTGATTGAAGATGACTATGACCATGAGTTTCATTTTGAATCCAGACCGATTCCTCCGCTTGCCAGCTTACCCGGTTCAGAGAATGTGATTCACATTGGTTCGATGTCAAAAGTGTTCGCCCCCGGCCTTCGGTTGGGCTATCTGGTCGCGGATGAAAGGTGGATTGACAGAGCGGCTCAGGAAGTGATGCTGATAGACCGGCAGGGAAATACACTGACAGAATTGGCGGTCTCCGATCTGATGGAAGCGGGCGAGGTGAAAAAGCATATCCGGAAAGTCCGGAAATGTTATGAAAGCAGGCGGAACTTTGCAGCCCGGATGTTTCAGCAGGTGTTTGGCGATCAAGTCCGTTTTGATTTACCGGCGGGCGGAATGGCTTTATGGATAGATATTTCAAAACTGACTGCTGATCAATCGTTCAATATTTCAGAGCTGAAACAATATCAATTCGAACGATGTGATGCGGGTGAAAAAAGCGAACTGAATCATATTCGTTTTGGCTTTGGTGCATTAAATGAAGATGAAATCCGGGAATCTGTCAATCAATTGGCTTCAGTGCTAAGGTGAGACTGATTTTTAAAGGTGACGGCTCCGAGTGATCTCAAGTTGTGAATCAAAATTTTCAGGGAAAGAATCATGATTTTTCGCAATCTGAAAGGCGCGGTTATACCGGGCCTGTTTCTGATGATATTGACTGGATGTGCGCATACGGCTGGGGCTGATGCTTTATTATCAAACTATCAGGGTCATTATATGTGGGTTGATGAACCGGGGAATCAAGCAAACCCGCTGGCAGTGAAAGCGGCAAAGCAGGTCTGCGGTTATGAAGCCTATGCGAATAAAAAGTACAGCTATCAAAAGTATCAGATGTTTCTTTGTATGGAAAAGTTGGGCGTCTATCAGATGCTAGTCCCCAAACTGCCTGACTATGAATCACTTGCAGGAGATATGTGAATGGAAACCAGTCGAGCGATTGTGACAGAGAGGCTCCTCTGAACACCGGCTTCTGCGGATGATATTGCGAACGATGTACCGGAGTGGCTTCACCAATGGCCGTTACAGATATATTGATTATTACAATGGTCAGGACAGTGAACACTATTTGCAGGAAAAAGTGAATGAACGCTGGAAGTCGGTTTACGGGAATCAAGAGCATGAATATCTGACAATGTGGTGGGCGAAGGAATTTATCTGGCTGAGTAATCAGCAGTTTATTTTCAAAAAGCCTGCAGAATCCGACCCGAAGATGAGTGCTTATTATCTGGCTGCTTTTTAATGGGTTGTTGGCGTCTGACTTTTCTCCGGTGATTCCGTGTGTACGATTGAATGGAGCCGGATGAACAAGGGCAGACAAGGAAATGTGTTTCAACATTAGTTCATGCCGTATAACACAAGGAAAAGGAATGATTCGAATTGAGCAATATACCGACGACCGTCAAGAGGAAACCGGTGCACTCACAGTAAAAGCTGACCAGGCTGAATTTACCATTGGCAGAATGCCAGAAATCCTGGCGAAATTACAATCTCATGAGCACGCTTGTTTAATTACAGTGAATCGTCCGGTCGCTGGATTTTTATTCTGGATACAGACTATGCCGAGACGTATCGTTTTTGTCCCGAAGGCGCATTGGGTGTGAGATCGTTACTGATCGATCAAACATTTCAGGGACAAGGCATTACCAGTCAGGGGATAAGCGCATTGCCAGCGTATGTCAGCATTCATTATCCGGATGTGCAGGCACTGTATCTCACCATGAATTGCCGCAATATGCCTGCTTATCCGTGTTATTTGAAGCCAGGATTTCGTGATACAGGTGAGTTGTATCATGGTGGGCCTGCTGGTCCGCAACATATTTTCTGTCTGCATCTTTCTGGCGAGAATGAGATGGCCTGCTAGCCTTAGTGGGTTCGTACCTATTTTGTTCATTCAAAAGGGAAAATGTATAACCGTAATCTGGCTGATCCGGACGGGCATGTCTGGGAAGCGGTGTGGATGGACATGGCGGCCTTACCGTCAAAAGAGTGAAGAATTCATCTCAGCATAATGGAGTTTTGCGATGGAAAATGTATTGATTACCGGCGCATCGCGCGGCATTGGTCTTGAACTGACAAAACAGTTTCTTGCACGGGGAGATAAAGTGATCGCCACATACCGTGGTCAGCCTGGCAAGGGGCTGGATGATCTGGCGATATCATCCAATTTATATTTGCATCCTTTAGAAGTCACCGATGAAAAAGCAGTGAATGCGTTTGCAGCGTCGATTGCTGATCATGTCGATATCTTAATCAACAATGCCGGTGTGATCGGACCGGAAGCACAAAGCCTGGAAACTCTGACAGAGAAAGGCTGGCTGGAAACGTTTGCCGTGAATACCATCGCACCGTTCATTGTCAGCCGGGCATTTCTGCCTAATCTGAGACGTTCGGAACGCCCCAGAATTGTGACTGTCTCCAGTATGATGGGTTCACTCAATGGCGAAGGAACGGGTATGTATGCATACCGAAGTTCGAAAGCTGCCGTGAACAAAGTGATGCAAGTACTGGCAATAGACTTGCGTGAGGATGGCATCACGGTTTGTCCGATTCATCCGGGCTGGGTGAAAACTGATATGGGCGGCGAGGGAGCTGAAATCACTGTGCAGGAAAGTGTCTCGGGGATCGTGAAGCTGGTGGACAGACTGTCGCCAGAGATGAGCGGTCAATTTTATACCTGGGAAGGGAAAGTGCATGCCTGGTGAGAGGAATCACTAAGCAAGTAATGAAGACGGATTTGGGCTTCAACACATGGATGTGGAATGAACAAACAAAAATTAATGATCCTTTTTGCCAGTCAGCAGGGTTTTCACTCGTTGATCGTCGGGATCATGCTCCCCGTTCTGGTACTGCTGTTTCAGTCCCGGGGGCTCAATCTTCAGGATGTTGGTCTCGTGATGGCGGTTTGGGTTGGCAGTACCGCCATGCTGGAAATTCCATTAGGTGGTGTTGCTGACCGGTATGGCCGAAAATCTACATATTTGTGGTCACTGGTCGTGAACCTGGCAGGCGTGGTTGCACTCTATTTTGCTTCCGGACTCGGCCTGATTTTACTTGCGGCCTGTTTACTCGGGAGCGCACGTGCAATTTATTCCGGAACGTTAGACGCATGGTTTTACGATTCCTTTCAGCGGGCTGATGGACATCTGACCTATTATCAGGCGCTCTCAGTGGTGAATATTTGTGTGACGGTCGGGCTTGCGGCGGGTGCTTTTCTTGGCGGATGGTTACCGGATACGATTCAGTCTGAGCCTTTTGATTTTACCGGTCAGTTCAATATCAACTTGCTGGTTGTGGGTGGCGCGACGCTCTGTCTGTTCCTGTTTACGGTCTTGTTGATTCAGGAAGATGTCTGCAGAAGCTCTATGACAGGGTCAGATGCAAAGAAGCAACCTGGCTATAGGGGACAAATGAAAAAAGCGCTGCGCGCTTCGATGACCCAAGATGTACTGAAGCCACTGATGCAGACAATGCTGATTTTTGGTGTGGTCCTCAGCAGTCTTGAGAACTTCTGGCAGCCTTTTTTAGCCTCAATTATTCAAGGCAGCGACTATGGCACGTCTTTCTTCGGCGTGGTGTCGGCACTTTATTTTCTGATGGCGGCAGCAGCCTCTTTATTTTCTGTGAAGTTCTTGAGGGCTTTTGCCGGGTCGCACCGAATGTTATTGCTTGCCACCAGAATCATTGCCGGTGGGGTGCTGCTCGCACTGGCGATGACGAAAACACTTGAAGCGTTTGCTGTCAGCTATCTGGTCTTTTTCTTCTTTTTCACCATGGGGATTAACTCAGAGCGTGTTCTGCTCAATGAAAACACCGAGGATGAAAACCGATCCACCATGATTTCAATCAGCTCTTTTACCATGATGCTGGGCGGGATGGCGTCTTCCTTGCTGTTTGGGTATATCTCTGAAGTGTATGGTATCAGTATGAACTGGATGATTTGTGGTGGCCTGTTAATCCTGAGTTCTCTGTTGTATTTGCGTATTCCGTCAGAAGGTCCTGCCGTGGAAGTCTGATTGATGTCTGCTTGCCAGAGTACGCTGTTGACAGGCATCATGAGTCAAAATTTTTTGAAGGATGGGTGTTCATGGTTATCTGGCCAGCTGTACTGAAATATGACGGTGACCCGGAGCTGGTTTATCTGGCTGATCAAGTGGTATGGGAATCGGATGCCGATTTGCACTGCTTTGGATTCCAGGCAGGTGATGTGCTGATTGACTCAGACGGTCAGGTTTTTTGTCTGGAAAGTCAGGCCAGAGACAGCATCTGGCATTTATCTGCAGAACGTCAAATGCCCCTGGCGGAAATGATTACGCTGATTCAGTCTCATCAGTCCTGCCAGGGCGCATGCTGTGCCGCGAAGGTTTCCTTTCCCACTTTTTCTAAGGCCATTGCAGCCTTGGCTGACAGTGCGCAGTAGAAAATCGATTGAATATTTCCGCAGCTTTTTCTCAGCTTATATTCTTTGCTGATTATTCCCAGCCAAAAACGGCATCGTATGTCTGACAATTACCGACCAGAGACTCAGTGTTCTCGAGATAAAGCTGCTGATCAGCGGAAACAGGGTAGGTGAGCCATTGGGAGCACTGGGCACTCTGTCCGTTCCCGATCACTAGCTTGCTGCCCGGTTTCAGTTCGCAACGTGTCATTTTGTCTAATGGCGACCACTGATAGCAAATCTCATAGCCTGCGCGATAATGGGCGACTTTGCCGTCTGGCTGACTGGTCGCCCACCAGGCCCCATACTGACTGTTCGGGTTGGTGCTGTTCCAGGCGCGGTAAATCGTCAGTGCTTCTCCGTCTTTGACTTTGTACACCTGCCCCTGACAGAGTTTGCCCTGGTTTGGCTCACCCAGTGAATTCGTCAGAAGCTGCGGGTCGTCGTCAGCTATCAATTTGCTGGCCCATGCCACGGGAGGTTCGGTTGAACCAATACAGTTTTCAGCAGCAAGGATTTCCTGGGTTGCATTGGCAACATTTGTCTGTCTGGATTCGTGCGTGGTCGTTGTACAGGCGGTGAGACTCAGGCTGCCCAATAGTGCCGCAGCCAAGGAGAGTGTTGATTTCATACATGTTCCCTATGTTCGATGATGGATGCACCCATTATCGTATTCAACAGAGGGCTTTGCTTGCAGGCAGTAAAGCAAGCTGAAATTTTTAGAGACAGCTAACAGTTTGAACAGGCAGCGATGAGCAGTAAGGGAAGATAAAGCGAAAAAAACCGGAACGAGATGTTCCGGTTTTTGGGGATTATTTTCTCGCGTTGGCTTGCTTTTTATTGTCGACTGCCGCTGCGGTAGGGGCGGGAGATGCCCCGGGTTTGCTGGCTGCAACTGACGCAGTGCCTGCAGCAGCGCTTTTATCAGTACTGCCTGCAGCTTCTGCTGGTTTCAGCTGAGTCGGCGGTGTCAGTGGGGCCGCATCTTTCTGGCTTCCCTTTGAATCAGCACTGGCTTTCGCCGCTTCTTCTTTATTCAGTGTCACGACTTTTTCTTCATCAGCCGGGTGGGTCTGACCCAGGAAGCAGCCGCCACGCTCGATGCAAATGTCGTTGGTATAGATGACACCTTTGGCTTTGCCTTTCTCCAGAATCTCAATGCTGGCCGCGTGGCAAGCACCTTCATGCAGACCGTTAATCACGACTTTGTTGGCGAAGATTTCACCGGATACCCGGCCGGTTGCACTGATTGACAGTGTCTGTTCCGTACGAATACGCCCTTCAATATAGCCATCCACCTGGATATTACCGCTTAATTCGATATCCCCTTTGATGGAACAGCCTTGTGCAATGATAGTTGCAGTTGAGTGCTTACTTGTGTTTCCAGCACTTTTACTAAAGAGTCCCATTGGATGCTCCTCTCATGGTTAAACAGATAGTCAAAGTTATCGGGTCCCCAGTTGATGAAAAATTTGGGGTTCAGTGCCCGACCCAGAAAACGTACCTCGTAATGGAGGTGGGGGCCGGTAGAAGTACCGCTATTGCCTGATAGGGCAATCAAATCGCCTTTTCGGACGAAATCCCCGGTTTTGACCTTGAATGTCTTTAAGTGCGCATACAAGGTCATAAAGCCATAGCCATGATCAACTTTCATCAGATTGCCATAGCCTTTTTTGCTCGGTCGGACCAGCTCAACCACACCATCAGCCGGTGCATAAATGGGTGTGCCGGAATTCCCGCTCATATCAATCCCTAAATGACGGCGTTTGTTCCCGAAAATCGGGTGGTTACGGGAGCCATAGCTGGATGAAATGCGACGATAATCCATCGGACTACCGTTCGGAATCACCTTCAGCATGGCAACTCGAACCGCGGAGTTCAGCGCCGCCGTATCCAGCCGGTCATTCAGTGGTTGTTCATCTTCAGTGTCAATGCCCAGGACGTTTTCCAGGTCATTAACGCGCCCTGTAATCTGCTCCAGTTCATAACGACGATCAGCCAGATTCTGCTCCAGCGACTGTCTGTCGCTTTCCAGGGTTGAAATTTCATCTTTCAGTTCCGTCGCATGACGACTTAACTGCGTTTTTTCCTGTTCTGTCTGATTGACGGTTGTCCATAAATATTGAATGGAAAAAGCCATCACGATGACAGTGACAATAAACAGCAGAAAAGTGGCAACCAGGTTGCGTCGCAGATACTTTCCTAACTGAAAATGGTATGAACCATTAATTGTTGATATCGAGATTGTGAGTTGATCTTTCATTACGCTAAGCTCATTCGCTATCTCTAAGGCTTAGGCGACAAGCGGCTGGCAGAATTAACTTATATCAGGAAATGGTGATGTAAAATTGTGCTCTGTGGCATAAGTTTCCTGCTTCGCATCCTGCGGCGATGTCCCATTAAGCAACCAGAAAGAAGAAATACAAAAAAAGAATAAAAGCCAGCAGTATGGCAGCAAGCGTCGGGTAAATGATGTAGTAGTCACCACCACGCCGGGCTCGCTTGAAACACAGGTAAACCAGCAGCCCGTTGTAGCCAAACAGTAACAGACTGATTGTTGTCCCTGCATTCAGAGTCATCTGATGCATCCTCAGCAGAAAATGGCTGAGCAGGAAGTAATCCAGGACGATCAGCCAGAGAAATAACTTTTGCAGTCCGTCTGGTCGGCGTACCCGAGGGTCAACAACAGAAGAAGATGCAGCTTTTTTCATTGGTTTCTTTCGCTAATGGTGAGCAGACGGCAAAGGGGATGCCTTTGCCGTCTGCAGGTTAAGACGCTTTGACGAAATCCTGTCGAATCACAGGCTGGTTAAATTCGGCTTCCTTGCGTGCTTGCTGAAGCACCGGGCCGTCTTCATGTTTCGCCGGGCCTCTGAACAGGGTTTCTACCATACGCGCAGCCGCAGCTGTCAGTACGAACAACTCAATGCGGCGGTTCTCGCTGGCACTTGGGGTTTCCGGATTCAGAGGCGCCTTATCAGCCATGCCTGCAACCTGCAGTACACGTTTTTCAGGTGCGCCACCTGCAATCAGGGTCTGGCGGGCCACATTGGCACGGGAAGCGGACAGTTCCCAGTTTGTTTTATCACTGATGGAACGGCTGTAGCGGATGGCATCGGTATGACCACTGATAATCAATGGATTCTCAATCTTTTTGAAAATCGGGGCCAGCGCTAACAGTAAATCCTCAAAGAATGGGGTGAGCTGACTGCTGCCGCGGTGGAACATGTTTTCGCGGAAGTCGTCTTGCAGGACAATCCGAAGACCCTGCGGGGTGACATCCACATGCACATTTCCTTCTGCAGAAGCCTGTTTTGCCAGTTCTTCAACGACTTTCGCCAGCACTTTGAGCTGTTCCTGGCTGTCATAAGTGCCCTGAACCAGAGATTCTGTATACTGGCCATCGCCGTTACCATCATAGAAAGAGGTGACCGTCACGGCTGCGTTATGAGAACTTAAATCAGAGGCTTCACCACCTAAGTCAATCGGGGACAGGCTGGTGGAGCTGTCAAACGGGTTGCCGACTCCCTGATCGAACAGGCTTGAGCTGTTGAGGTGCGCAACAATAGCTTTCCGTTCTGATTGGTCCACAATCGCCAGAATCCACAACACCAGAAACAGAGCCATCAGGGCGATCATAAAGTCAGCAAAAGCAACTTTCCATGCACCGCCATGTCCGACATCATGGTCGTTCTGGCGTCTGCGTTTGATGATGATCTGATTGTATCGTTGCATCATGCCTCCTGTTCAGACAGCCATTTTTCCATGTCGTTGAAGCTTGGCTTGATGTCTAACTGAATGTTCTTACGGCCGGCATCAATCGCCAGCAGGGTTGGTTTCTTCGCCACATAAGCGACCAGTGTTGCGCGAACACATTCAAACGCAGACATATCACGCTTCACGCGTTGAGACATGGCATTACTCGCTGGGTCTAATACACAGTAACAGCCGAAAATGCCCAGGAAAGTACCGACCAGCGCAGCAGCAATTTTTACACCAATCAGACCGATACCTTTATCAAGGAATTGCATCGTGATGATGATCCCCATAACAGCGGCCAGAATACCAAAGCCAGGCAGCGCTTCGGCCGTCCGGTGAAGTGAGCGGGAAGGCAGCAGCAGATCGTCTTCAATCGCCATGATTTCCTGCTCCAGCATGGCATCCAGTTCATGTGGTGACATCTGACCCATCGCCATCAGGCGCAGGTTATCGGTAATGTAAGCCACTAAGTGGCTGTCTTCTTTGATCAGCGGATAACGTTCAAAGAGCTCACTGTTCTGCGGATCTTCAATATGGCTGTCGAGGGATTTGAAACCGCCGTTACGGATAGTTTCCAGCAGCAGTTGCATCAGGCCCATCAGCTGCATGTAATACTCTTGCTCATTTTTACGCGGCTTGACGATATGGCGAAGCTGGATGCGCATTTCACGGATCACATGGGGCGGGTTGCCGACAATGATGGATCCCAGTGCTGCACCAACAATAATCAGAATTTCAGCAGGCTGCCAGATGGCAGAAATGTCGCCACCAGCCCATTTGAAACCGCCGAAAACACATAACAAAATGACGATTGCGCCGGTAAATTTTTGCATTTCAGTTTGCTCCTATCAGCAAAGATATTGATTCAGTTGTTTCAGGGCCTGCTTATGAAGCTGGCACACGCGTGGCGGTGTCAGGTTGAGCACCAGTGCAATCTCATGCAGGTTCATATCATGTTGATAGAACAGAGTAAGCAGCAGCTGTTCACGAGCTTTCAGCTTACCCAGTGCCACACCCAAGGTGCGGCGGATATGCTCATGACGGACAGATTCACCGCCGTCATTCGTCATTGAGAAATCGTTGCCACTTTCCAGAAGCTGATCCAGGCTTTGCATTTCGCTGGCCATGGAAGCATTCAGGCGTTGCAGATAGTCCGCCTGGTCGGTTCCCAGCGCTTCAATAATTTCAGCTTCCGTCGGCTGTCTGCCGAGCTTTTTCATTAAATCGCGGGTGACGTCATTCAGCTCATGCGCCTGCTGACGGGTCTGGCGTGAACGCCAGTCAAGACGGCGAAGCTCATCCAGAATCGAGCCGCGGATACGGCAGACTGCGAAAGACGGAAAATTCGGGTCTTCGACATTGCCGTAACGGCGACCGGCTTCCAGCAGTCCCATCAGACCGATTTGCTGCATATCTTCCAGACTGCAATGGGTGCTGACATGACTGCGGAGTTGATTGACAACACGTTTTACTAATACAAGGTGATCACGGATCAGCTTATCTTCGTTGATGACCGGGCTGTTTCGCCCGGTTTCCTGTTCGCTGTCGTAATGTTCAGTCGGGTTGATATCAAGCATAAGCGCCTCACTGAATGACGTATTTGGTCAGCAATACGTTGTCGATAGCGTGGGCATAACGGGTTTTGCCAAATGCATCCAACAGGGTGCTTTTGACTTCTTCCTGCAGCTCATCAATCGTGCGCTGGTTCTGAAGCTCTTCGTAAGTTTTGTTACTGAACAGTTTCAGCAGCGCATTTCGAACAACAGGCATGAAGTTATCAATGCCTTCAATCGCTTCCGGACGACGGGTTTCCAGTGCCAGTTCCATCATGATGAAATGTGTCTGGCGTTCGCCTTTCACAGACAGCACCAGTTTTTCCAGCGGATGGAATACAGGGTCTAAATTATCCGGCTGGCTGAAGGGGAGGCTAATGCTGTTACCGCCTTGGCCCTGATGGCTCTTAACGTACCAGAGGGTACCGCCAACACTGGCTGCAGCGACCAGTACGCTGGTGATCAGCATGATGATAATGATCAGGACGAGATTACGCTGGGTCATGAAAATAGCTCCTATCAGGCTCTGGTTGACAGCCAATGGCCTGAATCTGTTGTTGTATTTTGGTGGTCATCTGTGTGTTGATTGGCAAAGATGACAGGTTGTGAGTCTTCTTCTGAATGTTCCTGTTGTTGTCCCTGACGGCCGTCGCCGACGTTTACATCAACATGAACAAAATTTTGATCCTGCAGTTCGGCACGCAGACGTTCAGAAACCTGAACCAGCGCATCCCGGACAGCAGCCTGATTCGCATGAATCTGAACACTGAGGCGATCCCCGTCCATGCGAACGATTAAATCCAGTTTGCCCAGATCAGGCGGGTCCAGACGGATGCGGGCTTCCTGGAGATTCTGGCTGGCCTGTAACTGCACTCTGTCCTGCAAGACCTGCATCATTTGTTCGCCCCATTTGCTTTGCTGCCCCTGAGGCAGCTTGACACTGGCCCACTCAACCTGAGTGGTTGCGGAAGCAGAGGCTGGTGCGGAAGCCGATTGAGCGTGTGCCGGACAGGTGTTCTCTGCCGACAGGCCATTGAGAAGTGTCTGTAAAGAAGCGGTACTGTTCGCCAGACGGTTTTCGCCGAGGCCGGATAGCGTGGTTTCCTGCTGCACACCAGACTGGGTTTGCTGCATCAGTACTGAAAGGCGGGCATTGTCTGCAGACGTTGCAGCCGTAGTCTGGCGCTCGCCATTGGCAACGGATTGCATCAGCTGTGCGTCGCGGACGGATGCGGTGTTAGCCTGCATGCCCGCTTTTCCGGCTGCGCCAATCGCCATCTGTTCTGCTGATGAGGTGCCCGGAAGGGCTGCGCCTGTTCCCAGCTGTTTTTCAGCCTGAGCCAGCAGGTTTGCGATGATGTCCGCTGCGACTGCTGGCGTCAGAGTGTTGTCATCCTGTTCAGTCTGTGCACTTGATGCTGCGATATCATTTGGCTCATCCGCCGATCGGGCGCGCTCAGTTCCCGCATTGCCCCGCGGCGTTTTGCTCTGCAGCGAGTCGGTGAAACTGGAGGCTTTATCATCCTGAGACGGTTTCACAATACCGCTGCCGATGTCCCCGGTTTCACTGTTGCTGTTAGCCAGTTTGGAATTTGAGACGATAGTATTCATTAAAGCTCCATGTTCATGGCCATCTGATATGCCAAAAGTCCTTCTTTTCCTTCACTGACGGCATTCATTTCTTGCTGTAGTTTGTCTTTGTTTTCTCTGACGGCGCTGATTGCAGCAAGATGGCTGCTTTTCAGGTGACTTAAAGCCTGAATCTGCTCATCGCTGAATGTTTCTTTCTGTAAACTCAGCAGTACCTTTTGCAGCGTCTGGTCCAGCTGCTGCAAACGGTTCCAGTCTTGCTCTGCAACTGCCCGGTCAATATTCTGCTTCAGGTTCAGGAGTTGAGTGACTGTGATGTTAGGCATGCTGTCCGAATCCTTCCCAGCCTTCCCGAACGTTTGTCATGACTTTTTCAACTGAATCGAGATGTTCAGCTTTGTTCTGAGAGCTCGCTTTGAAGAGCTCGCCAATGCAAAACTCGTAAAGGTCATGCAGGTTGGCAGCAAGTTCGCCACCTGCTTCGATATCCAGTGCGCTGTCCAGGCCAATCAGGATGTTCATGCACTTACTGATCCCTTTACTTTTGGCTTCCAAACGTTTGGATTCGATGTGACCTTTGACCCGGATGAGTTCATCCAACAGACCATCGATCAGCATCAGTACTAGCTGATGTGGGTTTGCCGATGCGGCCTGGGCATCCAGATCAACGCTCTGATAAGAATCAAAGCCCGAGTTTTGCATTAGCATGAGTCGCTCCTTTAAATCGAGAATAATCCGCTCGTTTGGTTCATTTGTGTCATCAGCTGGTTCATCTGGGTGAATTGCGCAAGATAACGGTCATAAGACATCTGATATTTACGCTCCAGGCCCGACAGTTTGTCGTCGATCCGGCTGATGTTTTGCTGAAGGCTGTCTTTACGGCTCTTGAATACGCCGTCTGAGAAGGACAAGTAAGGTTTCACTGTCGCTTCAAGTGAATCGAACAGTTGATCTGTACCGTTGAACATCTCGCCCAGCGCTGCAGGGTTACTGGCTTGTGCCGCTTCGAACTTCTCGTTATCGACGGTCAGCTTGCCGTGGCGGTCGATGCTGACACCCACGGAGTACAGGCTCTGGCCGTTGTAGTTCTGACGGAAAAGAGAACTGATCTGGCTTTCCAGTGAGCGCAGGGTACCGTCACCAGCCAGAACGCCGCGTTTTTCATCTTCTGAACCGACTTTGGTGTATTTGTCGATTTCAGACATCAGGGCGTTATAGCTTTCAACCAGCTTGTTCAGCTGTTCTTTGGTTGATTCTTTATCAGCACCCACAGACATGCCAACCGGCTGGTCGCCGCTTTGCTGTGCTTTGGTGACAGTCAGGTCGACCCCGTCAATCACGCCTTCAAAAGTGTTTGAAGCGTTTGTCAGTTTCAGGCCCGTGTTCTGAGCACCCAGCCAGATGATCGCATCCTGAGGAGTGCTGATGTCGGTCGCGGTAGCGAATGCATTTTCAAAGTTTGCATCACCGGTACCCGTTGCGCTGACAGAGATAGTGTTGGCTGAGCCAGTTTCTTTACCGGACAGCATAAAGTGCGTTTCGCCATTTGCGCGGACCAGTGTGGCGTTCACACCCGGGTTGTTTTCATCATTATTGATGGCATTAACCAGTTCCTGAACGGTTGCTGTGCCGTCGCTGTCGGTATCAACAGTGGCCAGATCCAGGTTCAGGGTTTTGCCATCCATCGTAATCATCATGGTGCCCGTTGCCGGAACTGGTGATGATGACGTTGTGCCTGCGCCCAGATCAACACTCATCTGATGCGCGGTCGCAACCTGCTCAACGAAGACCTGATATTCACCCGCCAGTGCATTACCGTTCACGCTTGCACTCAGGTTTCCTTCCTGAGAGAAGGTCGCGCTGTTTTTAACAACACTGTCATTCAGGCCATTCATGTCTTCCACAGCAGTACGGAACGCACGCAGGGCTGACTCGATTTTGCCGTAGGCAGTAATCTGGCTCTGATACTTATCAGACTGAGTCTGATAACGATTCTGGAATGGCTGTACCTCATAAGTGGCAAGCTGTTGCGCCATACTGATCGGATCAATGGAACTCATGGAAAAACTCCTTTATTTATTGCTACTAAAGCAAATAGTGTGCCATTAAGTTAATTTGTTGAGTTTAAAGGGATTTATCTGTTCAGGCTCCGATTGGCGGAAACGGTGTTTCCGATCAGGTTTCCGCTTGACCTTCCGGCTCTCCAGCTTCGTTTCCAGTGCGGAAAACCAGACCGTATCAGCTGGAATCGATATATATTCCCTTAGGATTCATTGCACAGCGGTTTGTATCGACTATGTAACATCCCAACGAATTAGGGCGGCATATTGGCAGAGGGCATTAAGGTAATTTGGGGAATGACGGGCTGAAGCGCATGTTTCAAAAGAAAAACCGGAAACCTTTCAGTTCCCGGTTTGTTGCAGAAAAGTAACTGGCCGGCATTGAGCAAGCCAGCCAGTTGCGGCGGATTATTGTGTTGAGGCTTTCAGAGTGACGCCACTGTACTGAGAATAGCCGTCCAGCAGAATGGAGTAGGTACCGGGTGTGGCACCAGAGAAAGTACAGACTTCATTGTTACCGTAACGGTAAGGTCTGCAGTCCCAGTTTTGCTTCGTGGCTTCAGAACCGAAAGAGACATACAGATCGACATCGCCGCTGCCGCCGCTGGTGCTGATTTGCAGTGTTTTCTGAGCCGGAAGTTCAAAACTGTAACGAACTTGGCTGCCCGTTGCACCTGACAAGCCTGTCACAGGGACACCATCTTTGAGTACATTTCCTGTTGGCGGTGGGGTGGTGCCGCCGGTTGCGTTCGCCGTTTCAATGGCATAGGCCAGTCCAAGTTTGGAGAATTTCACCGCATGTGCGCCAGTCGGATCGGAATTTTCCAGGGTGTCTTGCGTGCTGTGGATTCTGGGGTTGTAATCGTTGAACTTCGATTCAAATGGCATGGCAGCAGGGAAGCCAGCGTTATGCCAGGAAGCGTGGTCAGAACAGGCGTAACCACAGCGGTCGAACCCATACGAGATCGACGGAATGTATTCATCCACCAGACGGGCCAGGAAAGTGGTCAGATTGCTGTCGGTATAATCGGTCATAAAGACGATATCTTCTGGAGAACCATTGTAGTTGGTCATGTCCAGCTGCAGGGCTGAAACAACATTTTTTCCTTCTGATTTATACTTGTTGGCCAGATCCTGAGAACCACGCAGACCCACTTCTTCTGCGGCATAGGCCATGAAAGCAATACTGCGTTTAGGTTTGAAGTTATTTTCAGACAGGACCCGGATAATTTCGGTGACACTGGCAATCCCTGATGCATCGTCATCCGCGCCGGGTGCAACACTGTTTTCACCTGTGTTTGATCCGATGGTTGAGTCCAGGTGGCCGCCGATCACCACCCACTCATCCGGTTTTTCGGAGCCTGTGATTGTCAGAACGACTGATTTTTGGTTATAGCCAGCGTGTGAAACTTGCTGGACATCTGCATTGGGCAGAGAATTCGTGAGTGAGCGCCATTCATTTGCCAGCCAGTCGGATGCCTGAGCACCAGAAGTGGTGGTGTAGAAACGGTTGATGAAACTGGATAGCGAGCTGATGGTGCCGGTAATCTCTGATGCGCTGACCTGAGGTAACCAGGCATTCACTTTATCCTGCTGTGTGATATCCGGAATCGGAAATGCTGCAAGTGTTTCAGGCATGATGCTGGCTGCCATCGCACTTTCTGCTGAAGAATGCACCATATACCCGCCGCAACGGTGATGATCTTCGTGCATCTGGTGTGTTAACTCGGCTAATTGTTTGTAATTGACTTGACCGACCCATGCCTTGCCGTTACTCGCCAGTGAATCCGGCAGGATTGATTGCGCCTGTGACTGCATCACCGACTTCAGCGTTTGGGTGGCATCAGAACCAATCGAAATCCAGACCTTATCTTCTTCGGCTGCATAGGCTTGTGAGCATACCGCAGAAATGATCAGTGCCAGAGCCGTTGTTGTGTTTTTCATATGTTCTCCCTGTTATTTTTTTGTTAAATCAACAAAACTTAAGTCAGTTCCAGAGAAAAGCGAAATTCTTCTTTGTATTCAATGCGTAATGAAAAGTTGTCACAAAGTTATCAATAGGGTGGTAATTAATTTGCGGTGTCTGTTTTTTCGCCACTTAAAACTGCTGAATCCTGAATTTTCAGAGTTATCTATAGCTAAAATGATTAATTAAGGTGGAAAGAAATAGGGGAGGAAATGATCAACGAACTTCTGTTTTTGCGAGCTATAACGAAAAAAAAGCCCCGAAACCGGGGCTTTTTAAATTGGAGTGACTTAGGTCGATGTTTCTGAGTCTAATCCGGGGATTAGCGCAGCAGAGACATTGCCATGCCAGACAGCTGGTTAGTTTGAGACAGTACGTTCGTACCGGCTTGCATCAGCATCTGGTTCTTAGTCATGTTTGAAGTTTCTACAGCGAAGTCGGTATCAGTGATACGGCCTTTCGCAGCAGTGGTGTTCTCAACCATGTTACCCAGGTTAGTAATGGTGTGCTCCAGACGGTTCATATTCGCACCCAGTGCTGCACGAGCGCCACCGATGGTGTCCAGAGATGCAGTAATCGCGTCCATTGCTGCACGAGCATTGGTTTGGTTCGTTGCTACTGTTGCACCAGTGTCACCGAAAGTCGTCAGAGATGCGATAGTACCACCTGCTTGCAGAGCAGTTACCGCTGCACCAACTTTAGTATCGATAGAAGTTGCGAAGCTCAGCTGCTCAGCAGAAGAACCACCGATTTGCAGAACGATACCGCCGCCTTTCACACCAGCTGCGTCGAATACAGTCTCACCAGCATACTTAGTGTTTGCCATTACGTTGCCCAGCTCGCTGGTCAGTTCAGTGAATTCTGCGTACAGAGCTTCCTGGTCGTTTACTGAGTTTGTACCGTTCGCAGCCTGAGTTGCCAGGTCGTTCATGCGGTACAGGATGTTTGCAGTTTCGTCCAGTGCACCTTCAACAGTTTGCATCATAGAGATGCCGTCTTGTGAGTTGCGCATTGCAACTGACATGCCACGAGTTTGTGCTTGCAGGCGGCTAGAGATTTGCAGACCAGCTGCATCGTCAGCAGCAGAGTTGATGCGGTAGCCAGTCGCCAGACGCTCCATGGCTTTGTTCAGCATGTTACCTGTGCCGTTCAGGGTGTTTTGCGTTACCAGAGATGCGTAGTTGGTGTGCATTGATAGAGCCATGAAAGTTCTCCTTAGTTATACATCTTCATGTTGGTTTTTTCTGACGCCACACAATTTCGTATGTTGTTCCGTATGGCTGTCATTCCTACTCGCTAATATGAGGCGGAAAAGGCTCTGAAAAGATTAATCATCGAAGTGAAAAAAAATGATATTTTCACATTGGTCGGATGTCTTCACTGGCGTTTTTTCTGAGATAAGTCATTTAGAAACAATCACTTGATTGATTTCTAAAATTCTAAAGTATCAGGTGAAAAAAATAATAAAATGACCTGAATCAGGGAAAATTGTCTCTAGAGTGAATCCAAATTTTTTGGATTGATGAGTTATTGACCGACATTTTTATCCGATCAGACAGGCAGTTTCGTTCTGTAAAACCGCGGATTTATAAAAAATTATGTTTTGGCGAGATAAATAAAAAACGCCAGCTGGTGTGGCTGGCGTTTTTTTATTTAATTTGAATTGATTATTTTACAAGTTTTAGTTTCCGGGGGGCAGAAAAGGAAGTCGGAATATCACTGATATAACCAAAATAATATCCGGCACCTAATCGTCTGAACCGGATCAGGTCATGTTGAGTGGCAACACGACCAGCTACAAAATCGATGTCGTTTTGCCGGAGAAAGCGGATGACGGGTAACAGACCCTGCTTGAAACTGGTGTCTTCATTCATCTGGGCCACTTTAATGGCCGCCGGTGACGTTTTTTCCAGCAAAGGCAAATAGGGGGTCGGTAACCGCAGATCAACCCAGACGGCTGTGCTGGCATCATGCAGCCAGCTGAGTAACTCATTGAGCCGCGTTTGGTTTAAATCGGGCTGAAACAACTGAATACAGGGAACGATATCGCGCATGGCTGAGCCATGGTAATCATACAGCGCGGCAAGAAACTGATGACCCGGCTCCCAGTTCAGCAGTGTTTCCGCCTGCAGTGGCACAACCAACGGGTTAATCAGGCTGGGGAGAATGGTTTCCTGCTGAAATTTGATATGTCTGATCGCCAGAAGCAGGCCAAACAGGTCCAGGGCGTAGCGCATCTCATCAGACAAATCGAAACGGTAGACGCTTTGCTCATTGTTACTGCCGAAACGCAGGGTGAGGTGCTGAAAAGTCACTTCATTGGATTCGGTATGTCGGATGGGCTGGCAGGCATGGCGAATATCATTATGCTGCATCGCTTCTAACAGAATGAAATCATCCGGAGTCCGGGCTGCCTGAATCAGCAGCCCTCTTGTATGTTCGCCTAAGGCGGTGTCGGTAAACAGCTTAGCCAAGGTTTCCTACCACGTTGATTTGCTTATGCTCTGGAATCTCATTATATGACAAGACAGCCAGACCTTGCGCAAATGTACGCGCATAACGTGACAGAAGTGGACGAAGTTGCGGCATAACAAGCAAAACAGGCGGCATATTCTGTTGCTTCAGCTGTTGTTTCACCAGTGGCAGATTCTGCTGGAATTGCTGGAGAATATTTGGCTCCACCGGGAAACTGTCCAGAACGACCTGGCCATTTGCCTGTGCTTGCTGCAGGGATTGCAGCAGGATTTGTTCAAGATCATCAGCCAGTGTATAGACGTTCAGATCTTTCCGGTCACCATTAATCAGGTTCACCAGCGTCCGGCGCAGGCTGCAACGGACATCGGCAGCCAGCAGAATCGGGTCTTTGGTGTTTTCAACGCTGTCCAGCATGGTGTTCGCAATGGTGCGGATGTCTTTCACCGGCACCTGATCCTGCAGTAAGTGGCGGAACACTTTTAATTGCTGGGCCGGAGTAATGGCATTGCCCAGAGCTTCAGCCAGTTTCGGCGCTTGTGACGCCAGTCGCTGCATCATGTTTTCGACATCATCATGCGTAAACAGATCAGCGAGATTGTTCTTCATGATTTTGCTCAGGTGAGTTGCGATCACGGTTGCATCGTCAATCACCTGATATCCCATGTTCAGGGCTTTAGCCTTGTCGCTTGGTTCAATCCAGACGGCCGGCAGCTGGTAAGCCGGATCGGTACCCAGAATACCGTCAATCTCACCGTAGGTTTCACCGACGGCAATCGCCATCAGACGATCCGGCTCGATTTCACCCTGCTCAATAATTTCACCGTGGACTGCAATGGTGTACTGATTCGGACGAAGGCTGAGATTATCCTGAATACTGACTTCAGGCAGCAGGTAACCCACCTGTTCTGACAGGGTTTTCCGGATCCCACGGATGCGCTGGGTCAGTGGTGCGCCCTGATCTTTATTGACCAGGTGGACCAGACGGAAGCCCAGCTGCAGAGACAGACTGTGAATGTGGGGGATGTCTTCCCAGCCAAGTGCCTGCTCACTTTCACGGCGCATCGCATGGCTTAACTGCTCGACCTGATCGAGTTGCTCATCATGCTGCGGCGATTTGGCCTGACGCCATCCGGCATAGCCGAGGACTGCGGCGAACGCGTAAAACGCCAGATGCGGCATGCCCGGTACACTGCCGACAATTGCCATAATGGCTGCAGCGATAAAGAGGGTTGCAGGTGTAGCCAACAGCTGGTTGCGCATGGCATCTGCCATGTCATCATCACTGTCATTGATACGGGTAACGATGATGGCTGCAGAGGTTGCCAGCAACAGAGATGGGATCTGAGCAACCAGACCGTCACCGATAGTCAGCAGGGCAAAAGTTTTGAATGCTTCGGCTGCGGTCATGTCGTATTCGAACACGCCGATGCTGACACCACCAATAATATTGATGAACAGAATCAGCAGGCCGGCAATCGCATCACCCCGGACGAATTTGGATGCACCGTCCATTGAGCCGTAGAAGTCGGCTTCGTTGGCGACTTCTTTCCGGCGCAGCTTGGCGCGTTCCTGATCGATCAGACCGGCGTTGAGATCGGCATCGATGGCCATCTGCTTACCGGGCAGGGCGTCCAGTGTAAAGCGAGCGGCCACTTCGGAAATTCGTTCGCCACCTTTGGTAATCACGACAAAGTTAATGATCATCAGGATGACGAACACAACCATACCGACGACATAGTTACCGCCGATCACGACTTCACCGAAGGCCTGAATGACCTTACCGGCAGCATCGCCGCCCTGATGACCTTCCAGCAGGACGACGCGGGTCGACGCAACGTTCAGTGTCAGGCGGAGCAGGGTGGCAACCAGGAGAATGGTCGGGAATACGGAGAAATCCAGCGGTCGTTTTGCCGTGGTGCTGACCAGCAGCACCATGATTGCCAGCACAATGTTGAACGTAAACATGGCGTCCAGCAGCATGGGCGGCAAAGGCAACATGACCATCGCCAGTATCATGAGCAGCGCAGCAGGAATGCTGATATAGCTGCGCTTAAAATGGTTCAGTTGAGGTAGCCGGTTTAGCATGGGTTTGATCTCTCTCCTGCCTTAATACTGTAAGTGGCGTGGGATAACAAAAGTCGGTAATGGCTGTGGCTGCCCGCCTTTGCCGGTACGGAAGGCTTTCAGCTGCATGACATAAGTCAGAATATGTGCCACGGCGATATACAACTGGCTCGGCACGGCCTGTTCCAGCTGCGTGGTATGGTAAATGGCCCGTGTTAACGGAGGCGAGTTCAGCACTTCGACATTGTTCTCACGGGCGATGCGCTGAATATGCTGGGCCATTTCATCAACCCCCTTCGCAACAACAAAGGGCGCGTCATACATTGCCGGATCGTATTTGATTGCAACGGCGTAGTGCGTCGGGTTGGTGATGACGACATCGGCCTGCGGCACCGTCTTCTCCACTTTTCGCCGGGCGAACTGCTGCTGAATCTGACGAATCCGTTGTTTTACCTCCGGGCGGCCTTCGCTGTTTTTAAATTCTTCTTTGATCTCCTGCTTGGTCATTTTCAGTTGCTTCATGTGCTCCCAGCGTTGATAGGGAACATCCAGCAGACCGAAGACAAGCAGGGCAACACCCATGATAAGAACGCCGTCGAACAGGATTTGCATAATGGCAACAACGCCCTGACGCAGCGGCTGGTTTTGCATGGCCAGCAGCTCAGCCAGATGAGCATCCAGATACAGATAAAGCAGCATCAGCAGCACAGTGACTTTCAGCGACGATTTCAGCAGCTCAACCAGCGAGCGGGTTGAAAACATACGCTTGATACCTGACAGCGGACTGATTTTTGAAAGCTTAGGCATCACGCCTGCCGGATAAAACAGCCAGCCGCCCAGGAGCAGGCTGCCGCCTATCGCGGCCAGTAAAATCACCATGAACAGCGGCAGCAGCAACTCAATCACAATGGCCAGACTCTGGCCCACGTGTTCAATTCCCTGCCAGGGCGACTGCAGATCATCACGGGTCAGTTGCATATTGAAACGGAAGACGCCGCTCATGGCGTCCCAGATGGTGCTGATCTGAATCGAAAAGAAATAGACCACAACCAGGAAAATTACCGCAGCAGTCAGATCTTTTGCACGGGGAATTTGCCCCTGCTCCCGTGCTTTGCGGATTTTCTGGGGCGTGGCCTTTTCTGTTTTGTCCTGAGTACTCTGATCACTCATATGCCGTTTCCTGCGACGTAGCTGGTCAGTGCCTGCAAAGTGGTATGAACAAATTGGGTGTAACGTGTCGGGACGCCGCTGATTGCAATCAGCATGCTGAACAGACCCAGTAACATCGTCATCGGGAAGCCCAGCGCGTAAACGTTCAGGCTCGGTGCGGCACGGTTCATCACACCAAAGCTGATGTTTGCCAGCAGCATCGAAATAATGGCCGGTAATGCCAGTGCCAGCGCGGAAGCAAACATCCAGCTGGCCATGGAAATGACCTGTTGAAGTGTGGCTTCACTAATCCCGGAGCCGACCGGCCAGACATGGAAACTCTGAACCAGAATATCAATCACCACTAAATGACCGTCCAGGGCCAGAAACAGCAGGGTGCTGAACATCAGGAACATCCGGCCCAACAGCGCAACAGACATGCCGTTTACCGGATCATTCATGATGGCCATACTCAGGCCCATCTGCATGGAAACAATCTGGCCCAGCATGGTCATGGTGGTGAAGAGCAGATGCAGAATAAAGCCGAAAAAGACCCCCCAGATCGCTTGTTCAAACGCCAGTACCAGTGCTTTGAGTGACAGGGGATCGACTGCAGGCATCGCCGGCATGAGAGGCGCAATCAGGATACTGATGGACAGGGCAAACAGCAGACGCACCCAAAGCGGAATGGCGCCATCGCCGAAGAAAGGCATGGCAACAAATGCGGCCCCCAGACGGAAAAATGGCCACCAGACTTGCCCGAGCCAGGCTGTGATTTGCGCGAAAGTGACATCCATCAGCCAATCATTCCCGGAATGTTGTGAAACAACTGCGTAAACAGGTCAATCAGTTTTCTGAGCATCCAGTGACCGGCAAAAATGACCATCAGCAGAGTGACCAGCAATCGGGGCAGAAAGCTGAGGGTCTGTTCATTGATTTGGGTCGCGGCCTGAAAGACCGCAACGACCAGACCAACCAGCAGGCCGGGCACGACCAGCACCATCACAATGGTGATGATCATCCAGACAGCATTTGAAAACAGGGTGACGACGAGTTCCGGTGTCATGGTTTTTCTCCTAGCCGAAACTTGCCGACAGTGTGCCGACTGTCATGGTCCAGCCATCGGCCAGAACAAATACGACCAGTTTAAAAGGCAGCGAAATAATCAGTGGTGAAAGCATCATCATCCCCATGGCCATCAGCACGCTGGCCACAACCAGGTCGATGATGAGAAACGGAATGAACAGCATAAAACCAATCTGAAAGGCTGTTTTCAGCTCGCTGATCACAAAGGCCGGCAGCACCACGGCAAAGGACAGATCTTCTGCTTTCTGATCCAGAGGCTCGTTTGCAATATGCAGCATCTGCTCAAGAGACGTTTGCTGGGTTTGTCTGAGCATGAAATCCTTGACGGGTTTTTCTGCCACAGAGAAAGCTTCCATCAGCGTGATCTGACCTGCGTCATAGGGCTTGAAGGCGTGTTCATACACATCAGTCCATACCGGACGCATAATGAGTAGCGTCAGCGCCAGCGCAATCCCCACCAGTACCCGGTTTGGCGGACTCTGCTGCAGGCCGAGGGCCTGACGCAGAATGGCCAGTACAATAATGATGCGAGTAAAGCTGGTTGCCATCAGCAGAAATGCAGGCAGTAAACTCAGTGCCGTCATCAGGAGCAGCACTTGAAGCTTGACACTGTATTCCTGATTAGAGGTGCCGTCTGAAACTGTCATCAGCGTCAGGCCACCCGTATCAGAAGCGAATGCCGGGTGTGAAGAAAGCGTCAATATCAGAAAACCGGCTAAGGATAGCCCGCCGGCGCGGGCTAAAACACGACAGAGACTGCGGAGCATTATCAGGATTCCACGGAGTTAAGCGGTGAGTCCACGATATCAATCAGACGCAGGCCGTATTTGTCATTGACCACAACGACTTCAGCGTGGCCCATCAGAGAACCGTTCACTTTGACGTCCAGTGGTTCACCATTGAGCTTGTCCAGTTCAATCACGCTGCCTTCACCGGCTTTCATCAGTTCGCCGAGAGAGACTTCGGTGCTGGAAACTTCCAGTGTGACCGTGACAGGAATTTTCTTGAAGAAATTAATATCTCTGGACGGTACTTCATCGTAAGGGATGAAAGGGGAGGCAGTACCGGATTCCTGACTGGCTTCAACGTCATCATCCAGCTGATCCAGATCCAGATCATCAAAGTTCAGATCGTCTTCGCTGAATGCGTTTACGTCAGTCATCTCATTCAAATCGGTCATTTTGGGGTCCTGTGTAGTTTATTTATCATTTAGAATCAGAACGAGTTGGCCATCTTTGTCGGCCACGCATCCGTTAAATAAATGCTCCTGGCCAATACGAACCGGAACATTAGTGAGCAGATCGATATTCAATACGTCATCAGGACGCAGTTTGAGTACATCGTCTAAAGGCATTTTTTTCTGGCAAAGGGTGGCGTGAAGAGTCACCGGCGTGCTCTCCAGTACTTTGCGGAAACCTTCGTCTAACTGGTCATTGGTATGAATGGCCATGTCATCCATCAGAGACTGCAACATGGTTTCATCCAGGTAGAGGGTAAAGTCAGCGGATTTTTTACGGTAACTGACTGTGAAGGTGGCCAGCAGCCCAATGCCATGACGCATCGCATCATCTGTCATTGTCCATTGCCCGCTCTCTGCAATCAGTGCACACAGACGTTCCAGCAGTCGCTGCTGTAAACGCAGGTCACTGGCAGTCAGTTTGTTTGAAGCATCGCTGATATGACTGCGGTCGATATCGGCGTTATAGAACTTGTCCGACAGCGCCAGAAGCATACTGATATCCAACTGAGCCTGAACCATGCCGCCAGTCTGATGGCGGATGACAGAAGCGTGCTCATCAAGATCGGCTGGTTGTCTGCTGGCCAGCTGAATATCCGATAGTCTGAAGCTCAGGTTTTTGTCTTTCACCCAGCGTTGTAGATCCTGAGTGATTGACGAATCTGCCTGCGAGAAAGTTTTTTGTAATTCTTCCCGAATGACATGAATAGGGCGCCCTAAATGTTCAACATTCAGTTTGGGGAAATGTTGAGCACTGTTTAACTCAATTTTTTTCATATGGCATATCCGTCAGAACTCATATGCAACAAATTAAGGTTGCGATTGTTATTTACTTCGAATTGGCTTTAACCACTATTAGTTCCGCTAAGTCTAGCCTGAGCTAATTCTTGTGTTTTAGTTATTGATTTTAAATTTGTGATGTTAGTCCACATGTTGATTATAACTTCATATACAGGGTTTTCTTATATATGAATTGATGAGACTTTTATGCCCGCTTTAAAAAGACGCACTATTTTATTCATTTGATATTGCTCTCAAGTTGCTGTTTTTGAAGCTATATCAAGTTAAATCAAACAGTGGGAGCAATGTCATGTCTGTGTCAATTTAGTGTCATTGGTGCGTCAAATATAAATTGAATCGAGATCACCTTAATCGAATTAAAGTGATTTTGAGCAAGGAAAAGATATATAGAAATAAAAAAGCAATTTGGTTGTTTAATAATTTTGGCTAAGTTGGTTCCTCGGACATAATTGAATTTTGGTATCACCAAAAATCTGAGAAGGGTAAAATGTTAATTTCATTCAACAAGAAATACACATTCTTATTAATTGCTCTTGCGGCGGGTTCTGTTGAAGCAAAAGTTGTTTCTACGCCAATGGATCTTGTCGAATGGAAATACCGGGGCGGTACGTTTCACTGCTCATTAAATCAGCAGGTGCAAAACTTCGGTGAAGTCGGTTTCGTGGCAGACGCGGGCGAAAATCTGATTCTTAAAGTGAAACCGATGCGTCCTCTCGCTCAGTTCGACCGCGCAGGTTTATACCTTCAGGATGGCCCTTGGGTTGAAACACCTAAGCAGACTTCCCTGAGCCCGGGTAAGCAGGTGGATCCGACGGAAGTGAGATTTACCGGTACCGGTGCCGTTGACACATTGCTGGATGGCATGACCGCGGGGCAGTGGGCAAGAATCGCTTTAACTTACCAGAACACCAATTCGCCGGTCGATCTGATGCTGTCCAGCGTCAATATGTCAGATGCATTAGCTGAATTCAGTGCCTGCCGTTCCCGCTTACCTGCAATGTCGTACCGTCAGGCAAGAGATATGGTGTTCCAGTACGAGATGGGACAACGCACCGTATCCCCGGAACAAAAGGAAACCCTGACTAAGCTGGCCGAATACATTCGCCTGGATAAATCTGTCAGTAAAGTGCTGATTGACGGGCACAGCGACATTGTGGGTTCCAACCTTGGCAATATTCAGGTTTCGAAAGTACGTGCGGATGATATCGCGAGTTTTCTTCGTGAAGCCGGTGTCAAAAATAATCTGATTCAGATCAGGGCACATGGCGCGCGTTATCCGATTGCGAACAACAAGACAGCACAGGGCCAGGCGTTGAACCGCAGGGTAACGGTGAGGGTTTTGCGTGCTGATAACAATGATAAAAGCAGGGTTCAGTAATGTTAACGAAAACGATTCAGCTCATTGAACCGGACAGGCAGCAGGCTCAGCAAGTTATACAGGTGCTGGAGCAGGCTGGTTATCAGGTAGATTATCTGACTTCCGGCAAAGCCGGATTGCAATCTCACCGTGCTGCTATCACTCTGGTCAGCTCCGCTTTACCAGATATGGCATTGACCGAGTGGGTTCGCTTCAGCCAGACCGTTGCTGATCCTCAGCAGCGCCGGATTGCCATCGCAATTGTTGATCAGCATGAAGGCTTGCTGGCTGCTGAAGCCATGAAAGCCGGTGCGACAGATTATCTTCTGAAACCTTTTGAACCTGCACAATTGCTGAGTCTGATCGCCCGCGTTGAAGCTTTACAGAAACCCATGTCAGATATTGTGGCGGAGTCCTGGCGCAGTAAACAGATTCTGCAACTGGCTCACCGCGCAGCCTGCACCCATGCCAGTGTTCTGATTACCGGAGAATCCGGTACAGGGAAAGAAGTGCTGGCTCGTTACGTTCATCAGCAGTCACCGCGCAGCAAAATGCCTTTTGTTGCGGTGAACTGTGCAGCCATTCCTGAATCTATGCTTGAAGCGGTGTTGTTCGGTCATGTGAAAGGCGCATTTACCGGTGCGACCGGCAGTCAGAGCGGTAAGTTTGAAGAAGCAAACGGCGGCACCATTCTGCTGGATGAAATTGCAGAAATGTCTCCTGCGCTTCAGGCCAAACTCCTGCGGGTACTGCAGGAACGTGAAGTTGAACGGGTCGGCAGCCATAAGACAATCAAGCTGGATATCCGGGTGATTGCTGCAACCAATAAAGACCTGCGTCTGGCCGTTCAGGATGGCACTTTCCGTGAAGACCTTTACTACCGTCTGGATGTATTGCCGCTCCACTGGCCGCCGCTGCGTGAACGTCCTGAAGATATTCTTCCTTTAGCAAATTTCTTTATCAGTAAATATCAGCAGGGCAGTGCCTGTCAGATGTCATCAGATGCGCAGCAAATGATGTTGCAGTACCACTGGCCCGGCAATATTCGTGAACTGGAAAACATTATTCAGCGTGCACTGGTAATGCGGCACGGTGATTTCATCACAGCTCAGGATCTGATGCTGCCTGTCGACACCAGCAAGGTTCAGGCTATTAAACCTGAATACATGCCGGTTGCGCCAGTCGCGATGGGGACTGAGCAAGGGCATATTGGTGCAAAAAAACAGGCTGAATTTCAGTATGTGCTCGATGTATTGAAACAGCATGAAGGCAACAGAACCATGACAGCAAAAGCACTGGGTGTAACGACCCGGGCACTGCGATACAAATTAGCGGCAATGCGTGAGCAAGGCATTGATATTTCACAAATTGGCTCAGCAGCATAACGATTAGGAGACACACATGCTTGCGACGAATATGACGCAGACAACAACAGCCCAGCAACTTATGCTGGAAAAAATGCAGCTCATGCAAGCTCAGGCCGGGCAGGATGTGACTGTGAAAGCCAACCCTTTAGACCAGCAAGTCAAGCCGCTTTCTTTTTCTTCAGCGATGACTGAAGTGCTTGACCTGGTGAATGGTCATCAGGCGGTTGCCAGCGCAAAAATGACTGCGGTTGAAACCGGCAAAAGTGATGATCTGGTTGGTGCGATGATTGCCAGTCAGAAGGCCAGTCTGTCTTTCTCTGCGCTGATGCAGGTGAGAAACAAGGTGGTCGGTGCGTTTGAAGATGTAATGAAGATGCCGGTGTAAGTTATGACCATGATTACTCAAGCAACGGCAGCTGAACTGACCGCATCTGACCGTTCTGAAAACTCTTTGCTGAACCGGGCGAAACAAGCCTGGTACAGCAGTCAGCGAAATCTGGTGCTGTCTGCGGCTCTGGCCGCAGTTGTTGCAGCCATTATTGTGGTTGCTTTGTGGACCTCAACACAAAGCTATCGTCCGCTCTACAGTCAGCAAGAGCGTTTTGATACCAGCGAAATTATTTCAGTGCTTGAAGCTGAAGGCATTCCATACCGTTTACAGGAAACAAACGGTCAGGTGCTGGTTGAAGACGGAAAAGTTGCTGAAGTGCGGATGCTGCTGGCAGCGAAAGGTGTCAAAGCCAAACTGCCAACCGGATTGGAGTCACTGCAGACAGATTCTTCTCTGGGAACCAGCCAGTTTATGGAAACGGCACGTTACCGTCACGGACTGGAAGGTGAGCTGGCTCGTACCATCATTTCTATGAATGCCGTGAACAACGCCCGCGTTCATCTGGCGATTCCGCGTCAGACTCTGTTTGTTCGTCAGAACGGTGAAAAGCCAACGGCTTCCGTCATGGTTGAACTGAAATCCGGTGAGGATCTCAAGCCGGAGCAGGTGGAAGCCATCGTGAATCTGGTGTCTGGCAGTGTGACGGGGATGGCCGCCGATCAGGTTTCAGTGGTTGATCAGTTCGGTCGTCTGCTGAGTGCAGACATTGGTTCTGAGACCAATGGCCGCATGAACACCAAGTATCTGGAATATCAGAAAAACCTGGAGAAACAAATTATCCAGCGTGCTTCTGACATGCTGACCCCATTGCTGGGTCCGAGCAACTTCCGGATTCAGGTCGCTGCGGATCTGGATTTCAACCGTATTGAAGAAACCCGTGAAATGGTTGATAACAATCCGGTTGTACGCTCTGAACACAGTATCGAAAATAACTCGGTCGATAAAATTGCGCTGGGTGTACCAGGCTCTCTGAGCAATCAGCCGCCAACGGTTGAAGACGATAAAAAAACAGACTCGCCGAAAAATACCAGTGAGCGCTCTGAAGTGAATCGTCAGTATGCCCTTGGCAGCAGCGTGCGTCATACCCAGTTCCAGCAGGGACAAATCAAAAAACTGAATGTTTCTGTGCTGCTGAACGATAAAGTGGCTCCAGATCAAAAGGCCTGGAATGATGCCCAGAAGGCTGAAATCAGCCAGATGATTTCTGAAGCCGTAGGTCTGAATAATGTCCGTGGTGACAGCCTGAGCCTGATGAGCTTTAACTTTAAGCCGCTGAGTATCGACCCGGTTGCGCCAATGCCTTGGTGGCAGGATACCGCGCTGCAACAACCGCTGCGTTACATCATCGGCGGTCTGCTGGGACTGGCAATGATCTTCTTTGTCCTGCGTCCGCTAATCCGTCATCTGACGGGTGTGGATAAAGCACGCCGTGAGATGGAAATTGCCAGCCTGCCGGATGACATCCTGAGTAAAGAACTGGATGAGAAGGCACAGGAAAATGAGCTGAACCGTCGTCTGTCTGACCGAGGGTTGAGCCACACCACCAATGGTCTGGACGCTGATGCTGAAATGATGTTGCCGCCTTCTGGTTCGCCTCTGCACATCCAGCTGAAGCACCTGACACTGATTGCCAGCGAAGAGCCACAGCGTGTTGCTGAAGTCCTCAAACAATGGGTGAATGGAAATGAGCAAAACCGAGACAACTAATCCGGCAGACATGCAAACCCTGAGCAGTGTGGATAAAACAGCACTGGTTCTGCTGGGGATGGGAGAGGACGCAGCCGCGCAGGTGCTGCGTTACTTCTCCCGCGAAGAAGTACAACGCGTCACCCGTTCAATGGCCAAACTGACCGGGATTAAAAGTGAAAATGCCAAAGTTGTGATTCAGCGCTTTTTTGATGATTTTCGTGCCCACAGTGGTATCCGGGGTGCTTCGAAAGATTATCTGTCGAATACCCTGTCGAAAGCGTTGGGGAATGATCTGGCAAAAGGTGTACTGAACAGTATTTATGGCGATGAACTGCGGAACAATATGCAGCGTCTGCAGTGGGTCGACACTGACGTCATTGCGAAGTTCATCAGTCAGGAACACCCGCAGATGCAGGCCATTTTCCTGGCTTATCTGCCGCCGGAAACATCGTCTGAAGTACTGGCGAAACTGCCGTCGGAGCAGCATGATGAGCTGATTTACCGGGTGGCACGCCTGAATGAGATTGATCATGAAATCGCGCAGGATCTGCATCAGCTGATCGACCGTTGTATCCAGCAGGTGTCTGGCGGACATGGTGCGTCGGTGATGGGTGCCAAGCAGGCTGCTGACATTATCAACCGCTTTGAAGGTGATCGTGCTCAGTTGATGGAAATGCTGAAGCTGCACGACGAGAAAGTGGTCAGCGAGATCGAAGAGAACATGTTCGACTTCGTGATTCTTGCCCGTCAGCGCGAAGCAACCATGGACCGTCTGGTTCAGGAAATTTCAATCGATATGTGGGCAACCGCACTCAAAGGTGCAGATCTCAAACTGCAGATGGCGATCAAACAGTCGATGCCACAACGGATGGCAAACTCGCTGGACGACGAAATGGCCATGCGTGGTGCCATGCCGCTCTCCCGTGTTGAGAAGGCTCGTCAGGAGATCATGCAGATCGTCCGTGAACTGGCTGATGCCGGTGAAATCGAACTGAGTCTGTACCAGGAACAAACAGTGGAGTAAGCGATGCGTTCAGTTAAAGTGATGCGCCTGAATCCGGGTGAATACCGCTCTCATCGTTTTCCTCCGATGGTCAAGCCAATGATTCAGGGCACCGATGATGAATCTCAGGACCTGAATCATCTGGCTGAAGAGCCTCAGTTTAATGCCCAGGAGCATCAGGCTGCGTTGCAGAAACGTCTGGAAGATGGTTTCCAGCAGGGGTTGCAGCAGGGTCATGAAGAAGGTCTTCGTCAGGGCGTAGAGCAGGGCCGCCAGCAGGGTTTCAATCTGGGGCAGCAGGATGGCTTTCAGCAAGGTTATGCCAAAGGTGAAAGCCAGGGCCGTGATAAGTATGAATCTGTGATGGCCCCGCTGCATGCGCTGCAGGCGCATATTCAGCAATGGCAGGACGAGCGTGAGCACGCACAGCGTGAGCAGATTTGCTCCCTGGTTCAGAAAGTCGCTCAGCAGGTCATTCGTGCCGAGCTGACACTAATGCCGCAGCAGATCCTGGCGCTGGTCGATGAGACGCTCGATAGCATGCCCGGAAACACGGACAAGGTGATTGTGCACCTGAACCCGCAGGATCTGGAGCGGATCAACAACCTGAATCCGAAGCTGCATCCGAGCTGGAAACTGGTAGCGGATAAAGAAATGCCGATCGGCGGTGTGCAGCTGGTGACTGACCAGGCTGAAGCAGACGCCAGCAGCGATGCACGGCTGGAAGCCTGTATGGAAACCCTCCGTGAACATCTTCTGGAATCCACAAATGGTTCGCAATTAGTGACCGATGTGAAGTCAGAAGAGGTATCTGCCACAGAGCGTGTGGAGGAAGTCAGTGAGTGACAGCGCATTTCATGAACGTATGAATGATGCGATTGCGTCGATGTCATCCATACCGATTGCCCGGGTGACCGGGCGGTTGGTGAAAGTCAACGGTCTGATGCTTCAGGCCGTTGGCTGCAAATTCAGACTGGAACAACGCTGTCTGGTCGAAACCGATGACGGAGAAGCAATCGAAGCTCAGGTCGTTGGTTTTGACCGGGATGTCGCATATCTGATGCCGGTACGCCAGCTGGGCGGTTTATATGCCGGCGCCAAAGTCATTCCGCTTGATGGCGACAGTACAGTTGCATTGGGCGAGCATTGGCTCGGCAGGGTCGTGAATGGCCTTGGCGAGCCTTTTGACGATCTGGGCCCACTGAAAGGGGGCGAGAAAGTTTCTCTCAATCCTCAGCCGATTAACCCGATGAAGCGCCGGATGGTCGATACCCCCTTAGATGTGGGTATTCGCGCCATGAACGGCCTGCTGACGCTGGGTAAAGGTCAGCGCATCGGTCTGATGGCCGGCAGTGGTGTAGGTAAGAGTGTGCTGATGGGCATGATCACCAAAAACACCAAAGCCGACATTGTCGTGGTCGGACTGATTGGTGAACGGGGGCGTGAGGTTCGGGAGTTTATTGAGCGGAATCTGGGTGAAGAAGGGATGAAGCGTGCGGTGGTGATTGCTGCGCCTGCGGATGAATCTCCTCTGATGCGCCTGCGCGCGACCAAGCTTTGCCATCGTGTTGCCGAATATTTCCGGGATAAAGGGAAAGACGTCCTGTTGTTGATGGATTCGCTAACCCGTTATGCCATGGCGCAGCGTGAAATTGCTTTGTCTCTGGGCGAACCACCGGCTTCCCGGGGTTATCCGCCTTCAGTCTTTGGTCAGTTACCGCAATTACTGGAACGTGCCGGTAACGGTGAACACCCGGACGGCAGTCTGACGGCTATTTATACCGTTCTGGCGGACGGGGATGATCAGCAGGATCCTGTGGTCGACTCTGCCCGGGCTATTCTGGATGGCCATGTGGTGTTGTCGCGTTCACTGGCAGAGCAGGGGCACTATCCGGCGATTGATATTAATGCATCGATCAGCCGCTGTATGAGCAGTTGTACCGAAACTTCGCATGTTACGGTGGCAAACCGTTTTCGACAGCTGAATGCGAATTATCTTCAGGTGAAAGAATTGCTGCCGCTGGGTGGTTATCAGCCAGGGCAGGATCCTGAACTGGATCTGTCGGTGCGGATGTTCCCGTTACTGAAAGACTTTTTGGTTCAGCAGGTGGATGAAGTGACGGATTACCAGCAGTCGCTGGTTCGTCTGGCCGAATTATTTACCCAGACACAGCAAGGTTGACAAGGAGCGGGCAATGAAAGGAAAACTGAAAGCTGTCAGCCAGCTTCAGCAAATTGCTGAGCAGCAGCGAGACCGTCAGGGCCAGGATTTAGCCCGTCAGCAAGAGCAGGTTGGTTTCTTTGCTCAACAGTTGGAAGCACTGGCTGACTTAAAATCCGGCAGTCTTCCGGAAGGAGTCGGCGGGGTCAACCCGATTGCATTGCAAAACACCACGCAAGTCAATGCAATGCTCAATCGCCTGATCGCTCATCAGCAGCACGAAATGGCGCTGATGCATGCAGAAAGTCAGCGGACCAAAAAAGCGCTGGAGCAAAGCCAGATCAAAGTGAAAGGTCTGGAAACCGTCATGGAACGCTGGAAAGCTAAACAACGGTATGAGCAGGCCAGAAAAGAGCAAAAGTTTATTGAAGATTTGATCAACGCCAGATACAAACGTCCATCCATCTAAAAAGCGCCCTCGGGCGCTTTTTATTAAGGTTCTTCAAGGTCGATGATGGGTTATCTTATTGATTTAAAGTGATAATTAATCATGTTAATTGTCACTAAGGTCTATTTAAGGTTATAAAGGTGGACACTATGTGGACGTCTGATTTTCTATTTGACTGAGTGGGTTAAGGTGCACTGCATCAATGAGATGATCGGGTGCCAGATGAGCATAGGTCATGGTTTGAGAGATATTCGCGTGGCCGAGTATGTCACGTAGTGTGAGAATGTTTCCCCCTTTCATGACAAAGTGGCTTGCAAAAGTATGTCTTAAGACATGCGCTTTCTGCCCTTTGGGTAAGCCAAAATCAAGTTTTTCCAAGATCTCATATAGCTCTGACTGTGGGTCGTATGAAAAAACATGACTACCTGTTTTAGGATAAATGCGTTCATACAAAGTTTTACTGATAGGAACTGTTCTCGGTTTTCCTGTTTTTGTATTAGTAAACCGGATACGGTAAGGGGACAGGTTAGTTGCTTTTAATGTGACTGTTTCTCGCCACCTTGAACCTGTCGCCAAGCATATTTCAACAACTTTTCTCAGTTCATCATTATGTTTCACAGCATCCAGTAATTGACTGATTTGGCTTTCAGTTAGGAAAGACATTTCGCAAGGAATTATTTTGGGCAGCTTAAACCCTTTAATAGGGTGAGTACCAGTGTAATCACCAGTCGAAATGAGAACAGTGAACACATTGCTGACAGTGCTTATCAAACGGCGAACTGTTGTTGATTTGTTCCCTTTTTCAAGTCGATAGTGCACCCAGTCAGACAGAAACTTATAGTCAATTTTATTGACCGCCGGGTCTTCTAATTCAGCACATATCAACTGAAGCTTTTCAAGGTAATCATCAGCGCTTCTCTTAAACTGGCCAGATTTTTTCCACCAAATTTCAATAAGTTCAGATAGTTTTCTGTTATCAATGGGGGTGCCTAGCCACTCCTTATTATGTGCCCTTGCAAGAATATGTTTTTCGTAAGCTAATGCCTCGGACTTCTTATCAAATTTTCGTCTGAAGCGTTTGCCGTCCCTCCCGGCTGGCCTGATATCGACCAGCCATTTATTTCCATCTTTTTTGATGCTCATAGTGATCTCATCACCATTGCAGCACGGCCAATGATTTTAAGGCGCTTGAGATCATCACCCGCCATTTCGAAGCTTTCGTAGTCCGGGTTGTCTGATACTACGGTGTAACTTTGCTTCAAGATGTTCCACTTTAGTCGTTTCACATAAACCATTTCATCAATGCGAATGACATAGACCCCGTCTTTGACAGGTTCAGTTAACTCTCTGGTGTCAACAAGAATTCGATCACCATCGTCCATTGTCGGCAACATGCTTTCACCCGAGCAAAATACGATTGCGGAATATTCAGGGAGAAGGCCAAGGCTTCGAACAAGGGCTGTAGATACAGTAAACACGCTAGTTTGATACTCGGTATTACTAAGACAGCCAGCTCCAGCGGCTGCTTGTACGTTAAATTCTGGAATGTCTATAGTGTCTGCTTCATGAACAGGTAAAGCTTCAAAAATTGCTGAAGCATTGGGTTCTTTTGAGTCAAACAATGAAGGCTTCTTGTACTCAAGCTCTCTGTATTTGTCGCCTGTTTTCCTTAGGCTTGCCATTGTTTCCGGTAAGTGTTTTTTTTCATACTCTGAACCATGCAAGTCAATTAAAGTTTTTTGCGCATTCTCATGAAAGTTAGAGATATGGTACTCAACTGCACTCCCTTTACCCTGCGCTTTTCTTTTTAACCAGTTGTTTCTATTTGCTTTTACGCTCACTCCTTGTCGGCTGCTAGGCATGCCTTCTATCTCAACTAGTTCTGTTGACAAAAACCACTCTCGCATAATTCGCAATCCTTTTTTGTTGACTTCTGTTTTCCTTAGGATCTATTATGAATGGCAACTAAGGAAAACAAGGTGACTTTGTTAGCAATAAAGGTCAATGATAGGTGAAAAAATGAAATCAGAAAACAACATCCGTCAACATTCTGCGCCATTTGTTACCCCTCAGATGTATGCAGAGATAACCGGGCAGACACTTGATGCTGTTCGAGGCCAGATAAAACGGGGCATGTTGCCTTTATTGAAACGGGAACGGCACGAACGAGGCTTGAACTTCATCAACATGAGAGCGCTTGAATTATTGGCTTTAGAGCAAGCTGAAAAATATCAAGATTGGAAATCAGCAATTTAAGGGGGCAACCATGGATCCGATTCACGCCCCTTGTCCCGACATGGCTGGCATGGTCAATCCTGACCCGAAGAAACGCCAGCGTGCCCGGTTCCTGCTGGGCAAATTGCGGGAAAAGCACGGGATACGAAAGCGAAGCTACACACCCCGCCCACTGAATTACAAATGTACGCCGTCCGGCTGTTATGAGGTTCAAGAGTAATGCAACACGGTACTGTTTTTACTCGTCATTTCTTAAAGCGTCTTCCGCAAATCGTCCGTCAGGATATCCGCACCAAAATAGCCAGCCGCCAGCAGCGCGGCGGGGCTACCCGTGACAATCTCGACCGCTTCGCCGATGAGGCGGTCAAGTTCGGTCTGAAAGTCGCGCCCTTCATTGAAGACAAGTTTTCCTTTGTGGACTTCCGCAACCGGGTCAAGTCCGAGCGCCTGACCCACCACATCCTGATGAAAGATGAGGCGGTGCGTAAGCTGGCCCGTCTGGTCGCTGATGAGAATATGCAGGCAATGCAGGACATTGACCCGCAGGTTTTTGACAGCTTTCTGTCTGCGATGAAGCACATCTATGCGGTCTTGGCTGAGAACCTTCGCGCCATTTCCGTCAACCCGCCAGTCATGCCGGGCGACAAGATGGAAGAAGAACGGGCCGAGCAAGAACTCACGGCTTCAGTGCTGAAAATGCAGTCTGAAGAATGGATTGAGCGCCGCCTGATGCACCTGCGTTCCCAGTACATCGAGTACGCACAGATTGCCCTTGAGCGCGTTGGCGACAAGGGGCACCAGTCGAAATACATTTCCTATCCGTCGTTCCAGAACTGGAAGAACAAGCAGCGTGAAGCGGAGCGGTTCGTCCAGAGTACCGTCGTTTACAACGAGGCCACCGGGGAGCACTTCGACCTTGAAGAAGTGATTAAACGCACCACGGCCAACCCGGAAAACCGCCGGATTGAAATGATGGTGCGCTCCCGTGGCTTTGAAGAGCTGGCGCTGGATTTAGGTTATACGGCGTTGTTCCTGACATGGACGCTGCCAAGCAAATATCACCGCAACTCGAAGAAGTGGAACGGCGCGAGTGTCAAAGAAGGCCACGGTAACCTGATGCAGCAGTGGGCGCAGGCCCGTGCCCTGATAGCCAAAGAAGACATTCATTACTTCGGCTTTCGCGTGGCAGAGCCGCACAAGGACGGCACCAGTCACGGCCATTACTTCCTGTTCTGCCACCCGAAAGACAAAGACACCCTGATTAACATCATTTCCGGCGTCGCAACCGCTGAAGACCGGGATGAGCTGGGACAGGACATTTCCCCGCGCTTTGACGTCAAGGAAGCTGACCCGGCCAAGGGTGGGGCAACGGCTTACATCGCGAAGTACGTCTCCAAAAACATCAACGGCCAGCACATGCCGGAAACCGAAGCCGAAGAAAGCGCGTTTCGGGTTCGGGCGTGGGCGTCCGTTCACCGTATCCGCCAGTTTCAGCAGTTCGGCGGCGAACCTGTGTCCCTGTGGCGTCATCTGCGCCGGGCTACTGAAGAACAAACCCGCATTGACCCGAAACTCGAAGCCCTGCGACAGGCGGCGGATTCCTCCAAGTGGTCGCTGTTTTGCCAGCTCGCTACCGATGCCCGGCTGGCCTATGAAGAAAAACAAAACCAGTACGGCGAAACCGTGAAGAAAGCCATCGGCTTTCACTGGTTCTCTGAAGGGGTGAGCACCTTCATTGCGACCTGCAGCGAGACTTACCGACTCGTGAAAAAGTCTGAGTTGGGGGCGCTTTTAGAGTCGCGGAGCGGCTCCCCTTGGAGCACTGAAAATAACTGTAACTCCCAGCTCGGAGAGCACCTTCAACGGGTGACCGGATGGAGCCTTGCCGGGGTGCAGTGCCTGATAAATCCCCTGTTGGCCGGGGCCAAAGTGCCAATTGATAAAGACTGCCAGCTCAAGCTGGCAAACAATCGAATCGTGATGACCAGAGGAGAACTGTGATGATTCAAACCATGACCGCCGAACAGCTACGCCATGCTGAGAAAGCCATTGAGACCGCTGAAGCCCTGTCTGTGGAAGTGAAAGGGGAGATAGAAAAGCTCAAGGCGCTGGATATGAAAGTGCTGGTGAAAAAGGTGTCTGCCGTGATGTTCAGCGGTGGCTCCCTGAGCTTGGAGGCCATCGGCCTGCCGGGTGATTTCTTCGAAAAGCTGGAAATACTCGACGGGATCAGCGCGAAAGCACGTGCCGGCTATCGGGCCGAAGTGCAAGCCCGCCTGGCACAACTGGCCGGGGGCGAAGATGAGTAAGAACCCGACCCGCGGCTATATCCGCTGCACCGTGCCGGATTGTGGCGAGGTCTGCACGGTTCACATGACCGGAGAGCACCGCCTGATGGAATCCGGCGAGCCGCCGAAGAACCCTCGCAACATCGGCAAGCTCTATTATCGCTGCCCCCGGTGCGGGAACAGTACAAACAGCAGTGCCATGCATGAATACATTGAAAAGCACAAAGTGGAAACGGTTCAGGAACTGGGGGAAACGCCCATTGAAACCGTCAGGGAAACCGCAAAAGAGTCGGTTCAAACCGTTATCGAAACGCTCCCCGTGAGCGTTTCCCAAACCAGTGATGACGGGTTTCCAGCGTTAACAGAGCCTGAGAAAAACGCCCCGAAAATCCACTGGAAAACCCTGTATCCGTGGTTCATCGGGTTATTTGTACTGGTAATGATTTTGATTGGTCTGAGTAAAGGAAAGAAAGATGACAGCGACAGCGGAAAACTTGCAACAAACTGAGATGTTCGATCTCCCGGAAGAGCAGCCCACAGTGGATGATTGGTCGGACTGGGGCGCGGCGATTCAGCAGCTTGAATCACAGGAAACCCCGGAGCCGGATGACGTGGCTCAGGATGCAGCCAACGATGACGACGCGGCAGAAGCGGCGGTGGATTTGCTGGACTTGGGTTTTGTCCTGTCTGAGCAGGCGATCAGCTTTGCCATCGGCATGGACTTTGAATACGACGAGAAAGCCAAGGGTAAAGTGCTCAAGGCTGCCGGGCCTTTGATGCAGAAACACGGGGCAACGTGGCTGAACTGGCTCGGCCAGTACAAAGAAGAAATCCTCTTCTTGGTAGCCGTGGTCGGTCTGGGCGGCGTCACGGCCCGTCAGGTGAAAGGGCTTCGGGCGGAGAAGCGCGCCCAACTGGCCGCAGCGCAGGAACAGCAGGAGGTGGACGATGGCGAAAAAGCCGATCCTGAACTTGCCGCGGCCTAAGAATTCCAACACCCATCTTGACCCGTTGCACCGGGTCATTATCGGCGGCACGGGTAGCGGAAAAACCTCACTGGTCAAGCACGGGAAATTCATCACCGCCAAGGCGCAGGCGTTGTTCTTTGACCCTTATGAGAACTACGCCGGGAAGCCCTTTCAGGGCCAGCAGGTCAGAGGCTTCCACTCAAAGGCGGATTTCCTCAAGGCACTGGTGAAAGCCCGTCAGGGACAAAGCGCCTTTAAGATTGCCTACATCCCGGCGGATTTGGTGTTTGATGAGCTGGAATTCTTCTCGGCGGCGGTGTGGTCGGTGCTGGATGGCCGCAAAGCGCCCCTTGAAATCTGCATTGAAGAGCTGGCGTCCTGCTCGCCCACGGCGGGCACCCTGAAGGGGAAAACCGGGGAGCTGTTGCGCGGCGCCCGTCAGTATGGCGGTATCGTGACGACGGTATTCCAGCGGGGGCAGGAGGTGCCGAAAACCATCACCACGCAGTCCCCGACGTGGTATCTGTGCGCGGTCAATTCGATGAATGATGCGAAGTATTTATCGGATGCGAAATCCGTGCCTGTGGCAGATATTGCGGCCTTGCGCTCGGCCAAAATGAACAAGCTGGAAATCAACAAACCGATCGCGGATTTCATCCACGTTGAGGACGGTGTGGGGAACTACCGCAAAGGGGCACTGAACTGCCAGACAGGCCGGAAAGTTTCCCTGACCTACCGGAAAAACAGCCAAAAATCTGTGTGACCTACCTCTCATCTAAACCTATAGGTTACTCGCCCAACCTATAGGTTTCTTCTCATTTTCAATCCTGCCGAAAGTCGTTTTCATAGCCCTGCCATTACGGCGCTATCTTCCAACCACACAAAGGAACGCTATGAAAAAAGAGCACAAAGTGTTGCTGATGACGGTACTGGTCACGCTGGTGATTATCGCAGTGATCAACAACGTCTCCAGTCTGAAAAAAATCAAAGAAACAATCTACGGTAACGGGTGGTTTTAATCATGAGTGTTGTTGCAGTAACGCCAGAAGCGCAGGCGCAAGCTATTGCCAATTACAAATACCAAGGGGTCAAGAAACTGAAGCTGTCGAGCTTCAGCGGTGTGACCTATAACGGCCGCTCAACGCTGACAGTGCCGACAGGCCAGACGTTTGATGCGTTCATGTTTAACACCAACCTGCCGCTTGAACGGCTGGAAATCACATTTCGCCTGAACAGTAACGCCTTTATCAGTGGTATTCCGGCGACCTTTTTCCAGACGCTGGAGCAGTACAAGCAGATGGACGTTCCCGCAGCCCTTGCGCCGCAGGGTGAGCAGGTCTTCATCGTGTCTTTTGCCGACCTGTCCCTGAAGCTGAAAGACGGCCAGCAACTGACCTCACTGGTCACCATGCTGGGCGAGTCCCTTCAGATTCAGGTGGATATCGGTGCGAAGCAGGACGGCGACCCGGAAATGCCGACCCTCGAAGTGATTGCTGAGGTGAACACCCCGCAGGCGGTGCGTATGTACCTGCCGCGTATCGAGCGCTTGCAGATTGATATGCCAGCGCAGGGCACCAACACCTTTAACACCCTGCCGAACGACATGAAGCGCAGCATTCGCCGCATGCACTTCATGACCGACGCCATCGAAGAGCTGGAAATCAAGCGCGATGACAACGTGGCCTATGAGACCACCGCATGGCGTGAGTGCTACATGGCGAACCGCAATGATCTGATGTGGCAGCAGGGTATGTTCCATCTGGACTTTCTGATGCGTGGTTTCATCCGCAATGAAATGTTCCCGACGGCACGGGCTAAAGAGCTGCTGTTCACCTTCAAGACCAGCAAGCCTGCGGGCAGCGTGACCGTGATTACGGAATATCTGGACGTTGAGCGCACGGCGGCACAGGTTGCGGGCTAAGGGGGCTGAATGCTGGATTGGCTGAATAATGCTGTCGATAAGGGCAGTGAAATGCTGGGCGGAGCATGGGACGACACGACGGACTTTGCGGGCAATTGGTGGAATGAATACCTTGCCAGCAAACCGACCCCGAACAGCACCCAAGACCCGGCTGCGAACGAGACGGGCAATACGGCCAAAATCACCCAGCCCCAACCCCAGTCAATGTCTTATGGCTGGATCATCGGCGGGGCGGTGGTCCTGCTGTTGGTCATCGTTCTGATTATGCGGAGGTAGACATGCCATTAGTCCCTCTATTAATCGGCGGTGGGGTGTTGTGGGGCAGCGGTGCCCTTGTGGGCGGCTCCCTCGGGTATACCGCCGCCGACGGAACCAAGTACCTGAGTGCAGGTGTTGTGGCCGTGGGGGTCATCGTGCTGGTACTGGCGTTTATTTATTTTCGTAAGAAGGGGGTGTTGTGAGTGATGCATCTTCAGGAGGCGGTTTAGCCAGTCTGGCCGGGACGGCCGCCGGGGCCAGTATGGGCTTTCCCGGCATGGATATGTCCGGGGCGTTTGGTGCGCTGGAGTCGGTAAGTGACAGTGGGCCGATGACTACGACCAACGGCCCGGTTGAAATGAACTTTGAGGCGGGGGGCGTAACCTTCGGGGCCAAGTCCACGAACTACACCCTGATTGTGGTCGCGATTGCCGCCATGGTGCTGCTGTTTTTCTACATGAAGGGGCGCTGATATGGGTCTCCTCAGTTCAAAAAAGAGTACCAACCAGAACATTAACCAGAGCACCAACACCTCCAACAGCATGGGCGTGAGCGGTGACAACAGCGGGATGATGCTCAGCGGTATCAGTGGCACCTTGACCATGACGGATCACGGGGCCATGGAAGCGGCGGGGGAAATGGCCAGTGATGCCATGACCCTTGGCTCGAATGCGTTGGCAGCGAACAGTTCCGCGTTGAATGATGCCTTCACTTTCGGGCTTGAAACCTTCAACGGGGCGCTGAATTCCCTCGGCGGCATGGCATCAAACCAGAGCAATCTGGCGACACAGTCCATGCAGCTGGCGAACAGCATCAACGCCAGCGCGAACACCGGGGGCGCCAGTGATATCGGGCAACTGAACACCCGCGTCATGATGGCCTTTGCGGCGGTCATTGGCTTGGTGCTGCTGGTTGTTTTGCTCAAGAGGTAACGGATGTATCAGACACAGAAAATCATCGAAGTACAGCTACAGGCCGGAGAGAAAATTATCTCGGCTGTCAGCCAGTACCTGTTAATCCGTGACTGCTCCCACACCGTCACCTTGCTGGCGAAAACCCAGAACCGGGAAGTCGGGACGGAGCTGAAGAAAAACGATGTGGTGCCGCTGGGTGGCTTCGAGACCATCGAGCTGTACAACCACCATCAGGCGGCGGTCACACTCAAGTATCAGCTGACCGATATCCCGGTGAACACCCAGTCTGACGCGGTGGCAATCAGCGGCGCGGTCGAGGTGCACAGCATCCGCGAACCCGTGACCATTGATGCCATTCAGCAGACGGTGCCTGTGTCGTTTTCGGCCCCGGTGTCCGTTGGGAACTGGCCCGCGGTGCAGCCTGTGAGCGGAAAGGTAGTCGTAGGCAATTTACCGGATGTGCAGGCGGTGCAAGGGGAGGTGGCGATCACCAATTTGCCCGCGGTGCAAACCGTTAGCGGTCAGGTGGAGATTGGCAATCTGCCGCAGGTGCAGCAGGTCAGCGGGCTGGTTGCGGTAGCGAGCAGTGACAGGCTGGTCAGTGCCGCAACCACGTTAGACCTGGCGGTCAGTACCCAACTGATTGACGCAGACAGCAAGCGTCAGTCGGTGCTGGTTCAGACCGACCGAAGCATATATATCGGCGGGGAAGGCGTGGACAACCAGAGCGGGATTTACATCGCCGCCGGGGAGTCCATGACGCTGGAAACCGGGGCGGCAGTGTTCGCCTATGCGGTGGAAGGGGCCACAGTCCGAACACTGGCGGAGGTGCGTCATGGCTAGGTTACACGGTGGCAGCGGCGGGAGCTGGAAAAGCGGCGATATCAAGATTCACAACGGCACCGTTGCGTCTATCCCGTTGGGCTGGGTGCTCTGTGACGGTGAAAACGGGACACCGGATATGTGCGACCGGGCGGTGGTCGGGGCGGGCCGGGCTTACAGTCCGAACCAGACTTTCGGGGCGGACAGCCGGGGGACAGGGAATCACACCCTGTCATCCACCCAGTTGCCCAGCTCGTCCATGACCTATCAGCGCACCAGTAACTTTCAAATCTCCGGCATCACCAATGCGGGGGTCGCCAATCGGTCTATTCCGAATAACGGCTGGAGTGCTTACGCGGAGACCGGACGCTCTTCGCCCCGGACACTGGGTTTACGGTTGCACAATGCCAGTACCCATGTGAGCACACCGGGCGGCGGGCAGTCTCACAACCATGGCAACGTCGACGTGCGTCAGCAGTCGGTGGCCGTCATCTGGATTATGAAGTTATGAGAATTACAGCAATTACACAGGATCAGCTCATCGTCATTGATGGCGTGCCTGCGTTCCTCGGCCAGATGGGCGGCTTTGCCATGCGCCAGGGCGAGTGGGCGATTGATTACAACACCCTGACCGGGCTGGGTCATATCGAATACACCGATAACCGCCCGAACCAGACCATTAACAGTGCCGTGTTTGATGCGGCCTATGCGTGGCTGATTGACGAGCACAAACGCTATGTCACGGCCATGACCGAACAGGAAGCAGCAGAGGAAGCGGCACGCAATGAGCAGCAAGAGCCTATTGATACTGAGTTTGATTCTATTGGGGATGGGAACCATGACGTTTTATAAGCCGCGCGGCATTCGTAACAACAATCCGGGCAACATCGAGGACAACGGCACCGCATGGCAGGGCCGAGTCGGCAGCGATGGCCGCTTTGTGATTTTCGACAGACCGGAGAACGGCATCCGGGCACTGGCCCGGACGCTGAAGACCTACCGCAACCGCCACGGCCTGACGACGGTGCGGGGCATTATCAACCGCTGGGCGCCGCCTGTGGAGAATGACACCACGGCCTATGTGAACCACGTCGCCGGGGCGCTGGGTGTGTCTCCGGATATGTCGCTGTCAGAGGCAGAAACCATGGCCTTAGTGCCTCTGATTATCCGCCATGAAAACGGCATGCAGCCCTACAGTGACCGGGTGCTGAATGCAGGCATTCAGGCGGCGTAATGCTGAGTGCAATCTTGAGCCTGATTACGGGTGGGGTGGCGGCTTGGCAGCAGCACAGCCAGAACAAGGCGGAAGCCTTGAAGCGTAAAGACGAGCTGGAGCAAGCCAAGCATGCCGCCCGGCTCAAGCGGCTGGAGTACGGCGACGAACAAGCGGCCAATCTGGACGAGCTGAGTCTCAAGGGCCGGGGCTGGAAAGATGAATTTATCCTGCTGGTTGTGTTCACGCCCTTGGTGCTGTGCTTCGTGCCAGATTATGCGGTGTATGTGGATGCAGGCTTTCAGGCGCTGCGTAACATTCCAGAGCCGTACTGGTACGTGGTCGGGGCCATCGTCGTGGATGTACTGGGGATGCGCTCTATGGTGCGCTACCTGCTGGAATTCTTCTCAAACAAATTCAGAGGGAAACCGACTTGATAGAAATACTGCAACAACTGACGGCGATGGGTTTACCGCCGACCATGATCGCGCTGCTCATCGTCCTGTACAAGCAGGACAAGCGTTTAACAATACTGGAAACGAACGTACAACTGGGGAAAAAGAATGGCTAAGACAGGACTGAAAAGTAACGGCACATTGAAGAAAGGCTATCGCTTTGCGAAAGGCGGCCGGGTGGTGAAAGCGAAGAGTGAGACTGTTAAGCGTAATCGCCTGAAATAATACATTACCCGCCAATGGCGGGTAAACATAATTAGATCAGATCAAAGTTGAATAAATCTTTACGATTGATACCACATTTGGCTGGCTCGTTTTGACCTGCGATTCCGTATGGATAGCCTTCATGTGCTTTTTTGTATGCTAAAAAAGTTAATGTTTCATTATGCTTATCTATTAGACTCTTCATATCTTCTTCACTCATTCTTTCAAGTTGAATCAATACAGAAAAGTCACCAGAGCTTGCTCCTTTTGCAATACACAAGTGGCCCTCACGGACAGGCTTTAAATATTCAAGCGATTTAGGCTCTGTTGGCGGACAAAGGTGTCTGATCTCATCATCAGAAACTTTTCCCAAACAATGATTTACAATTAATTTGAATTCAGATTTTTCTTGCTCTACTTCCTCTTGCGTTTTTGGCGGTGAAGTCTGCGACCCTTGGTCTTTTGTGAGTATTTCAACTATTTCATCAATTGAGTGACCATGGTCAAAAAACAGAGAATTAATCCAAGCATATAGATGATTAAAAGGAATGCGAGGTTTAACACTAGTAATCATAATTTCAGCCTTATTTAATTATTGAATATTCAATAAGTTCATATTGATTAAACTTATATTTTAGGTTTTTCAAAACTTCCTTTTATTCGATAGCAAACTTTTTATTTTTTGGCAATGAATAATCCTGCAGGAAACTTTAAATTTATACTGCTTATGGAACTTATGCGGATGTAACTGCGTGCACACCTGCTAAAGAATGTTTCGGTGTCACGTTACTTGTGCCACATCTACGATGCTGTATCGTGTTCAAAAAGGCGGCTTGCATCTTTCCTGAGTAAACCACAAGTCCGCACTCCTCAAGCTTTTACTATCGCTCTGACAGCATGATGTGACGCAGCACAAGTCAATCCCAAATGTCAGTATTATACATTTGGCAGAAGTATGAAAATTTTGAAGGGGTTAGTAGGGATATCACATGTGGGCATTATGTGGGCAGCATTCTTATTTAATCTATTTAAATCATGATATTACAGTCAATATAAAAGCGCCCTCGGGCGCTTTTATTTTTTGAAGTAAAAAACTTCAGGCCGCTTCTTTATAGAATGCTAACCCAGATGCCATCGCGACCAACACGGAAGCACAGGTTTTGTTTAGCGATTTCAGGCGGCTGACCGATAAATACTTTGCCGCCTGGAAACCTGCAGTTGCGTAAACCAGCATCACAGCGACATCAATCACGATGGTAGCAATTGCGAAAAGAACGTATTGCATCAAAACCGGCGCGGTTAAATCCAGAAACTGAGGCAGAAAAGCGCCGAAGAACAGGAGCCCCTTCGGATTAGACAGGGCCGCGAACAGGCTGCGCCGGAACGCTGCTGCAGGGCTGTGCACTTGTGCGCTTTTGAGTTTGTCTGCTGTCAACGCGCTGACTGAAGGTGTACTGCGCCACAACTGGTATGCCAGCCACAGCAGGTAAGCAACGCCACAATATTTGACGGTCAGAAAGAGGGTTTCAGAAGCCGCCATTAATGCCCCCAGTCCCAGTCCGGCAGCACTGATCAGAATCGCGTCAGACAGAGCAGCCCCTAAAATGCCATAAAGTACAATTTTCTTGTTTTTACTCACACCGTTCGACAGAGACAACAGCATGGTCGGTCCCGGAATGACGGTCACGGTAAATGAAGCGATGCAATATAGAAGTAATGTACTGACCATGATGGAAGAATACTCCAAGTGAATTTGAATCATTTATGCAATGTCAGGCATCAAATTGAGTCAAAGTTTAACAAATCAAACGCATAGCACATGGTTGCATAAAATTCTTGACACGGCAACGATGATATCCCTACTATGAACGCAAATCAAACTAGTGAACTAGTTCGCTAGTTTTAATTCGATGAGTCTCACAACATTGATTTTGTTTTCACATCTGCTGGCAGACGTCAGCGTATTCCGCAGAACGTGAAACACGAGTTGTGTTCGTCATCACATTGACTCTGTATTGAATGGAATTTGAGAGGAAAAAAGATGAAGACCTATGACGAGGTTGTATATCAAGCGGCAAATCAAGATTGGGAAAAATGGTCAAAGCCGGGCGCTGATGGCCGGGTGAAAATTTTCAATTCAAACGGAAAGCGCTTAAGAATGCTTGAATTGCCAGCTGGGTTTGATGAGCACCATCTTTGTGAGATTGGTCATCAGGGATATGTTCTGACCGGAAGTTTCACTATTTTTGTTGAGGGTACCGAAAATAAATGTCACCCAGGTGATTTTTTCTCAATCCCGGATGGTGTGCCTCACCGTTCGAAAGGGGATGAGAATGAAGTGACGACAGTTTTCGTTGTTGATGATATTCAATAGGAGCGACAGATGAAAAACCCTGCTTTTGCCAATTTAATCCCAGATCAAAATGGAATGTTTGGCGTCTACGGCGGTGAAGCCGAAAACTCAGAATTAAAGTCAGCGATGAATGAGGTCAGAGAAGCATTCTATCACATCATTCAAGATGACTTATTCAATGAAGAAATGACACGGTTACGTAAAACCTATATCGGACGACCAAGTCCCATTTACTTTGCAAAGAACCTTTCTGAGAGAATTGGCGGAGCAAAGATATACCTGAAACGTGAAGATTTAAATCACACGGGTGCCCATAAAATTAACCACTGTATTGGTGAAGTTCTGCTTGCAAAGAAAATGGGCAAGAAAAAAATATTAGCTGAAACGGGTGCAGGACAGCATGGTGTTGCTCTTGCGACTGTTTGTGCTTTGATGGGCATGGCATGTGAAATCCATATGGGGCAGGTCGATATTGAAAAAGAACGCCCTAATGTGAATAAAATGAAATTGCTGGGATGCAAAATTGTTCCTGTAACTTCGGGTAAGGCGACTTTAAAAGAAGCAGTCGATAGTGCATTTTCGGCATATCTGGATGATATGCAGAATAACTTTTTTGCTATTGGCTCCGTTGTCGGTCCAGCGCCTTACCCGGAGATGGTGCAATATTTTCAATCTGTCATTGGAAGAGAGGCATCTGCCCAGTTTCTGGAGATGACAAATGAACAACCGACAATCGTTGCGGCTTGTGTCGGTGGCGGCTCAAATGCATTAGGCTTATTCAGCGGTTTTCTGTCAGATGAAAACGTGAAGTTAGTGGGAGTTGAAGCTGCGGGTAAAGGATTAGATTCAGGAGAACATGCCGCGACCCTAACAGCAGGTAAATTCGGAACAATGCACGGATTTAAATGTTTGTACCTGCAAGAAGAGGATGGTACTCCGATGGATGCCCATTCCATCGCTTCAGGATTAGATTATCCCGGTGTCGGTCCACAACATTGTTATTTAAGAGATGCTCAGCGGGTTGAGTATCATTCAATTACAGATGATGAATGTATTGAAGCCTTTTTAACTTTGTCCAAATATGAAGGAATCATCCCCGCATTAGAAAGTTCTCATGCGATTGCATGGGCAACAAAAGAAGCTAAAAATTTATCGTCTAAAGAATCCATCCTGGTGAATCTTTCAGGAAGAGGTGATAAAGATATCGATTTTGTGCTTCATAAAATTGGGTTGTGAAATGAGTTTCGATCTGCGGGCTGTGCTGAATCAATTGGAAGACTCAGGTGTCAGCATCAAGACGGTTGGTGATTTCATGTCACCAACTTATGAGATACCTGGCCATTATATGAATAACGCAGCAACCGTACCTGGTTCAGGAAAAACAGGTCATGAGCAAGCTTACATATACACCAATAACGGCACTCAATTTCCGGTGTTAATGGGGTTATTTGGGAATAGTGAAATCAATCGAAAGATTCTGTCCGAAAGTTGTTTCAGAGATGACAGTTTACACCGTAAGGATTTAAGTCCGGTATGGGTTGATAAGCCTGTCTGTCAGGAAAGTCATTCTCAATTAGATTTGCTCTCATTACCTGCTCTTAAAGTAACACCACAGGATGCAGGCGCATTTTTTACATCAGGTGTCGTTTGTGCAAGGCACCATAAAACCGGTGCCTATACCAGTTCTATTCATCGATTGAAAGTTGTAGATAAAAGTCATGTGACTTTAGCCCTACGGCCTGGGAGTGGGCTTTTCAGCTGTTATCAGGAAGCTTTGAGACAAAATAAAACTCTGCCAATCTCGATTTGTATTGGTATACCCCCTGTATACTATTTGCTTACTTCATTATCGACAGCCAGATTCTCATCAGGTATCTGCAAACTGAAAGAGATGAGTAAAGTACTTGGCCAGGCCATTCGAATTGCGAAAAACGTTACAAATGCAGCTTATTGTTACGCAGACAGTGAGATTGTCATTGAAGGGGAAATGACAACGACAACTTGTAATGAAAGCAATAGAAAAGCAGAGGCATACTCAATGCCGGAGTTTCTTGGCTACATGGGGGAGGCAAAAGAAAATCTTCCGCTCGTTAAAATCACAGGCATCTTCCACAGAGAAAATCCGATCTATCAAACATTTTTAGGTCCGGGAAAAGAACAGTCAGAGCTGCTTGCGATTCCGACTGAGATCTCTTTGAAAGAAGTTGTCAGGAAAGAATTCGATCAATTTTTTGATTTAATGGATGTGTATTGTCCCAGTTATGGTGGCGGGCAGCTGTCAGTCATCTTAAGTATCCGGAGAAAGTCACATTTCATTCCATTTTCAGAATTAAGAGATTTTATTTACGAGCACCATCCGCTTTGTAAGCATGTATATGTTGTTGATGACGACATCGATCACTTGTCAAGTGAGGATTTTTTATGGGCAATGACAACCAGGTTTCAGGTGTCGCAAGATACTTACTTGAGAAAAGTGCCGGGCTTTATCATGGACCCGTCTCAATACACCGGTTATATGAATTCAAAAGATCCAGAAAGTGATTTGACATTATATGACTTAACCAAGCCATTGAAAATATCAAACAGGTTTGTTCGGTATCAGCAAATATTATAAAGGTGAATCATGGAAATTAATCAGTTAGAAATTCTTCGTGAAGAAATCAATCAGATAGATGTTCAGCTTGTAGAACTACTGGTAAAAAGAGCGAATGTTGCATTACAGATAGCAGATCAAAAGCGGAATAGTGTTGATGTCGTAGAAGCAAAAGGACGAGTAGAGATCGTTTTAAGTAAAGTGAGAGAATTAGCGTTGAATTTTCACGGGGATGATAAGTTTATTGAATCTGTCTATAAGGTAATCATTCATGAGTTAACACAAATGCAGCTGATCAAAAAGGGACTTATCAATCATGACATCAATGGTTAATTACTCAAAAGATATCGTTGACCTTTTACCTGAACTGCATGTTTGCTGTCTTCGAATTGAGAATCTTCATGATCGTGTTGATGTGACAGATTCTGTGAATAAAAATATTGTTTTTGCAAAGCAAACAATCGATAAGTTGCAGACAGAAAGCGCAATTGACTCTATCAGTCACTGGCGTCGAGCTTACAGAAAAGCAGGGATAGAGCCGACAAAATTTCGAATGGCAGCTGAATCATTACTGAGACGGCTCAGAAAGCAAGGTAATTTACCTGAAACATTACACCCGTTAGTTTTAATTTGTAATGCATTGTCAGTTAAGCATTGTTTACCTATTGCTGTGCTGGATACAGATGAAATCAACGGAAATTTATGGGTTTCCTATACAAAGGGAGGTGAGCGTTATTTAGATTTTAATGGGAATGAAATTTTAATGCCCTCTAATGAAGTTTCATTTATCGATGAGAAAAATAATGCGCATGCCAGAAAGTGGTCTCATAAGCAAAGTGGTTTATCTGTCGTTAGGAACAGCACCAAAAATGCAATTATTATTATAGAGGCTTTATCTCCACTCCAAAATAATGAGAGTTTGCCAGTCATTGAAGAGTTGAAAAGTTTGATTGACAAGTATTGGCCTGGTTCAATCGCTGAGTGTAGTATCAGACATTCAAATATGCTTATCTCGAATTATTAAAATTTATCTTAACCAATTCTTTATTGGCTGATGTCTATTTAGGTATTCAAAAAGTTTTACTTGTTGGCCCACATAATTTCTCAAATTGTTGAGTTTTTTCATGTTGAGGTCAAAATGAAAGCTGTAATCATATCAGGTTCAGAAAGAAGAAATGGTGTTACCGCTTATGTTTCTGAACTTATTCAGGATAAGTTGTATGAGAAAAATGTCCATGTAAATGTTATATATCTGTGCGATCAGAAAATATCTGCTTGTGATGGCTGTGGTGGTGACAATGGTTGCAACTATAGACAGTCTCCCTGTGAAAAATATGATGACATGCCACATATTATTAAAATGATGTGCGAGTCAGATATTATTATTTACACATGTCCAGTTCATGCTTTCGGGATTAGTCACTTAATGCAGATTTTTCTTGAAAGAGCTGGTGTCGGATATCTGAGGTTTGATCGGCCTCTCGTGAATAAAATTGGTGGCTGCGTCATTGTTGGGAGGAAATATAGTTTAGGCAGTGCACATGATCAAATCATAAATAACATGCTATTAAATCGAATGATTATTCCTGGTGCTGGATTTCCAGTGCTTATCCATGGCTGTGAAAAAACGAAGGGAATTACAGACATTGAGGAGAGTGTTGCTTTGGAGCAAATGGTTGACAGATTAGTTGAAATCCGAAGTTTTGTGAATGTGAATGCATTAAATTTTAATCATCCAAATGAAAGAAAGCTAAAAGAAATCATGGAGAAAGATAGTGAAAGGGTTAATTGAAGTTATCAGCCATACTGAAAAAGTCATCTCAGACAATGACTCGATCTGTATTTATAACCAGTTGCGAAAGAAATATCATGAAGATGAGTTGTTTCTGCTCGAGTCAATGACTGGTCCAGAAAAAGATTGCAAAAATACAATCATTGCGTTTGAACCTATTTTTAACTTGAAACTCAATGATAATGTCCTGTCTTTATCTGGGAATGAAGATATTCTTGGTTTGATGAGAGTGAGTGATAAATTATCATCTTTTGAGTTCCTGGATGAGTACTCCATTCAGATTCAGACGTTTAACGATCTGATTTCACTCTTAAGAAGTATTGAGTCATTATTTCATGTCGTTGATGAAGGGGTGAGTACAAGTACAAACTTCGGATTCTGGGGTTACTTTGGATACGATACTATTTTTCTCATAGAGGATATCGAGAGAAAAATATCAAGAGATAAAAATTTATCTACGATTAATCTGACTATATTTTCAGGCGTCATCAATATTGATATCAAAAGTCACACCATACATTTAACCCGAAATCAGAGCAATTATTTTCAAAGTTTCGATCTTTCATTAGTGAAAAATCTCATTAAGACGCCATTTCATTATGAGTTTAACCACAATTTTTCCAGTCATAGTATTTCATCCCCCACCGTCGATAAAGAGATGTATACGACCTGGTTTGATAAAGCCAAAAGTCATATCGATATTGGTGATATATATCAAATCCAATTGGGGCATGAAATAAATATAACGTCAGAAATAATGCCATTTGATGTTTACTTGCGATTGCGTCAATTTAACCCATCACCCTATATGTATTATTTTAAAACATCTGATGGATTTCATGTGATTGGAGCAAGTCCGGAAATGTTTGTGACTTTAACCGATGACCGTGAAATTGTGATGAGACCAATTGCGGGTACAATCAGAAACTCGTCTGATCCAGATGAGAAAAAGTCAAATATTCATAAGCTGCTCTCGGATGAAAAAGAAAATGCAGAGCATTTGATGCTGGTTGATCTCTGTCGAAATGATATCTCCAGAATTTGTGAACCTGTTTCACTATTTGTTGATGAATTGATGATTACAGAAGAATACTCACACGTGATTCATATTGTTTCTAATGTTATTGGGAAGATTTCAGAACAATTTGATAAATACGATGCTTTAGCCGCTACGTTTCCTGCAGGCACGATGACGGGAACACCAAAAATAAAGGCAACGGAAATTATTGAGGACACGGAGAGGACCTCAAGAGGCATTTATGCAGGGTGTGTGGGGTATTTAGGGTTTAATGACACAATTTTGTCTGCACTTTGTATTCGGACGGCAGTTTACAGAAATGGTGTCTATACGATTCGTGCTTCCGGAGGGATCGTTGAAGATTCCCTGAGCCATGGCGAGTGGTCTGAAACAATCAGCAAACTCAGTTCGACTTACTTTGCAATCACCAACAAGGATTTAATCAGTGAAGATTTTGTTAATTGATGCGTATGACAGCTTTGTTTATATCGTCAAAAATTATATTGAAGTGATTGGCTTTCAAACTGATGTCGTTCGGTGTGATAAAGTCAATCTTGAATCGTTGAATGACTATCATGCTATTATTCTGGGGCCTGGGCCCGGACACCCATGTGAGAGTGGTTACCTGGATATCATCAGGCGGGTGGAAGGAAAAATTCCGATTTTTGGTATTTGCCTTGGAATGCAATCGATTGCGGAGTTTTATGGTGTTTCAGTGAAACCGGCTGGAAACCGTGTGCATGGAAAGGTGAGTTTGATTGAACATGATCAAATGGGCTGCTTCCAGCAATTGAAGTCACCCTTAAAAGTCACCCGATATCATTCACTGATTGCATCAAGAGACGATATTAAATCGGATTCGGAATTAGTCATTACCTCTGAATCTATTGATGACAACTACATCATGGGTATTCGACATAAAGCGTTTGTGATCGAAGGGGTTCAGTTTCATCCTGAAAGCATATCGACTGAACGGGGTGCAGACATATTAATCAACTTCTTTAAGCATGCAGGACTATACAATTAATATGTGTATGATTTGTGCCTTTTCATGTATTTGCTGAATGCATTTATCAGACTTGTTTCCTATTAAATTCTAATATGCAATTGGTATGTTTACGGGGCAGACAATACTGAATATTTTTATACATAGATTTAATATCAGTAAAAATACGGACGCTTTAATTTATTGCTACCTGAGTACCGTGAAGGTTGTTGTTAAGCCAATCACACAGTCTTCCCAAGCGGTACGCAATAGCGCATATCCTGTTCCCATTAGGAACATTTTCACCACTATTTGTTTACCCGGTATCTTTTTGGTATCGGGTTTTTTTTATGTACTGAACATGAAAAAGCACAGCGGAAAGCTGTGCTTTTATTCTTGACTGGCGTGCTGAAATCAGGCGTTTGCCAGCTTGTTCTGAAGTGCCTGAATATTGACGGGCTTGGTCATGAAGGCAAGCAAAACGGCGACTCCCAGCATTACGGAACACAGCGTATACGCCAATGTGTATGTACCGGTCATATCAACTGCGACAGCAGCAACGACAGGGCCGATGAAGCCACTGATTCCCCAGGCTGTATACAGGACACCGTAGTTGGCACCATAATTTTTCAGGCCGTAGAAGTCAGCAGTAATCGACGGGAAAACGGCCAGCAGTGTGCCATAGCCGACACCTGCAACTGCGGCACCGACCATCAGACTGAATTCATTGTCGAAAGTTGCAAACATCACCATGTTGATGGCTTGCATGACGAAGGCTATCAGCAGAGTTTTCACGCCGCCGATCTTATCGGAGAGCATTCCTGCGACGACCCGGCCACCCGAGTTAAAGACAGCCAGAATCACCACAAGGAAAGCGGCGTCAGATAAATCAGCCTGTGTGGCCGCGATTGAAGTAATGTTCCCGATGATCATCAGACCGGCAGCTGAAGCGAACGCGTACATGATCCACAGCGAATAAAACTGCGGGGTCTGGATCATCACACGCCAGCTGACATCTACACTCGGTGTTTGCGCAGCTTTTGCGGTCGTTGCAGTGGGCGCGGCTGGCACATAGTCTTCCGGCGGGTTTGTGATAGTGCACGCCAGCGGAACAGCGACCACCAGAACTGCGATGCCAAGAATCAGAAAACTTTGATTGATCCCGAAGTCAGCAATCAGAGATGCAGTCAGAGGGGCAAGATAAACCGCCGCCAGACCGAAACCAGCGGCAATCAGACCATTCACCATTCCTTTTTTAGACGGGTGAAACCACTTCATCGCCGATGGGCTCAGACAGGCATATCCAAAGCCAATGCCGCTGCCTGTCAGTACGCCGAAAGTAAGGACCAAAAGCAGCGGGCTGGTCGCAAAGCTGGAAATGATCATCCCCAGCCCAACCATCGTCGTTCCTAACAGCAGGACTTTACGCGGACCGATTTTATCCTGAAGAATACCGGCCAGTAACAGAGACAGTGAAAAGGTAATGATGGCGACCGTGTAGGGCAGGGATGCATCAGCATTAGACCACCCCAGATCAACAACCAGCGCTTTCTTGAAGACGCTCCAGGCATACAGAATGCCCATACACAAGTTTATACAAAAGCCAGCCAGCAAGATTTGCTTAGCACGATCGAATGTTTTCATACGCCTCTCTAACACCGTAGCGGTCTTGATTTGTTTTTTAAACTTTTCTTAATCTGAATCAAAAAAAGATGCACTTCTTATGGAGGGCGCGGATTCTATCAATAAATTTTTAAGAAATATCGTGAGGAAAAACTTTGTTACAAATGGATGGTGAAGAGGGAGTCGAGAGCCTGCTGGCAGTGATTGGCTCCATCCTCAGAACTGTGGGAGGGGGAGCCAATCATCATGGCTGTACCATCAGTTCATCAGGATACTGTGTATTTTGTCTTTGAGCTGCAATCGTTCCATTTTCAGTTGGGTGAAGTGTAGGTCTTCGGTTGGAATGTTGTTACATTCTAATCCCCGTATTTTGTGATCTAATTCATGGTACCTGTCTGTCATCGCCTTGAAGTTTTCGTCTTGTGACTTCAACTCTTTGATTTTGTCGTGCATTTCGGGGAACTCAATGAAGAGTGCGTGATTTTCACCTAACATATCTGTCACTCCATAGGTTTACGTGAATGAAAGCCCTGCTTTTTTCTCCTGTTGTTCTATCACGCTGTACGGATTTTATTGTATGGAGAGTGGTACTGCATTCTGCACTTCCGGCAGTTTAAAGCGTGGCATCAGATGTCTTCCGGTGAAAAGTGCATTTCCGAATTGCGGGCAATGCATTCTGAGCCCGAATTGGCGTGTCCTGCAGCCAGGTAAAAATGCTTTCATTCCGGACAAATATGAACCACAAAGGTCAACTGACCCTTGTTTAAGCATAGTCGAATGTTGTGATTTTCAAGCAGGGGGACAGCGAAAATGCTACGAGCAGCATAAAATTATGTGTGACGTTGTCACGGTGCGGGTGGTGCAAAGTACTCAGATGGACTGTTTTACGATGCCCGATACTTTTTGCTGCGTAATGATTTTTTGAGGCTCTGAATGTAAGCGATTCGATCAGGATTTGCCGGGGCAGCCGCAGTTTGTAACTGGACTTTTGCCTGGGCTTCTTCTTCTGTCATGTAGCGGCCATTCATTCTGATGTGCTGCGCTTTGGTTTCATGTTCAGCACGTAAAGCTGCGTCTTCCTGCGCTTTTGCCATGGCATCACGCGCAAGACTCTGGCTGGTTTTGTCTTCCTGGCGTTGTTGCAGCCAGTGGGGCTGTTGTTTTTGTTTTGCGGGTTGGCTTGCCTGCTGCTGACGCTGCTTGAGGACGTTATCGAGGTAATCACTAAAGTCCATCTTGGTTTCCTCACATAGATTGACGGGACGTTGTTACAGTGTCATCGCATTGACTGGCGTTTGATATCAATCTCTGAATGTAAAAAAGCAGATTCGAAATCAGAGATAGACAGGGGCTTACAATACAGGAATCCCTGAAATTCCTCTACACCAATGCTGCTCAGAAAATCAGCCTGAGCCTGGTTTTCGACGCCCTCGGCCACCACCCGAATATTCAGATTATGGGCCAGTTCAACGATGGCATTGGTGATGGTGACCGATTCTTTGTTGACCGGCAGGTCACGGACAAATTCCTGATCGACTTTCAGAATCTGAATCGGGAAACGGCTCAGATAGGCCAGAGAAGAATAGCCGGTGCCGAAATCGTCAATGGCAATCCTGACTCCCAGTGCATTGAGCTGGCGTAACCGGTTCAGTGCCAGCTTCACATCAGACATGACAACGCTTTCCGTAATTTCAAGCTCGAGGAAGCTTGGGTCGCAATGGCTGCTTTGGATGGCTTGCTGAACCGTATTGACGATATCAGAGTTAAGCAGCTGCCGGGCCGAGATATTGATGGCAAAGTGAAGTTTGTGTCCCTGAAGCTGCCATTGGCGCAGTTGCTGGCAGGCTTTTCGAATCATCCGCTCACCGATATCTATGATGAGGCCGGTTGTCTCAAGAATTGGAACAAATTCTGAAGGCGACTGAAGGACACCGTCATCGTCATACCATCGCAACAGTGCTTCAACGCCACAGAGTTTTCGCGTTCGGGCTTCAAAACGACCCTGATAGAAAAATTGATAGCGGTCTGACCCAAAACTCTGTCTGAGCTGAGCTTCCATTTCCAGGCGTTTAACGCTGTTGACCCCCATTTGCCGGTTGTAGACCCGGTATTGTTGCTGCTGACCATTGTCTTTCGCTTTGTATAAGGCGATATCGGCCTGGCGGAGCAGTGCTTCGCTGGTGGATTCTTCTTCTCCGCAGTAAGTAATCCCGATACTGGCACTGACCACAACTTCTTTGTTATCCAGAGCGATTGGATGACTCAGATGACGAAGAATGCGTTCAGCCAGATCTTCGAGGACGGGCAGCCGGTTGTCCGAAACCACTAAAATTGCGAACTCATCATTGCCGAGCCGGGCCAGAATGTCATTTTCACGCAGGATTTGCTGTAATCGCTTGCTGACCGCAATGAGCACCTGATCGCCGGTATCATGTCCGAGAGAATCATTGATTTGTTTGAATCTGTCTAAATTCAGCGTCATTAAACCCAGCTCAGGACGCGGGGATTGCTTCAGCAAAAGCTCGATCTGCTGTTGCAGCATCAGCCGGTTTGGCAATTGGGTCAGCATATCAAAATGAGCGAGGCGCTTGAGTTTGCTTTCAAAAAGCACTCTCTCCGTGATGTCTTTGCCGGTCGTAATATAGTGGCTGATTTTTCCCCGGCTGTTTCGAATCGGAGAAATCCGTTTCTCCATATACATCAGACTGTTATCTTTTTTACGGTGCGAAATGATGCGATTGACGGTGTGACCGCGTCTCAGCTGGTGTTGCAGTTTTTCCAGTTCGGCAGGATTTTGCAGCGTCGCCAGAATCAGATGTGCGGCATCACTGCCAATCAGATCATTGGCATTCATGTCGTTAAATTCTTCAAAGCTGTGATTAACGTACTCGATAATACCCCGGTCATTGGTAATGATGATGGAGTCATCACTCTGTTCTAAAGCACGGGACAAACTTTTGAGTTTCTCTTCTCTTTCGACCCAGTTGGTGACATCCCGGATGTTGAGCAAAACTTCATTGCCATCATTGTAAGCGGTTTCCGTCGCAATGATTTCCAGATGCTGAGGCGGTTCAACTTTGTTGGTGATGAGTATGCTCATCGGCTGACTTTCCCCCTGGCTCATCGAGGTATGCACCTGTTCAAGCAATTCCGACAGTTCATCTCTGGCTTGGTCATAAACGACTAAATCAGCAATAAGACGTGTCTGGGCTTCTTCCGTCGTGGTATCGAGAATCTGACAAGCGGACTGATTCAGTCCGATAATGGTGTTGTCCTGCCTGAGAACGACCATACCGTCCGGGGCATGTTTCAGCACGTGACTGTATTTTTTCACCATATCGTGCAATTCAGACTTTAATCGCTGCTCATGTCTGAGCAATTTATGCAGATGCCAGGCCAGAACCAGACACCCGATCAGTAAGCCAAATGTCACCAGTGAAAACAGCGTGAACTTTTCCAGCTTTTCGAGAGTGTACAGGTTGTTAAAGATAAAGTGATTAATACTGAGGTGGCTGAGTAGCGAGTGTAAATAATTTGCGCTTTCCCAGCGTTCGGCAATGTGCTGAAACTCGGTTGTTGAGAGGCCTGGTGCATTTGCCGGGAGGGGAGCGTCGGTGTTGGTTTGCTGAGATGCTGATGGTGTCGCTGTGGTGTTCTCTGTATCACCCCAAAAGGAAAGGTCAGAAGTCATCAGGAGGCTGACAATCAGGAATACGGGCAGCAATACAGTCAGCAATTTCCACGAACGGATCAGGTTTCTCTTCATAAATCATCCATGACTGAGCGACTCCCCAGATATTCAGTATAGTGACGAGTTTCTGGGCATGCATAGCCAACTGTTCATTCATATTAGGAATTTCTTGATATTACGGATGACAATAGACGATTTTTCGCAATAGGAAAAAAATACAGGCAATTCTCAGGAATTGCCTGTATTTCAGCGGCGCAATCTGAGTCTGATGAGTTCAGACCAGATGACAAAGTCAGTTTGCTGATGAAGCGGCGACGGCAGGCTCTGAATGTTTGCTTTTCACAACCAGGGCGAAACCAGCCAGGACAAAGAGACAGGTTCCGGCAATACCGTAAGCTACGATCTCTAATCCTTGATCTGCAAAAGCGGCAACCAGCGAGCTGGCTGCAAAACAGCCCAGTGTTTGCAGGAAGTTGAGTAAACCGGCAGCCGTTGCGCTGCAATGTTTGAAATCTTCCAGCGCTTTGCTGATCACAATTGGGTAAATCGCACCGTTTGCAACGGCAATAAAACAGAACGGGATGAGGATCGGCCAGATATTATCCGGCTGCGTCTGGATAGTGACGACCAGAATGACCAGCGCACTGCAAATGAAAAGCTTGAGCAGCCATGGCAGAAGTTTTCTGCCCTCTGTCCGTTCCAATAATGCACGGCAGCCATAACCACCCACCAGAAATGCGATGGTTTGAGGGATATAGCTCAGGCCAATGTCTTCACTTGAATAACCCATCGCTGACATGACAAAAGGTGAGCCGGTCAGATAGGCAAAAAATGCGGCGGAACACGCGGCAAAGATCATCATATTACCGATGAATTTTTTTGACTTGAGCAACTGCTGGTAATTCACGGCCATTTCAGTCAGCATATTTTGGGAGTCGTCTTCCTGATTTTTTTGCTGAGCAGCACTTTCCGGCTGACAGGCTGTCATCACAGCCAGCACAGCCCCAAGGGCAATCAGGCTCAGGAAAATTGTCCGCCAGCCGAAATGGGACTGAATCGCTGCGCCAACCAGTGGTGCCAGGGCTGGTGAGAGCGCGACCAGCGGCATAATGGTGGCGAAAACTTTCTCAGCGACTTTTCCCTGATAACGGTCAATTACAATGGCCTGCCACAAAACGGTTGCACTACAGGCACCTAAAGCCTGAAGAAAACGGAAGGTGAGCAGAACTTCTACACTCGGTGCCATGGCACAGCCAAGCGTTGCCAGACTGAATAACAGCATGGCGCCCAGCAGGACTTTCTTTCTGCCCAGCCGATCAGACAGGGGTCCGTAAATCAGCTGTCCGATCGCCATACCCAGCAGGAAAATACTCAAAGTCATGCCGATCAGGCCTGAAGATGTGTTCAAGTCATTTTGCATTGCGGTAAAAGCAGGCAGGTACATATCTGTTGCCAGAAAGCCCAGCATGCTGAGAAATGCAAACCACACAAGCGTCATTGTTGTTGGTTTTGTCGTCATTGTTGGATAACCAGTAAATAATTCAAGTTTCATATTGTAATCGTGGTGATTTATGCTGTGAAACGCTAAAATTTCAATGCTGGTTTCAAAAAATTTGATGTGAGTTATTTTTCATCAAAATTGGGGGTTTTATGTTCTCTTTTAATGATTTACAGGTGATTGACGTCGTCGCTCGTCGGGGAAGTTTTTCTTCAGCTGCCGAAGAATTACACAAGGTGCCCAGTGCAATCAGCTATACCGTCCGGTCGATCGAAGAAAAACTCGCGGTGGAGCTTTTTGAACGACAGCACCGTCAGGTGACGCTGACGCGGGCAGGGGAGTATTTTGTTGAAGAAGCGCGTCAGCTGCTGAAGCAAATGGATCAGATCAAGCTTCAGACCCAGCGCGTGGCCAATGGCTGGGCGAAAAATGTATCTGTCGCCCTGGATACAGTGGTCAGGCAAAGCCGTGTGAGTACCATGGTTCGGGATTTTTATCAGGCATTTCCGGATGTAGAGCTGCATCTGACTATGGAAGTTTATAACGGTGTTTGGGATGCGCTGGCTGATGGTCGGGCTGATCTGGTGATTGGTGCAACCGCAGCAATACCGGTCAGTGGGGATTTTGATTACCGGGATATGGGCAGTCTGAACTGGTTGTTTGTGATGTCGCCGGGTCATCCGCTTTCAAATCACGACCTTACTCTGGAAGAAACGTCGTTGGCCAGGTACCCCGCGATCTGCCTGGAAGATACTTCCCGGGCATTGCCAAAGCGAACCACCTGGCTGATGAACAATCAGCGGCGGATTATGGTGCCGGACTGGTCCAGCGCTTTTCAGTGCCTGGAAGCTGGCTTAGGCATCGGGGTGGTGCCAGAACATATGGCCACGCCAAAACTAAACAGCGGCAGATTAATCACCCGCGCGCTGGCAACGCCGACACCGGTCAGTCCCTGTTGCCTGGCCTGGAATAAAGCGAGTTTAAATCCGGCGCTGAGCTGGTTATTAGATTATTTGGGAGATAGTGAGCAACTTCACAGAGAATGGATGCGGTAATACTTAATGCTGGCAGCGTATTGTTCGCTTACAAGGGGGAGAAACGAGCGGGCAGTCTCAAAGTCGTTTGAAATGCGTGCAGTGGTATGAAAATCAACATAAACACTGTGCGAAGTCATAATTCTTTCATTCAGAATCTTTAGGATGCCTGTCGTCAAATTCAATACAACGTAATCCAATGATGATGAATCAGAATAATCAGTTGTCTCAGACTCAACAGAATAAGCAAGGCAATCATGGCATGTTGGCTAGTGCTATCGACTATATCTATAACGCGTTCCCTAATCTGAGCTATCGCCCCAGACCGGATGATGTCAAATTGCTGGCTGCGTTTTTGCAAAGTCAGCACCCGGATACCCCTGCTTTTTTAGGGGAATTGATGAGCAGCAGTTATAACGCAATTGAAATTGAAATTAATAAGTTCCACAGCCGGCTGGATAAACAGAATCAACAGTTGCCGGCATTCAGTTAACTGAACCCTCAGCTGCTCAATTGAGCAGCTGTTTTTTTAAAGACAATTTGACGTGTTGTGTCAGTAATCTGTTGTTTTCAGGGTTTGGTAACCGGCCCATATTCTGGTCGCAGTCGTGATCCAGCATAAGGATCCGAATATCCAGGCGATGAGGGCAAAGTGCTCCGGGAACAGACAGAAAAGTACAAAACAGGCAATCGTTTCAGTCCCTTCCGTCAGTCCTCCCAGATAAAACAGTGACTTGTGCTGATATACCGGGTTATCGATCTGCCGTTTCCCTGCCATGATGGCAAAAGCAAGAAAGCTGGAGCCTGTTCCGACAAAGGCAAATATCAGAAATGCACCGGCAACGGCGTTTTGATCCGGCTGAGCCAGCACAAATCCGAAAGGCACCAGCGAATAAAATAGAAAATCCAGCGTGATATCGAGAAATCCCCCGCAGTCTGTGATGCCTCTCCGGCGGGCGAGTGCACCATCCAGGCCGTCAAATATCCGGTTGAATACAATAAATAACAATGCCAGCAGATAGTGGTTATAGATCAGTGCGGGCAAAGTCAGCAGGCCAATGATGAAACCGGTGACGGTCATTTGGTTGGCACTGAAAGGGGATTTTTCCAGAAGCCGTCCAAGGCCATTGACAGGGGCCTTGAGCAACTGAATGGCATAACGGTCAAGCATCGCTGGTCTCCCCCGATGGTTCAGGCCATGACAGGAGTTGTCCGCCAGGCGGGACATCGTCCTGATCATGGGTAACCATTAAGGCCGGAATATTCTGCTGTCGGATCTGGCTGAAAACAAAGTCCCGGAACTGTATCCGAAGGTCTTTGTCGAGCTTGCTGAACGGTTCATCCAGCAAAATTGCATCCGGTTCTGCCAGCAGACTGCGCATGAGACTGATCCGGGCACGCTGTCCGCCGGAGATCTGGCCGGGGCTCTGGCAGGCCAGATCCGACAGGCCTAATGCTGCCAGTGTTTCGTAAGCGCGTTTTTTGCGTTCACTTTTCTTCACTGACGACGGTAAACCAAAGGCCAGATTTTGCCAGACGTTCAGATGAGGAAAGAGCAGGTCGTCCTGAAACAGCAGGCCAATCCGCCTTTTGTCCGGTTCGAGAGTATCAATCGGGTGATCATTCAGACTGATCTGGCCCTGATAGTGACAGTCAGGTGCAGTGTGACCGGCAATCACACCCAGCAGCGTCGATTTACCGCAGCCGCTGGGGCCCATGATGGTGAGTATTTCCCCGCGTGCTGCCGAGAAGCTCAGCGATGTCAGTAATCTCTGGTCCCCGTTATTTATAGTGAGGTTTTTCACGGATAAGCACATGTGGCTCGGAATTCCTTGTTGTTTTTTCAGCGGTCATTTTCGTTTGATAATAGCGGCTTGCCAGCATTGCTATGATAAAGAGCAGGAAAGGTACCAGTCCCTGCAGCAGGCCATATATGGCGCTGACCCGTCTGTCCTGACCACTGGCCAGGGCAACGGCTTCTGTGGTCAGCGTACTCACCCGTCCAGCACCCAGGCTGAGGGTTGGCAGGTACTGTGCCAGACTCACGCTGCAGCCGACGGCGATTGCCAGACATATTGCGGGCATTAACATGGGGCGCTTCACTCGCCACCAGGCTTCCAGTGCAGACAGGCCCAGACTGCTGGCTGTCTGGGTATATCGGCGGTCAAAACTGCGCCAGGGACCATCCAACCCGAGATAAAGATACGGAAACACAAACAGCACATGGCTCCAGACCACCCAGAGCAGATGATGCTGGCCCGGCACCAGATAGGTGGTGACCTGAATTCCGAAAAGTAATGAGACCTGTGGCAATACCATTGGCATTGCAATGAGCCAGCCGGGGAGGCCGATTCCCGTTTTTTCCCGGTACTCGAGACATCCAATCGTCAGAATCAGCGCGATCAGCGTACTGATGGCTGCGATCAGCAGGCTGGTGGCAATCAGCTCTGTCACGAAAGCTGTTTCCTGTTGCCAGAATTGCAGGCTGAAACGGCTGGGAAGTAAGTCCGGAAAGCGCCACCGCAGGGCAACAGACCAGGTGATTAGCACCGGAATGACCATCATCGGCACCAGTATCAGCGGCCAGTGAAGATGGCGGCCCGGCAGGTGATGCTGACGATGTCCGGCGTACTGCCATTGCTGCCAGCCCCGGCAGATGAGCCATTCAAATACGCGAAACAGTGCCAGCAGTGCCAGACCCAGCAATAACAGCAGCAGAGCGCCAACCGCAGCTCTCGGCATCAGGTTGATGTCCGGGTCATTGAACCACTGCCAGACCAGAACGGCGAATGTCGGCGGGCGGGTGGGGCCAAGAATCATGGCCATATCGACGACAGAGATGCCGTATGCCAGCACTGCGAAAATGGGCAGCCGCATCCTGGGCAGCCACTGCGGCAGGATCACGCTGATCCAGGTTGCCGCGTGGTTATAGCCCAGTCCGCTGCCGACAGCCATTAAGCGACTGACATTGAGTTGCTGCAGGACGGAAAGACTCATTAACAGTAGAAAGGGGGTCTCTTTAATGGCTAAAGCCAGTGTCAGGCCCAGACCATAAGGATCCTGCAGCAGTGAAAACTGGCCCGGATCGCCACCCAGTGATGTGATGAGACGGGCGATCATTCCGGTTGAAGAGAAGGTGAAGGCGAACCCAATCGCGAACGCCACATGCGGGATAGCCAGAATGGGTGATAACCAGGACTCAACGGTATGCCATCGGCGGGAGCCCCAGCTTTTTTGCAGGATCAGGAACGTGAAAATTAAAGCCAACAACGTACTGAGGACGCCGGTAAACAACGTCAGCCAGACCGATGACTGAATACCCGGCCAGGAAAACGCCTGCCCAAAAGCCTGAAAACCGGGTTCATTCAGCCCTGCCATCGGCAGCCAGGACAGGGCAGGTAATAAAATTCCCACCAATCCCGGCACCAGGGGCAAACAGCAGATGATCAGCGAAGCAATAAACAACAAATACAACATATTGCGACGTCACTTATTCAAAAACACGATGATGTACAGTCAGGTTCTGGCCACAATTAGTGTCCATAGCGCTGCTGCCATGCAGCCTCCAGCGCGGTTTGCCAGCTTGGATGAGGCTCGGCAATTGCCTGATAAAGCTGGAAGCCCTGAGTTTCTTCTCCAGAACCCAAGGCTTCCGGGGTCAGAATGGCCGGGTCACCCCAAATCTGAATATTGGACTTGCGGGCCTGTGCTTCCGGGCTCATCAGAAAATTAATCACGACACGGGCGGCCTCTTTGGCACTCGCATTCCATGGAATCGCCAGAAAGTGAATGTTCGATAATGCGCCCTGTTCAAAAGCAAAAGCTTTGGCAGTGGCCGGTAAATCCCCCCGTTCGATAGCCGCTTTTGCTTCGTTCGGATTGAAAGTGATCGCGACCAGAAGCTGCCGGTCATCCAGCAGCTGCATCATTTCAGTAGCACTGCCCGGGAAACGTTTCCCCTGTTGCCAGGCAACCGGATGCAGCTGGTCCAGATAACGCCACAGCGGCGCCGTGATTTGATCAAATTTTGCCTTCTCTTTTTCCGGATCGATCGGTTCATAAAGGGCAGGGGCAGCATTGGTCAGCTCAATGAGTGCCGCTTTCAGGAAACTGGTGCCATGAAAGGCTGGTGGCTGCGGGTAAGTAACTTTCCCCGGGAATGCTTTCGCGAGACTTAGTAGTTCTGCAAAGCTTGCGGGCGGATTGCTCAGGGTCTGACTGTCATGAATGAACACCAGCTGACCGACTCCCCAGGGCGCTTCCAGGCCATCAGTGCTTTCCGTAAAATCTTCGTAAACAGGCAAACGTTTATCGACCAGTTTCCAGTTCGGAAGCTGAGCCACAAACGGACCATCCAGAAGTTCGTTGGTTTTCATCGTGCGGAAGTTTTCGCCATTGATCCAAACCATATCGACACTACCGCCTGTATTTTTCCCGGCAGTTTTTTCCGCAAGTAAGCGTTGGGATGTCTCGGCAATGTCGGCGACTTTGACGTGATTCAGCGTAATGTCGTAGCGGCTTTTAACCTCACGGGCAACCCAGCGCAGGTAACTGTTGATAGGCTGGCTCCCGCCCCAGGCATTGAAAAATACGGTTTGTCCGCGTGCACGCTGCTGAATGTCTTTCCAGCTCATGTCACTCATTGCAGGTTGATTCTGAGCTTCGCTTGCCATCAGCGGGGACGCTGCCAACGTCAGGCAAAGCGCCATCCATGTTAATTTCATGATGATTATTTCCTTATTTTTCCTGCAAGTTCGTCGGATGATCAGCAATATCTGTTTTTTTCTTATCATGGGCAGAGCCACCTCGCTGCCAGCGATGATACTTCTTCAGCCATGTCAAGATGCGTTCTGGTTTGTTCGCCTGTTTCCATACCCCAGCTGTATATTTGTTCGCTTCGCTCATCGTCGGATAAGGGTGGACGGTCCCCAGAATTTTGTTCAGACCCAGGCCATACTTCATCGCCAGCGTAAACTCTGCAAGCAGTTCACCGGCCTGGTTCCCGACGATGGTCGCGCCGAGAATGGTATCTTTCCCTTTCGGGGTCAATACCTTAATAAAACCATAGTCTTCTCCGTCGGCAATTGCGCGATCTAAATCATCAATCCCGTAGCAGGTCACTTCGACTTCTGTGCCCAGATTGGCTGCTTCTTTCTCATTGAGCCCTACGCGCGCAACTTCGGGGGAGGTATAGGTGACGGCGGGCATCACGCGATAATCAGCCTTGAATTTTTTCAGCTTGCCAAAAAGGCCATTGACAGCCGCATACCATGCCTGATGGCCAGCGGCATGGGTCAGCTGAAATGGACCGGCGACATCACCCACAGCATAAATATTGGGATATTGCGTCTGCAGATACTTATTGACTGCGACGGTTCCGCGTTCGTTAACGCCGATACCCAGTGTTTCCAGCCCAAATCCACTGACATTCGCGACCCGGCCTAAGGCGAGAATCACGGTGTCAAACGTGATTTCATGACGTTCATCCAGGGGGCCTTCCAGGATGACAAACTGTGTCGTTTCTCCCTGAGCCGTTTTTCTGGTCCCAAATTTGATGGCTTTTTGTTTCAGTCTGATCTCGACGCCATCCTTGATCAGGCTTTGATGTACCAGAGCCGCGGCATCAGCATCTTCACGAATCAGCAACTGATCGGCCATTTCAACCAGTGTGACCTGACTGCCCAGTCGCTGAAAACTCTGTGCCAGTTCACACCCAATAGGGCCGCCCCCCAGGACCAGAAGCTGTTTGGGTTGTTCCCTGATTGACCAGAGGGTATCTGACGTCAGATAGTTAATGTGTTCAATACCTTCAATTGGCGGAACAACAGGGCGGGCTCCGGTGGCGATGACAATGTTTCGGGTGGTCATGCGTTCGCCGTTTACTTCCACTTCCCACGGCGACAAAATTTGTGCTTCTCCCTGAATGCAGTTCACGCCGAGCTTGCTGTAGCGTTCTTCAGAATCGTGCGGTTCGATGTGTCGGATAACTTGATGTACACGTTGCATCACCGCAGTGAAATCGATCTGAGGTGTGTTTGTCTGAATGCCAAACTCGGGTGCCCGGGTGATGGTGTGCATGGTGTGAGCCGCGCGGATCAGGGCTTTTGAGGGGACACAGCCGGTATTCAGGCAGTCGCCGCCCATCCGGTGTTTTTCAATGAGTGTAACTTTTGCTTTCACGGCTGCAGCGATATAGGCGCTGACCAGACCGCCGGCGCCAGCACCGATCACCACCATATTCTGGTCGAATTGCGTCGGACGTTGCCAGTGCTGATAGATGCGGTGTTGCTGAATGACACCCATGATACCTTTCGCAATGAATGGAAAAATCCCCAACAGCACCAGAGAGATCAGGACCGGCAGTGAAATCAGGCCGGACAGAGATTCAATTTCTCCTAACTGGGTACCCGCGTTGAGGTAAACCATGGTTCCGGGCAGCATCCCCAACTGGCTGACCCAATAGAAAGTACGGCCACGCATCGGAGTCAGGCCCATCAGCAGGTTGACCAGAAAGAACGGAAAGACGGGAATTAAACGCAATGTAAAGAGATAAAAGGGACCATCTTTTTCGACACCCCGGTTCACAGCAGATAGGCGTCGTCCAAACTTGTGTTGTACCCAGTCATGCAGCAGGAAGCGGCTCGCCAGAAATGCCAGTGTCGCACCCAGCGAGCTGGCAAATGAAACGACCAGCAAACTCCACCAGAAACCAAACAGCGCCGCACCCAGTAAAGTCATGACCGCAGCGCCCGGGAAGGAAAGGGCAGCCATTACAACATAAACTGCGAAAAATAGCGTACTCGACAGTAAGGGGTGCTCAATAATGCTTGCCTGCAGGGAATGCTGGTAGGCTTTTGCTTGTTCAAGCGTGAAATAGTTGCCCAGATCGAAAGCGAACCAGGCGATAAAGGCGACGGCAATGAAAGCCAGTAACAAAGGTTTTTTGAATCGGTTCATCGGTGCTTATCTGCTTGGTGAGTGGGCTGATCACGTTTGGTATCGTTTTGTTTCGGTGCCGGTTGCTGATTCAGAGGAATCGAGCAGAATGCCTGCGAAGGGACATCCAAAGCGGTATTAAACTTTGCAGACAGGTTTTGGAAACTGACTAACGCTGTCAGCTCGACCAGAGCATCTTCGTCATACCATTGTTTCAGATTATCAACCATCTGCTGAGTTACACGATTACCGGTGACTGTCATTGCTTCGGTATAGGCCAGTACTGCTTTTTCCTGAGTATCAAACAGCGGACTTTCCTGCCATCGAGTCAGGGCTTGTATTTTTTCGACTGATTGGCAGCGTTGCGCCAGTCTCATGCCGTTGGCATCGACACAAAACGCGCAGTCGTTGAGCTGAGAAACACGGACGCAGACAAGGGATCGCATCACATCAGACAACGGTGATCGTTTTCTGTCTAAGTAACCAAAGAAACTGGCCACGAGGTAAAACAAGACGGGTCGGCGTCCCCAAAGTAAAGCCGGATTCAGCGGCTGTCCGAAATGGCGTTTTTGCAGCCAGAGCAGGGGACGGATTAAAATGGAGTAGCGTTTTTTTGCCGGTACACGCACTGGAAGTTCTCCGGAGAAAGCGGTTTATCATACCGACCGTTCAGATCCGGACAAATTTCAGAAATGGGGAGATTGATTTAGCTTTTGTGATCAGTTGATTGAAAGTTGTACAGTACGCGCAACCGGCTGATTGGTGAGTGAGCTGCGAGTATTGGTATCCAGCACCAGATATGTACTGGCGATGAGCGGCAACAGGGCAAGCAGGATGGTTTTGCCAATGTGATAGTTTCGATACCAGTATTTACGGGCTTTGATTTTCAGGATCAGGCCCCAGCTAATCAGCAGAATGTTGATTACAGAGGCAACCAGGCAAGAGGGAAGCAGGTTACTTTCCGTGCCGGTTGGTGTGTGCGCAAAGATGAGCAGAACGGCAGAAGGAAGCAAACTGATAAAGACCAGGTAGCGCATCAGTTTTGGCCATTTGTGGAATTTATCTTTGAAAATTGTGTCAGTCTGGCCCGGAAACGGCGTAGATGAGCGCATATGACCTCCTTTCTGATGCAAAACATACATTCTAAAGGCGGCGAAGCTGAAGAAAAGTTAACTGATGGAATTGTTATTAATGTTTGTGAGGTTTGTCTGTTTTTTACACAGCCCTGACAGGGTGCCAGGGCTAAAGCAGGTTATTTAAAGCCAGTGCAAATCGCTGCACTGGCAAAATAATCTGAATACTTAGTGATGAGCGCCAGAATTGACTTCTAGTTTGGACAGGAGCTCATTTCGACGTTGTGGGGTAATCACAGACCAGTGTTTTCCACTGACTGCGCCTTCTAACGCCCAAAGCAAATCCAGACTCAATGACTCGTGATGAGATTCCTGCAGCGCCTGAAAAGCACCGATAGCACCAACTTCAAACAGCTGATCTACAGAGTTGATGCCTGCTTTCTTGAGCATACGCTCATTGGCAAGGCGAAGATTTGGCAGATCTTTAATGCGGTTAGGGCTAGCCTGCATTTTTTTCTCTTTGTCAGCCTGTGCTGCATTAAGAGAAACTTCAGCGTGCTCCAGAATGACTTCTGGGGTTTCCCACCAGTTTTCCGGAATGGCATAGTGTTTTGTGACGACAGGAAAACCGCGTTTTTGATAAACGTACGGTTTGAGGCCAGCTTGTTTAAAGGTTTCTTCATTTTTCGCGTTAGCGCGCAGATGCAGCTTGTCGCTAACAACTAGAGCAAACATCGTTTCACCTGCGAAAATGCCAAAACCGCCAAACATTGAGCGAGATTTAATCTGGCCAAATTTCTCAAATAAACGAATTGAATCTTTCAGTAGTGGTTTGTCCATGCTTCTTTTCTCGGTTAGAAATTTCAACAAAAGAAGTCACCAAACAACGGAGCGAGGATTCAATTGTGCATAAGATTATGAGTCTTTTGTCATAAGAATGACAAAAGTGTCCCATAAACTTCACTTCATCCATCGGCAACCCCGCTACCATGAGTAATAACTTTATCACTAAGTCATTGCTTTTAGGCCGGAAGCTTTGCGTCCCATCCTTTCAGATGGTTTGCCTTGTTCGTGACTGTTTAATCATATATCAATAAGACAAATTTGATATCGATCGCACAAAAAATTGTGATACTCTTCGCAATAAAAATCGTATAAATTTTACAGAAACTAACTGATTATCCCATCAATTCCTCTGTAGCGTAGTAATATTCCATATAAACATAGCCGATATGGGTGTTTATATCGGCTGTTTATCAATATATGTAGGTTAATATCGTTTTTTATGGATGTGTTATTTTTTTGACGGAACGGCGAACCACGAGCTCAGGATTGATCTCAAAAGTCTGAAATTCATGGTTTTTATCTTTCACGCGTTCCATCAGGATTTCCACAGCAGTCTTGCCTAAACGGCGTTTTGGCTGGTGGATTGTTGTCAGAGGTGGTGAAAAGTACGGGGCCAGATCAATATTGTCATAACCAATAATTGAAATATCATTTGGTACATTGATCCCTGCTTGTTCAAATGTACTGATTAAGGCCATTGCCATAATGTCATTGAAGCAGAAAATAGCAGTTGGACGCTCTTTCATGGCAATAAAAGCATTGGCTGCATCTACGGCAGATTCACATTCGAAATCACCTTCAATGATCCAGTTTTCATTGACCGTCAGACCAGCTTCGCTCATGGCTTTATGGAAACCTTTCAGCCGCTCACGGCAGGTAGATTTATCTTTCTGGCCGGAAAGACAACCAATTTTAGTGTGTCCATTGTCAATAAAATGACGAGTGGCAAGATAACCACCAAGTTCTGCATTATCCTGAATATTATCTGTTTTTGGGCGTGCAGGACCCCAGTCCATGATAACCATGGGCAGATCAGGCTGTCGCTCTAACTGTTCCAGCAGTTGATCATCCAGATCAGAACACATCACCAGCAGACCATCCACACGCTTTTCAGAAAGCATGCGCAGGTAATCCTTCTGTTTGGCCAGATTACCTTCGGTGTTGCATAAAATCAGCGTATAACCGGATTTATAGCAGTACTCTTCAACGCCATGCACCAATTCGGCAAAGAATGGGTTGGTCGATTTTGTCACCAGCATGCCGATGGTGCTGGTTGTATTACATTTCAGGCTGCGCGCGACGGCGCTTGGCGCGTAGTTCAATTCTTCAACTGCCGCCAACACTTTTTTCTGTGTTGCTTCCGCTACAAAGCGGGTTTTGTTGATCACGTGTGAGACTGTGGTAGTAGATACACCTGCCATACGTGCAACATCTTTAATGGTTGCCATAATTGTTCTTCTAGTCTTCAGGCCCTGAACAGGGTCTTTTCATATTTGCCAGACGCTAAAACGCCGCTTCTCTGCGAGGATAGCGGCGGGAAATGAGTGGCTCAGGCCGAGTGGTAACAATACCTTACACCGATATGAAGTCTGACTTTCTATTGCTATTTATTTCATCGGTTAATCGCTTGCGCTCACATTCTACAAGGACTCACGCACAGTGCAACGTTTCTCTTGAAATGTGGGGGGAATCTTGATGCAGCTCAAGAATACTGGCAACTTGAAAGTTGTTTCAGTCTTTACATTGTAAGTACTGTGCAAGGGCAACGGCTCAGCGATGCCCTTGCAGGAGGTTCAGGCTGAAAGGACGATCGGAAAGTGCCCGCGGGGGTGAGATTCGATGATCACCGGGGAACCATAAACGGAACTGATATTCTCAGTGGTCAGGGTATGCCAGGCATCACCGTCTGCTTGTATCTTCCCCTTATTCAGCAATACCAGTCTGTCTGCGTATTCAGCTGCAAGATTGAGGTCATGAATGACCAGGATGACGGCGGCTCCTTTACGGGCCATATCTTTTGCCAGTTTCAGGCAACTGTGCTGATGGGCAAGGTCTAAAGCTGAGGTCGGTTCGTCCAGCATTAAAATGCACTGGTCTTCCGCATTGCTGAGCTGAGCCAGTACACGGGCAAAATGAACACGTTGTTTCTCGCCGCCTGAGAGGGTGGGGTACTGACGCTGGCTCAGGTGACAGATCCCAACAGCCGTCATGCATTCCCGGGTAATTCGGAGACAATCTGTGCGCTTCAAACCAAGTGGCATACAGCCAAGTTCAACGACCTCCTGCGCAGTAAAACCAAAAGACAGGCTGCTGTGCTGAGGGAGTACACCCAAGTGTTTGGCCAGCAGGGATGGCTGCCAGTCGCTGTGCTTTTGACCAAAATAGTACACATTGCCTTTGGCACTGATTTCACCGCAAAGCACTTTGAGTAAAGTACTTTTACCGGCACCATTCGGGCCGAGTAAAGCTGTTAACTCTCCGCTGCGGAAACTGATGTTCAGCTGATCCAGTAACGTTTTACCGCCAAGTTGCAGTGATAAACCCTCGGCTGAAAGCACCGGTGATTGCTGTTTTTCGTGCCGGGGGCGAAGAGGGCGAACGATATGATGAATCATTGTAAACGGCCTTTTTGTTTCAGTAGCAGAGCAATAAAGAACGGGGCTCCCAGTAAAGCGGTGATGATACCGACCGGCAGTTCGGCTGGTGCGGCAATAACACGGGCCAGCATGTCGGCAACCAGCAAGATAAGTGCCCCCAGTAAAGCCGAGAGTGGCAATAATGTTTTGTGATTCGGGCCAGCCAGCATACGGCCGAGATGCGGCACAATCAGACCGACGAAGCCAATCACGCCGGATAAGGAGACAGCGACACCCACACCAGCCGCGCAAAATAAAATCAGCAATCGTTTTAAAGACTGGACCTGAATGCCGAGATGTTTTGCTTCTGCTTCGCCCAGTAATAAAGCGTTGAGTGCATTGGATCTGCGATCAAATTGCCAGAACAGGAACGCCAGGGCAGAAAATGCCAGCGTGATGCCCGGCCAGGTAGCACCCGCCAGAGAACCCATGGACCAGAGTGACAGGTCGCGCAGCGCCTGATCGTCCGCAAAGAAATTCAGCAGTCCCAGTGCCGCACCTGAGAGTGCACTGATTGCAACACCTGCCAGCAGCATCACCGTCACGGAAGTGCCGGTCTTATCTGTGCCAAGGGCGTATACGATCCAGGTTGTCAGGGCGCCACCCAGAAAAGCAAAAACCGGTACTGTCCCCAGCGTTAAAAGTAATGGAAAAGATGCTGCCATTGAGCTGAACAGAACAATCGCCGAAGCGGCACCAAGGCTTGCACCGCCAGCGACTCCGATAATGCCCGGATCGGCCAGCGGGTTCCGAAACAGTCCCTGCATGACTGTGCCACAGAGCGCCAGAACTGCACCAATCGCGATACACAGCAGTGTGCGTGGTAAACGGACTTGCTGAATGATGAGCGCAATGTGCGGTGCGACATGATCCTGTCCCGGAAGCAGTGACAGCCAGACATCGGCGTAACTGATTGACATGGGGCCGACAACGATGGAAGAGGCAATGGCAAGTAACAGCATGGCAAAAACGGCGGGCAGTAAGGCAGTGACTGGCAAACGCTGTCTGGTAAAGGTACGGCTGCGGTTCAAAGTTGTTGTCATAAGTTTACTGGCCATACAGTGTCTGATTCAGCCGCGCTGCTTCTTCGAGAGTTTTGAGGTTTAACCCGCCGATGAGTGCGGTACCATCCACTGTGATAATGGCTTTGTTTTGGCCGGCAGGTGTTGCCGCAAGCAGCGGCAGTGTTTTCAGCAAGCCATCTTTGCCGCCAATTGACTGACTGGTATGCGTGCTGAGCAGGATCACATCGGGTTGCATTTCAACCATTGCTTCGGATGACAGTGGCTTGTAAGCATCAATTTGGATCGCGGCTGGATTTAAACCGCCTGCGAGCTGAATCAGGGTATTTGCTGTTGTGTTGCTGCCACCGACCATTGGTGCTCTTCCGCCGTGAATGGTCAGAAACAGGATACGTTTTCTGCTTTTCTGGTTTGCAAGCCGCTGCTCAATCACAGAAATCCGATGCTGAACCTCAGCGGCTAACGCTTCTGCGTTTTGTGTTTTTCCGGTCAGCTGACCGACTTGTTGAATCCGTTGCATCAGATCAGCAATGGTTTCACCTGAGTTCAGAATATCGACCTGAATGCCGGCCTGACGTAACAGAGAGAGTGCTGACTCCGGGCCCATTTCTTCGGAGCCCAAAAGGTGATCAGGGGCAAGGGCAATGATACTTTCGGCAGAGAGCTGCCGATGATATCCCAACTTTGGTATGTCATCATGAACATAGGACTTGCTGGTTATATCAACAGCGACAAGTTGATCTTCTGCCCCCATCGCATAAACGAGCTCAGTAATGCCTGAACCCGCACTAATCAGTCGATCGCCTGCCCAGGCAGTCGCGGCAGTCAGAAGAAAAACAGCAGAAAGTGCCGCTCGTCTCATGATAACTCCTTGTTTTTTATTTTGGGAAATTCCAGTGTTATCACCGGATGAACTAAAACGAACAATATTCATTGCGTAGAAAAGACAGTCTTCGCCTTCCCAAACAAGTTATTGCATTATAGGAAGTGATAATTATTATCGCTTGAGCATATTATCCATGGCTTTCAAATAATATCAATTATCATTTGCAAAAGAGCAAATCTCTCCTTATCATTTCATGAAATAAGATTAATTCTCATTCATCACTATAGAAAGTGATGGATCAGGAAGGAGCGCAGCGCGTGTTTGAAAAATTCAGTCTTGCGGAATTGAAAACGAAAGTCGGCACTATGCTGGAAGAAAATCCAAATCTGCATGCGGTATTGATGGCTGAAACACTGGAAGTGACGGAAGGCGAGATCATCATGGCGTTACCTGATGAACTTGTCACGCGAATCAGCGGAAATCACGCACAGTCAATTCTGGAAATGCTTCCGGAGTGGGGCGTGATGACGACAATTGTGCATTCAATGGGGTCTATCTTTGAAGTGAAGGCGCCATTTCCGAAAGGTAAAGAAGCCCGCGGTTTTTACAATTTGATGGGAAAACCAGGTGAGATGCATGGTCATCTGAAACTGGACCGGGTATCAGATGTCGTATTGGTGAGTAAACCGATGCGCGGAAATGAAAGTTACTTCATTGGTTTTTTGGCTGAAAACGGTGAATGTATTTTTAAGATTTATCTTGGCCGTGATGAGAAACGTCAGCTCATCCCTCAGCAGGTCGAGAAGTTTAATGCATTAAAGCAAGCTTTTGTTGGATAAGCTTTTGTTGGAGTAGATGCGTCATGAGCCAAGAGAAACAAGAACGACTGCAAAATCGTCTGGGCCCACAGATCCAGGAATTTCGTGAAACTTGCCAGACACTGCAATTGGCAACGGTCGATGCAGACGGCAAGCCGAATGTCAGTTATGCGCCATTCGCTCTTCTTGAAGATGGTTACTATATTCTGATTTCCCGAATTGCTCGTCATGCGCGTAACCTGCTTGAAAACCCTCAGGTTTCGCTGATGATGATCGAAGATGAAGCAGAATCAAAAGCCATTTTTGCACGGATGAGACTAACATTTGAAGCGGATGTGGTGTTGGTTGAACGTCACACTGAGCGCTGGCAGGCTGGTATTGAAGCACTGAAAGTCCGGTTTGGTGAGATTGTGGATGGGCTGAGTGGGCTGGAAGATTTTAATCTGTTCCGTCTGGAGCCGACACAAGGGTTGTTCGTGAAAGGTTTTGGTCAGGCTTTCCAGGTGTCAGGAGATGACCTGGTCGATTTTGTTCATCTGACAGAAGGTCACCGACGGATGAATGAGGACCAGGATGTGAAATCCGCTTAATTCGTTCTGAAGTAATAAAAAAACCGGGCATTCAAATGTCCGGTTTTTTATGTTTGCTTCCTGTCAGCACGCAGATTTAATCGCGGATCTCTTCAGATGACTGAGCCAGAATCCGGGCTGTGATCGCTCTGACTTTCGGCAGGCTTTGCAGGCTGGTTTGAGCCAGTTGTTTTTGTTCTTCCAGAACATCTTTCAGGATATCCGCCGTCGTCAGCGGATTGGCCAGCACGACGCGGAAGACTGTGGTGATGCGTCGGTCCCACTGTTCGGGCATGAGGCGGGTCCGAGAGACAAATGATTTTCCGGATTCGCGCTGACGTTTTTGAATGTACTGAGTTAAATCGTTCAGCGCCTCATGAATGGCCTGTTTGTCTTCGTCATTCGCAATTGCCAGTGCTTTCTGGGTTTCCTGAGGCACATACCTGTAGGTCAGCAGGCAAAGTTCCGGTTCCGAAATTAGTTCAAAATCGGCATCGGCCAGAATGAGCTCAGCAAAGTAACAGGCTTTTTCAATGCTGTTATTAATTAACAGTTCGTAACCCTGACGGCTGATGATATTCAGGCTGGCAAACAGCAACATTGCCATACCGCTTCGGGAACCTTCCAGCGTGTGGCTGCCGAGGTCTTTGGAACCTTTCCGGAGAATGTATTCAGCATGATGTTCAATCGCGGACATCAGGGCCGGATTTTTGAAAATCACCATGCCTGCACCCATAGGGATGTACAATTGTTTGTGAGCGTCAATGGTGACAGAGTCGGCGCGTTCAATTCCTTTCAGGAGCGTCCGGTATTTGTTTGACATCAACGTGGCGCCACCCCAGGCAGCATCAACGTGAAAATGACAGTTGTGCGCCAGCGCAATATCAGCCAGTTCGTCTAACGGATCGATATTACCGGTTTCTGTTGTGCCGGCAACGCCAATAATCGCAAATGGTTTGATATTTCTGGCTTTCAGAGATTCGATTTTGGCTTTCAGATCATCGGTGCAAATTTTGTTGTTCTCGTCGGTTTTGATCGCCACCAGACATTCCCGGCCAATACCCAGAACATCGGCCGCCTTTTTCAGCGAATAATGGCCGCGTTCTGAAACCAGAATTGCCAGGTCATCATAACCGTAATGTTTCATGGCCCGGAACAAACCTTCCTGCGCAACACCTCTGAAATCGCCATCAGGTTTCAGCAAATTATTGCGGGCAACCCATAACGCTGTGATGTTTGCGATGGTTCCACCTGAACAAAAGGCACCTAAAGAGTGTTCAGCACTGTGCATCCAGCGTTGATAGAAGGCATCGGTTTCACCATAAATCAGGTTATGGAGGATACCTAATACCTGACGCTCTAGTGGTGTAAATGCTTTGGAGGTTTCGATTTTCACCAAATTCTGGTTCAGACCAATCATGATCTTAGAGAGTGGCATCAGGAAGTAGGGCAGTGCCGACGTCATGTGACCGATGAAGGTTGGTGCTGAAGTATGCACAGACTGTGCAACTAGTTTATTCAGCAGAAAATGCGTGTGATCTGATACAAAGCAGGGCTTTTCCGGCACTGAGGCGGAGGAAAAATCCTTTTCAATTTCTGTCAGCGGCTTTTCCTGCGCAGCAATGTGCGTTTGCAAAAAGGCATTGAGGTTTTCGGAGATCTCTTTTTCGATCCGGCCCAGAGTCGAATCGGGCGCTTCTGGCACGGTAAAGATACGGTGCAGGGTCTCAAGAGATGCTTCAGCTTGTCTGTTTTCCACTGCCATAATGAATTGTTACTTTTAGTTAACGTCGGCAAATCCAGCTAATGTACTGGAAATGTGCGTGATTGTCTTGGGAAAATTCGAAAACGACACCGGACGAGGATCGCCCGGCGTGAGGAAAAATCGACTATTTACACTCAGTCGAGGCAATAGCACTCATTTGTTGGTTGTATTCTTTCAGAGGCTTATCAATGTCATCTGGGTGTGTAAGTAACTCAGCAAATGCACTGCGCAGTTCGTAATTTTTGGGATGAGGTGCGCCCTGGCGATCTTCAAAAACTTTTTTGGCGTAATCTCCCAGAGCACCTTTCTGTTCTGAAAGCGTTTTAATATCTTGCTGGCTCAGCTTCAGCCACGATTCGATCGACTGAGACAAATCAAGATGGCTTTCATCATGGGTCAGATACCAGTCTACAGCCTCACGTTTCAGTTCAAAGTGATGCGTTCTGCCTTCAAGAAACCAGTCACCGACCTCTTGCAGGTTCGGATCTTTTTGTACGGCAAGCTGAACAAGGTTTTGATACCAGTTCAGAGAAGCATCAACATACTTGTGGTATTTCTCGCTTTCACAACTTTCTGTGGCGGCGAGTACAGAAGCGGGTAATAGGGCTAATGAAAGAGCAAGAGCTGAATACTTCATGGTTTTTCCTTGAATGATTTTTAGTAATACATACCGGCACAATTGACATAAAGTACCGTGACATCAGGATTATTTGTCAAATTGTAGCGGCAGAAGCAAGCGAAAGGAAAGAAATCTTACAAGGAAACATGACCCGAGTGTAAAGAGTATGAAACATGACTCAATTCTTTGTTCTTAAAGTTAAAAGTGTCAAAAAGTTCGGGTCCGCAGGCGGGTAAAACAAAAAGAGGCCCGAAGGCCTCTTGTCATGGTTATGCTTTATTTTTCATGGCAACGGAGATGCAGTAGGCTGCGCCTCCCCAGGTGATCCCCAGGCCAAACAGCATCATGATAATAGCACCAGCTGTCATACTTACACCTCACTTCCGTTTTGTGGTTTAGAGCTCACATTGATGATAACGGCAACAACGAACATAGCTGCAACCAGGCCCCAACCCAGGATCAGCAGATCAGACATTGCATAACCGCCGTAGCCCTGGTCGACTGTGTTCAACAGGTTTTTACCCAGAATAATCGCCAGCATGATCGGGCTGATGAAACGGATACAGATTTCGAACCAGATACCAATAGAAAACTCAGAAATCTTGTTAACGTAAGCCCGGATATCAGACACTTTCAGCAGCCAGCCAATCACCAGCAGCTCCACCAGGCAGCTTGCCAGCAGGGCAACGTTATTAATGAAGTAGTCCACCAGGTCAAGCAGCAGCAAACCACCGTTTGTTGCAAAGGCCATTGAAATCAGGAAGCCCAGTCCGCAGACAACGGTAGAGGCTTTTTTACGAGACCATTTCATCTTGTCGATGACTGCAGAAGTGACAGCTTCCAGAATCGAGATGTGTGAACTCAGACCGGCCACAACCAAAGCCAAGAAGAAAACTGGGCCGAGAATGTATGGTGCAGGCAGCAGGTTAATTGCTGCAGGAATGGTTACAAATGCCAGACCAACACCGGCAGACACAACCTCAGTCAGTGGTTTTGACTGTTCTTGAGCCATGTAGCCCAGGACGGAGAAGATCAGGATACCCGCAACCATAGAGAATCCGCAGTTGATCAGTACGGTCATAAAGGCGTTGTTACTGATGTCAGATTTCTCTGGCAGATAGCTGGAGTAGGCAATCATGATGGCGAAGCCGACACTCAGGGTAAAGAAGATCTGTCCGTAAGCAGCAGACCACACTTTGGCGTCCAGAATCTTGGTGAAATCAGGACGGAACAGGTAATTCAGACCATCCATTGCACCTTCAAGGAAAATGACTCGCGCAATCAGTGCCAGCACCATGATGAACAGCAGCGGCATCATGATTTTACTGGCGCGCTCAATCCCGCCTTTCACACCGGTAAAGATGGCAGCGAAAGCAATCCCCCATGCGATGACCATTGGGATGGCAATATGCAGTTGCAAACTTCCCAGTTTGCTTGGTGAGTTGTCTCCCAGTTTCAGGTATTCACTGAAGAAGAATGCATTGGTGTCAGTTCCCCAGCTTTGTGTAAAGGCAAAGCCCATATACGAAATGGCCCAGCCAATCACAGCGACGTAGTAAACTGCAATGACAGCGGCAATAAATACCTGGAACCAGCCCAGCCACTCAAGTTTGCCTCCCAGCTTGGCAAATGCCCTTGGCGCGGCACCACGCAGTTTATGACCCAGGCTGAATTCCATGATCATGAATGGAATCCCGGCGGTCAGCATGGCGAAAAGGTAAGGAATAAAAAATGCGCCACCACCATTCTCATAAGCCATATATGGGAAACGCCAGATATTCCCCAACCCGATAGCAGAACCCACAGCAGCCAGGATAAAACCGGCTCGGGTTCCCCATTGTTCGCGTTTCATAAGTATCTCCTTATGTACTGCTATTCTCTATGAAACAGCACTATTTAAGTTTTTTATTCTAAGTATTTACTTCCTGTTGCGCAGAATTTGGATTGAAACCCCACGCAGTTGAGTTGAGATTAACCACTGATACTTACTAGCGCAATAGACAGTAACTTTTGTGCTATTGGCATTACTCAGCCTTTATTGTGGGTATTTTCCTCCGTTTTGTGAGAATCGTAAGATGTTAAGGAAATGTATAGAAGATTTAACTATGCGCGTCTTCTTATTGAGTATTTTATTTTATTTAACAAATTGGTACCTATGACTAACAAATAGTCAAAAATTAGACTTTTGCAACATTGTCACTATCAAGTTCATACACAATAATCTTTAGTGTTTTTACTCAAAATACAAAACTGATCCCAAGATTGGTCTGGTAAAAGCTGAGCCAGTCATTATCTATATTGATTTCACAGTCCTGCGTGCCTGAGTCGGTCTTGCACCGGGTGCTTGTTTTTCCATCAACACGACTTGCCAGCCATCGAGCTTCCAAACGAATTCTGATATTTGGGTTAATAAAGAAGTCGGAACCGAAGAATCCGCCACCAGAGAGTAAAACATCTTGGTTTGACCAGCTGGCATCCGTCAGGGTGCCGCCAAGGCTCAGGCCGACAAAACTGGTCAGCTTTGAGACGATGCGGTAATGGCTGCTGGCCTGGAAATGAAAAAAGGTAAAGCTGTCGTCGCCGCTGAAGTTTTTGGTGCTTGTTTTCAGGTGTTGGGTCGTGAAGCCAATCCGGCCGTTGAAATCTCTTTGTTTTCCGTAGTCGCTTTCAATTGTGATGCCAATAAGGTCTGATTTTTCAGGAGAGATTTTGATTCCTCCTTTAGCATCAATGTTGTCAGGAAATGTGTAGCCCCAGTAGGGCGTGATGTAAACAGGTTGACTCGTATTGGCTTGAGCCGCTGGGAGATAAAGCTGGCTGAAAATGACAATTAAAGGTAGTAAGTATTTGTTATATAAATACATTGATTCATCCTTATGCCAGTTGGGAGAATTGTGATTATCACCCTAAAACCATGTTTTCTAAATGGTCAAAGGTTCAAGGCGAGGCTACAATTTTTAAAACAGTTGCCGTTAGGATGGCGAAATGTGGCCTCCGTAGCGGCAGTAAATTTGGAGTTTATATGAATCATCTAACCCCTGAATTTAAAATTGCTTTAGCCGTCGCATTCATCATTATGATAGTCCTTTTCGGATTCGGATTGACGGCAATCACGCATTAATCGATATCATCACTCTGTCTATTTTTTGACTCTTACTGCCGAGCTTTGCGCTTAAATAAGAGAATAGAGGGGAGTTTATGTTTTTGCAGAGTGAGTAAGACATATGAATCACTTGCCTTTTAGCCTCGGAGATTTAGATCTCAACCTGGTTGAAACTTTTGCCGCACAGTTAACAGGCGTAAAAAAGCGAAAAATTGCTGTCGTTGTTCAGGGCGGCGGTCAACGGGGTATTTTTACAGCAGGCGTCTTTGATGCATTTCTCGAAGCGGGTTTTGACCCGTTTGAACTTTATATTGGCACCTCTGCCGGTGCTTTAAACCTTTCGTCATATATCAGCCGTCAGCATAAGTTTGGCCATGACTTCATCACAAATCTGACGACTCAGAATGAGTTTTTTAATCTTTATCAGTATCTCAGCCAGCAAAAACCGATGAATCTGGACTGGGCTTTCAGTCAAATTGAACAGGACGGACATACGCCCCTCGACATTGCGACTGCCCGTCGGGTGTTAACTTATCGCCAGGCGCTGGCCTGCGCGACTCGCAAAGATACCTTGCAGGATATTTACCTGCCAATGTACCAGGAGAACTGGCGCGATGTGCTGCGGGCGACCTGTGCGATTCCTTTACTGTATAACTTGCCGGTGAACTTACACGATCTGGAGTGGGTTGATGGTGGAGTCAGTGCTGCAGTGCCTGTGCAGGAAGCATGGAAGCGGGGCGCGGAACTGGTGATTGTCATCCGCACTGAGCCATTGCAACTGCCGCAGCAAACACCCGGGGTATTTGATGACTGGCGAGAACGGATTGAACAGGCACTGCCGGAATATATAGAGCGTTTCAGCCTGAATGAGTCTCTGGATAAAGTGAAGGCGATACGTCAGGATTTCACGGACCACTTTGAGCTCTGGAAAAGCATTTGGCGGGACAAAGAGCAGGCGGGGATTCAGGCAGCTGATGCGCTGAATCAGGAGCTTTCTGAGGATAAGAAAGCGGTGAATGGTTACCGCAAGTGGCTGAGCGGACTGAACGTGGAGCGTTTCCTGTCACTGACCGGTAAACGTTCGGAAGTGCTCGATATGCTCAATAAGTATTATCAGAGCTATAAAGCCGACAATGAATTTCTGATTCATCCGCCGGAATCGTTAAAGGTGATTCAGCTGGCTCCGGAAAAAAACCTGCAAAGTAAAGCATTGCTCAGCAGCCGTCAGGACCTTGACCTGGATTATCAGCAAGGCCGTCAGGTTGGTCGCGAATTTCTTGAGTGTTTTGCTGATCTCCTCAACCGGCACACAAGTGTCAGGTAAGTTTTGCGCCACATCCGGGAACGCATGACACAACCCATGTCCTTCAATCACGAATAGAAGGGCATGGGTCTGTATGCTGAAGTTGCAGGCAGGACATTTCTTTTTTAATACGGCCGGAATCTACGACGCGGAAATTCAATAATGATGGAAAAGTCATCGTATAGCAGTGCGGACAGATAGTTTGAATTTCTGATCTCATTATCATCGTGTCTTTTTGCAAAAGATTCGATCGGTAAACTCCCGTTCTGAAAGCATGATATGAAGTCAACTCGCTGCATGACCACACCAGATGTGTCTGAAATGACAATATTTAGTGAAATCTGATACAGTGCGCTCGTTACTCTCATCCCAAATCATGGAGGATCAATGCAACAAGGTTTCTTTATCGGCGATATGTATTGTCAGCCGCATTTTTTTCAGTTGCCGCTGAACTATCAGCAACCCAATGGTGCCCGCATTCAGGTGTTTGCCCGGGAAGTGGTTGCCCGAGATAAGCAGCACTCAGATTTACCCTGGCTGGTTTACCTGCAAGGTGGGCCGGGTTTTCCATCTCCGCGCCCGGATGCCGAGAGCGGGTGGCTGAAACGGGCCTTGAAAACATACCGTGTGTTGCTTTTGGATCAGCGTGGTACAGGGCAAAGTCAGCCGGTTCATGCACAAACATTGTCGGATCTGACGGCGCTGGAGCAGGCAGAATACCTCAGTCATTTTCGTGCTGATAATATTGTGCGCGATGCGGAAGCCATCCGTGAAGCTTTGGGCGTAAAGCAGTGGTCGCTGTTAGGCCAGAGCTTTGGCGGTTTTTGTACGTTGCATTATCTGTCTTATTATCCTGAAAGTCTGACAAGGGCGTATGTGACCGGGGGGATCCCACCGGTTTCAGGTCATGCCGATGTGGTCTACAGGGCAACATATCGTCGCCTGTTGGATAAAAACGCTGCGTTTTTCCGACGTTTTCCTGATGCACAGGTGCTGTGTAACCGGATTGCAGATCATTTGCTGGAGAACGAGGTCAGGCTGCACAATGGTCAGCGGTTTACGGTTGAACAGTTTCAGCTGATTGGGATTCATTTGGGCCGCAGCGGCGGTGATTTAGATTTGTATTATCAGCTGGAAAATGCCTTTGTTGATGTAAACGGGCAGTCTGAGCTGAGTTACAGTTTCCTCAATGCCATGCTGGCTGAGCAGTCTTATCAGACCAATCCGATCTATGCGATTCTCCATGAATCTATTTATTGCCAGCATGAAGCGTCACGCTGGTCGGCGCATCGGGTACGGGATGAATTTCCGCAGTGCCATTATCAGTCTGGCCGGGATTTCTGTTTTACCGGTGAAATGGTTTATCCGTGGATGTTTGAGCAGCTGGAAACCCTGAAGCCTCTACAGGAAGCCGCCAACATGCTTGCTGAGAAGTCGGACTGGCCTGCTTTATATGATGCGAGCCAACTGGCCGCAAACAAAGTGCCGCTAGCCGCAGCGGTTTACGTCGAAGACATGTATGTAGAATTTGATTACAGTCGCCAGGTTCTGGCAAACATGCCGAACAGCCGGGCCTGGATGACCAATGAATATGAGCACAACGGTCTGCGCGCTGATGGCGAGCGGATTCTCGATACCCTGATTCGTATGACTCAGGAAATACAGGATTCGCCTCATCGTTAACAGCTGACCTGGCAGGCAAGGGCAGGCTGGTATTGATGCCCTTGTATCAACGGAGATTGAGGTTGTCTTTGATGATTTTGTTATGTTATAACAACTGATTGTCGTTGACTGACGACAGAAGTCATGGGTGATGACTGTTTTAGTGTCATAATTTTAGATATTATCAGTACACATCCATACCAGCAGCGCATTGAAGTCAGTTGTGTGATGAGCTGAGTCGGTAGATAACTGAGCAATCATCCGTCGCCAGACCATGATTGTGTGAGAGGTAATAGAACAAGATGGTAAATGTAAGGGCCAGAGTCCCCTTTAAAGTCGGTGTAAACAGCCATATCCCTGCCGATATTCTCTCTTTTGAAGGCCTTGCTTCCGGTAAAGAGCACGTTGCTCTCGTCTTTCGAAATGCGGACAAACAGAACGCGACACCGTTGGTCAGAATGCACTCAGAATGCCTGACCGGAGATGTTTTTCATTCTTCCCGTTGTGACTGCGGTGAGCAGTTAGATGAAACCATTGAACGCATGGCTGAAGAAGGCGGTATTCTGCTATATCTGCGCCAGGAAGGGCGTGGTATCGGGCTGTATAACAAGATTGATGCCTATCTGCTGCAGAGTCAGGGCATGAATACGTATGAAGCGAATAATCACCTGGGTTTTGGCGATGACTTGCGTGATTTCACGGAAGCTGCACAAATGCTGAAAGCGCTCGGTGTTGAATCGATTCGGCTGATCACCAATAACCCGAAAAAAATTCAGGATCTGGAAGCTTTAGGTATTTCGATCACTGAAGTGGTGGGAACGAAAGCGCACCTGAAAGAGGGGAATGAAAATTACCTGCGTGCCAAAGCAAGCCGCGGTAAACACCGTTTCCATTTTGACTGACTCTGTTGATGACCACGTTGTGAACAGCGAGCTTCTGAGCTCGCTTTTTTTATCCTGAAATCCACTGGTTTTGGGTTACTTTTTCTAATCCTAATCATAATAAACTATCGTGCTGACAAACTCAGTATTTACTTGTTGTTCTGCCGGCCTGCCTATAATATCCCGCTCGAAATGTTGTCATAGCGGCGCTCGTGGACGATGGTGATTTCTGAATCCATCTCTCAATCTTCTTTCAGCCCAGCCGTTTTATGATGACCTGTATTTATCATTATCTCTTCGAATTCATGTAAGGAGTGAGGTTGTGAACGGGCAATCTTATTCTGCCGGTGTGGCAAAAATACTGTTCCTGATTATTATTCTGGCCGCGGTCGGGCAAATGACCCAAACCATGTACGTGCCGGCTATTCCTCAAATGGCAGCGGCCTTCACGGTGAAACCGGCATTCTTGCAGGCTGTCATGGCGGCTTACCTGATTCCTTATGGTTTATCTCAGTTTGTATACGGGCCATTGTCGGATCGGATCGGACGCAAGCCAGTGATGCTGGCAGGCATGAGCATTTTTATCGCAGGCACTTTAATGGCGCTCTTTGCGCCGACTTTTGAGGTGTTCCTGCTGGCAAGTTTTATTCAGGGAATGGGCACTGGTTGTGGCGGAGCGATGTGCCGGACCGTGACCCGTGACTGTTATGAAGGGGCAGAACTGCACCGGGTCAACAGTCTGGTCAGTATGGGGGTTATTTTCTCCCCGCTGATTGCTCCGGTGTTGGGCGGATATTTATCCGAATCTTTTGGCTGGTCTGCCAGTTACCTGTTCCTACTGGTTCTGGGAGCGGCAGTGACGTTGATCGTCCTGAGCCAGTTCACCGAGACACTACCAAAGGAAAAGCGTCGGGTTGAACGTGTGACGACCAGCTATAAATATGTGCTTGGAAATCGTAAGTTTCAGGGGTATGTGCTTTGTCTGGTGGCAACCTTTGCAGGATTAGCTGTCTTTGAAGCGGCAGCGGGTGTTTTACTCGGTAACGTTTTGAAATTAGATCCAACCACGGTCAGCTGGTTGTTTGTGCTGCCTTTGCCGGGATATATGCTTGGCTCCTGGCTGTCTTCACAGCTGGTCAACCGTATGGGTCAGCAACGCGTGCTGTATCTGGGACTTGCCGCACTGGGCTTCGGGGCTCTGACCATTCTGTTGCCGGGTTTGGCAGGTATGGTGACAGTCAGTTCTCTGATTGGCGGTGCGTTCCTGTATTTTATTGGCTCGGGTGTGATTTTCCCGGTAACCACGACTGCTGCGGTTGAGCCATTCCCGTACCATGCCGGTACGGCGGGAGCGGTGCTCGGCGGTTTGCAAAACCTGGGTGCTGGTATCGCAGCACTGGTGGCATCCATGCTCAGTGCAAAAGATCAGTTCAGCCTGGGTGCGATTATGGTGGCAATGGTGATGGTTGCAGTGGCCAGCCTCATTTGGGTGAGACGCAGCCCACAGGAAGAAACCCCGGTTCTGGTGTAACTCTGCCTGTCCGGAGAATTCCCGGACTCTGACTGAAATAAAAACGGCGCTGAAATCAGCGCCGTTTTTATATGATTTGTTTCGGACTCAGTCGCGTTTCCACAAAATGTGGCAGAACTTATGATCCGGGTCGCGGCTGATGAGCAAACGGGCGAACACGTCATCCAGTTCGTCATTTGCTTCATTGACCAGACCGATGCGTACTTCAGCATATTCTTCGCCTTCAACGGGGAAGCCGACGTGTTCTGGCCAGTCACTGCCGGTTTCGACAACTTCGGCTGCACCACGGTCATCAAATTGTGCTGTAAACAGCAGGACATCGGCGGGTTCGAGGCTGTCTTGCGCCATTTCGAGAAAAATATCGTAAGCGGCTTCGATGACATCGTCGTATGAAATCAGTTCTGAATTATTCATGTATCGGTCAATCTTAGTTCATTGGAACGCGCAGTATAACAAGCTCCACAGGGGAAAGGCTATCTGCGAGAAAGATTGATCTGCGGACAGAACCGTGAAGGCGCTGCTGATTTCAGCGGTTGAATCGCTATATCCCCATCCCTGAACGACTTTCATGCTATGATGCTGGCAGATTGAGTTGTGATTCAGGAAACAGATTTTTGGCTTCTCTTCTTCCCATTCTTGATAATCGTCAACCGTTTCAACCGGTGTTTCAGCCTTGCCTTCATGAAATGCTCCAGCATCTCAAAGTGCTGTTTAAAGGCGTTTTGCACAGTGTGTATCTGTCGGGCAGTGTGGCCCGGCGGGAAGCTGTTCCGGGCAAATCTGATCTGAATTTGACACTGGTTCTCGAACGGCCGCTGACTGAGCAGGAAAGCAGCCGGTTACACAGCCTGAGCTGGCACATTGCCAGACGGCATAAAGCCGTGACCCGAATTGATATCAGACAGGCATTGCGCAGTGAAGTGTTGTCTCTGGAAGGGATATTTCAGTGGGGCATCTGGCTCCGGCACTGCTGCATCTGTATCAGCGGACAGGATTTATCAGACAGTTTTGGTGATTTTGAACCCAGCTGGGATGCGGCAAAATCCTTCAATGGTCCGCTCGAACCCATACTCACTGAGTACCGGCAGAAAATTACGAAAACCCGCGTGATGGCGCATTATCTTGACTACTGTGAATATATCGGAAAGAAAATGCTGTGGACCGGGTTCACGCTGGTCATGCACCGGGAAAAAACACTGCCACTGTCATTGAAAGACGCGACGGCCTGCTTTCTGAAAGTTTATCCGGACAAAGCTCTGGATGCAGAGCGGGCAGCCATGCTGGCAAATCGCACCCAGGTCCCTAAAAAAGCGACGCTCTTTTTGATGCAGCATTTTGGTCTATGGCTGGCCGAAGAGTGGCAGAAAATTGAACGTAAGATCGGCTGATCCAACAGACAGAACGCAGATGAATTCAAGTTTTACCCGCCAGAGCCAGCAAGATGCAGGTTTCGTACTGACCCGTCAAAGCAGAGATGTCCGCGGACAAACGCAAATTACACTCTGGGTAAAGACAGAGCAGGGCCCTTGTCAGCTGATTGTGGAAGGGGACAAACCGGTTTGTTTCATTTCAGCCACGGATCAGCCACGGGCAGAGGAGATTCTTGCGCAACAGGGTGTGATGGTCGCCTGGCGAACCCTGGAGATGCAGAATTTTCAGCATCAGACCATGTCGGCCTGCTATACCCTGACGATCAGTGCCGGCTTGCAGGTGGGAACTTTGCTGGCTGCGGAAGGCATCCGGGTCTACGAAGATGATATTCGTCTGGCCGATCGCTATTTAATGGAACGCTTTATCCGGGGAGGAATTGCTTTTACGGGGCAGATGACCACCAGAAACGGGTATCGGGAATTTCATCAGGTGAAAGCCAAAGCGGCGGATTATCAGCCTTCGCTTTCAGTGGTGTCGCTGGATATTGAATGTTCCGAAAAAGGCATTTTGTATTCCGTCGGTCTGCACAGTGACTCGGACAGCAGGGTGATCATGGTGGGTCAGCCCGCGAGCCCGGATGAATCTGCGCTGGCTTGGATTCAGTGGGTCAGTGATGAAAAGGCCTTACTGCTTGCGCTTCAGGATTGGTTTACGCAGTATGATCCGGATGTGATCATCGGCTGGAGTGTGATTGATTTTGACTTCCGTCTGCTGATGAAGCGGGCTGAGTGGCATAAACTGCCGTTTCGTATCGGCCGCGGTCAGCAGACCCCGCACTGGCGGCAGTCCAGCCAGAATCCGAATTCAGGCTTTATCTCGATTCCGGGCCGGGTTGTGATGGATGGCATTGATACCCTGAAGACCGCAACGTATAACTTCCGTTCCTGGTCGCTGGAATCTGTGTCTCAGGAGCTGCTGGGTGAAGGGAAAGCCATTCATAATGTGTACGACAGAATGGCTGAAATCAATCAGATGTTCCGTGAAGACAAAGTTTCACTGGCCCGTTACAACTTGCAGGACTGCAAACTGGTCACCCGGATATTTGAGAAAACCCATTTGCTGGCGTTTGCGATAGAACGAAGCCGTCTGACCGGGGTGGAGCTCGACAGAGTCGGAGGCTCTGTTGCAGCGTTTACCAATTTGTATCTGCCTCAACTGCATCGTGCCGGGTATGTGGCGCCGAATCTGGAAAGTGAAAACTGGATTGCGAGCCCTGGCGGCTATGTGATGGATTCCAAACCGGGCCTGTATGATTCCGTACTGGTGCTGGACTTTAAATCGCTGTATCCCTCCATTATCCGTACCTTCCGGATCGATCCGATGGGGCTGGTTGAAGGCTTGCTGCTGGAAGAAGGCAAGGCGGATGATCAGGCGATTGCCGGTTTCCGGGGCGGTCGTTTCCATCGTGAGAAACATTTCCTGCCGGAGATGATTGAAGCACTCTGGGCGGCCCGGGATCAGGCGAAACGTGACGGTGAAAAAGCATTTTCTCAGGCCATCAAAATCATCATGAATTCCTTCTATGGCGTTCTGGGTTCTTCCGGTTGCCGATTTTTCGATCATCGTCTGGCTTCTTCAATCACCATGCGGGGTCATGAGATCATGAAAATGACCCGTGAGCGCATCGAGGAACAAGGGTTTGAGGTGATTTATGGAGATACGGACTCAACCTTTGTGTCGCTGAAGAAAGCGCACAGTGGTGAAGAAGCGGATGCGATTGGTCACAGGCTGGTGGCGGAGATGAATCAATGGTGGACCGCGTATCTCAAAGAGACCTATCACCTGGAATCAGCGCTGGAACTGGAATATGAAACGCACTACCACAAATTTCTGATGCCAACGATCCGGGGACAGGAAACCGGCAGCAAAAAACGGTATGCCGGTCTTGTGATCCGGGATGGTGTGGAAGAAATGGTATTTAAGGGACTGGAAACGGTTCGCACCGACTGGACGCCACTGGCACAGGAATTTCAGCAGACGCTGTATCGAAAGGTTTTTCACCAGGAAGATGTCGAAGAATATGTACGCCAGTACGTTGAGCAGACCGGGCAGGGACTGTTTGATGACAAGCTGATTTACCGTAAAAGGTTACGACGTCACTTATCTGAGTATCAAAAGAATGTCCCGCCTCATGTGCGTGCTGCACGCCGGGCCGATGAAGTGAATCAGCAACTGGGCCGACCGCTTCAGTATCAAACCGGCGGATGGATTGAATATGTGATCACAACGCACGGTCCTGAACCCGTGGAAGCCAGACAAAGTCCCATTGATTATGACCATTACATTGAGAAACAGCTCAAACCAATCGCGGACGGGATTCTGCCTTTTATCGGCCAGCATTTTGATGACATCATTGCCCCGCAGCTGGGGCTGTTCTAAATCAGATTTTCTTTGACCGCATACGCAGTCAGTTCAGCCGTAGAACTCATGTTGAGTTTATGTTTGATATTCTGGCGATGGGTTTCTACCGTACGGGTACTGATCCCCAGTTCCTGAGCGATCTTCTTACTGCTTTTACCTAAAGCAACTAGCCTGAGAATGGTTTCTTCCCGGCGGCTGAGCGCTGTGACTGCCATTGCGGCAGGCGCTGACTGTTCGATGGGCGCAGAAAACAACGTTTCAGCCACCAGACGACAAAAATAACTGCCTCCCTGATGAACGGCTTCAATTGCCTGGACCATTTCTTCCGCGGAGACTTCTTTGAGAATGTAACCGCTGGCCCCGGCCTGCATTACCTGAAGAATATACTCCCGGTTATCGTGCATGGTCAGGATCAGCACTTTAATGTCCGGATAATCGCGTCGGAAGAAACGGGTCGCTTCAATACCGTTCATTTCCGGCATGCTGATATCCATCAGAACGACATCAGGCCGGTGCCGGGCAGCCTGTTTCAGGGCTTCGGCGCCGTTTACAGCGGTTGCCACGACTTCAATGTTGGTTTCGTTGTCCAGCCTGGCTTTAAAGCCTTCCATGACCACCTGGTGATCATCAACCAGTAACACCTGGATCTTTGCCATAACTTTCTATTCCCTGAAGCGGAAGGTTGACCAGAATTTCCGTGCCTTCACCGGGTTCACTGCTGATATCCAGTTCACCGCCCAGAAATTCCAGTCGCTCCCGCATATTACGAAGACCAATGCCCTTGCCATTCATGGCTTGTTGAACATGAAAACCCACACCATGATCCCGGATGATAAACTGCAGGTTTTTCTGAATTACGGATAATGTCATCTCAATCCGGTCTGAGTGGGCATGCTTACTGATATTCACCAGAGATTCCTGAGCCACACGATACAACGTTGTCATCACATCTGTGGGTAATGTCAGTGACCCGAGCTCCAGAGCGTGACTGACCTGAATGCCAGTCGATGCAGAAAAGTCATTCAGCAGATGCTCCAGTGCAGCGGCCAGCCCAATATCATCCAATGAACTGGGTCGTAAATTGTGTGAAATTCGTCTTAATTCGGAAATTGCCTGCAAAATAGCGTTTTCACTTAAAGCCCGGTGACTTAAAGCCTGCTCAACATCAGACTGAGTCATTTTGTCTTTCAGTAATTCAAGGTGGCACTTTCCTGATACCAGCAGCTGATTGACGCCGTCATGCAGTTCTCGGGCAACGTGCTTTTTTTCCTCTTCCTGAAACATCACAGTTTTATGAGCCAGCTCTTTCAGCCGACTGTCGGCCAGCCGGTGTTCATGCAGGTTAATCGCAAGGGTTGTGATCAGAATGAGTAAAGTCGTGATGGCAACCAGCACGATCACGGAAATGAACGTCGTCCGGATATTGGCTTGTACGCTTTGTTCAACCCGTGTCATCTGGTGGGCAACATCTTCAATGTAGAGCCCTGTGCCCACCATCCAGTGCCATTTAGGCAGCCAGGCGGCATAGCTGAGTTTGGTGACAACCTGATCGCTTGATGGTTTATGCCACAGGTACTGATGAAAACCTCCGCCTGATTTGGCAGTGTTGATCAGTGCCCGAATCAGGTAATCCCCATTCTTATCCTGCAGATCCAACAGGTTTTTGCCGACCAGTTCAGGCAGAACCGGGTGCGCCAGATTGGTTCCGTTTTCGTGGTAGACGAAAAAGTAGCCATCGTCGCCATAGCGGAGATCGTTCAGTATCCGCTTGACTTCGGTCTTGGCTTTTTCATCATCAGGTCCGGCGTTGTGATAGAGATGGTGGATGCTGTCGAGTGCCAGATCCACCGTATCTTTCAGAGCCTGCTCTTTTGCAGCAATCAGGTTTGCCCGAAACGTCGCGATTTCTTTCTGGCCAAGAGACTGTGCTTGATGAATCGCGATCCAGCTGATGGCAGCACTGATCAGCAGTAAGGGGAGGAGCGTGAGAAGAATCAGCTTCACTTTCAGTGGCATGGTTACCAGCACCTGCTTGGTCAGCGGTTTTCGGGATGCCCTGAATGTTAACAATTTGTATACAGGAACAAAGAAAAAAAGGTGGCACTTTGTGAGAAAAGTGCCAGCCAGCTCTATATTTGTCTGTTTTCATGGATGGTTACAGGCCGTAGAAGCCCGGGAAGAGCAACACTGTCGCTAAAATCAGGATCTGAATTGAAATAAAGGGCAATACGCCTTTGTAGATGTCCCGGGTCGATATGCCTTCAGGTGCCACGCCTTTCAGATAGAACAGACTGAAACCAAATGGCGGCGTCAGGAACGATGTTTGCAGGTTCATCGCAATCAGAATCGCGAACCAGAGCATGTTGATGCCCATGGTATCGGCGATGGGTGCCAGAATCGGCACGACGATAAAACAGATTTCAACAAAATCGATAAAGAAGCCCAGGATCAGAATGATCAGCATGGTGAGGATCAGGAAGCTCCATTGCTCACCCGGCAAAGCCATCATCCATTCTTCGACCAGGTAATCCCCGCCGGTATAGGTAAAGGCCATGGAGAAGGCGGTCGCGCCCAGCAAGATACCAAAGACCATGGCGGTGACTTTAACGGTTTCGAATGCGCTGTCGTACAGCATGCGCCAGGAAAACTGGCGATAAAGGACGGAAAGAACGACTGCACCCATGCCACCCAGCGCTGCAGATTCAGTCGGGGTTGCAATACCTGCAAAGATGGAGCCCAGCACCACGATAATGAGCGCCAGCGGTGGCAGTACCGCTTTCAGGGCAATGAAGATTTCCTGTTGGCGGGACTGGTTGGGATCCCTGTCCATCGGACGTGCAGCTTCCGGATTCAGCCAGCTGTATATCACGATGTAAACAATATACGCCAAGACAAGCGCAATCCCGGGCCAGATCGCTGCCTGAAACAGATCACCGACCGGAATACCCAGCACATCGCCTAACAGGATCAGCACAATCGATGGCGGAATGATTTGTCCCAGTGTCCCTGAAGCACAGATGGTTCCGGTTGCCAGTCCTTTGCTGTACTGATATTTCATCATGACCGGCAGAGAAATCAGACCCATGGCAACGACTGAAGCGCCGACAACCCCGGTTGATGCTGCCAGCAAGGAGCCAACCAGTACCGTGGAAATCGCCAGTCCACCGCGCACGCTGCCAAAGAGTTTCCCCATGGATTCCAGCAATTGTTCGGCAAGGCGGGTTTTCTGCAAAACAAGGCCCATGAACACAAAAAGCGGTACGGCCATTAAGACCGTGTTTTGCATGATACTCATGATCCGAAAAGGCATGAAGGCAAAGATTTCAGGACCTTCAGCCCAGATCCCGAACAGCAGGGCAATCCCGCCAAAGGTAAATGCCACAGGAAAGCCCAGCAGAAGTGCAAACAGGGCGACGACGAACATAATAATACCAACCACGGAACACTCCTTATTTTGCGTGGGACAGGCTTGGGTTAACCAGGCGGTTGATGTTGTGGAGGATCATCCCGATCCCCGAGATCGCCATGAACAGGAAAGAAATGGGAATCATGCTTTTAATCAGCCATCGGTAGGGCAGGCCGCCCGGGTCGCCACTGGATTCACCGAGCGCATAGGACTCTTTGGCAAAATCAATGCCGTACCAGAACACCATCAGACAAAAAGGCAGCAGAAAGAAAACAGAGCCCAGTAAATCGATGATGGCGCAGGTTTTCGGACTGAAGCGCTCGTAGAACACATCCACACGCACGTGTCCGCCGGCTTTGAGTGCAAAGGGAACACCCAGCAAGAAAACCGCGGAGAATAAATGCCATTCCATTTCCTGCATTGCGATAGAAACGGAATTAAAGACATAACGCATGATCACATCATAAAAGACGTTGAACATCAGAATGATAAATAAGGTGCTGGCAATCCAGCCAAGCAGATCGGAAAACCGGTTGATGATTCTCTCAAAGGCTAACAGGCTTCGCATAAGGACTCCGTTGCGAGGCAACATATCTGAAAAAGAGAAATGCGCCGGAACTTCCGGCGCATCGACTCGTATTATTCCTGCTGAGCCTGACTGTCGAGGTAAGCTTTATCGGCAATCAGGGTCCATTCACGGGCTTTCTTCAGATAAGCCGCTTGTGATTCCAGGATTTCTTTCGCCAGCGGATCTTTTGCAGCCTGCTCAGCCAGCAGCTCGTCATTGGCTTTGCGGATTGCCGCCATGACATCATCCGGGAAGTGCATCACCTTGATATTTGGATATTCTTTTTTCATGGTTGACCAGTTTTCTGCACTGGCATGGGTGTTCAGAATATACATATCGTAGGCAGACAGGCGCATCGCAACGCGCAGAATTTCCTGAAGATCTTCTGGCAGGCGCTCCCAAGAGCGTTTGTTGACTAAGAATTGCAGCTCTGTGGCCGGTTCATGCCAGCCGGTGTAGTAATAAGGGGCGATTTTGTGAAAACCCATTCGCAGGTCCAGACCCGGGCCGACCCACTCCAGCGCATCAATGGTACGACGCTCCAGTGCTGTATAGAGCTCACCGGGGGCGATATTGGTCGGGCTGGCTCCCAGTTTGGCCAGAACTTCACCCGCAAAACCAGGAATACGCATTTTCAGACCTTTCAGGTCATCAACGGATTTGATTTCTTTCTGGAACCATCCTCCCATCTGAACGCCCGTGTTTCCGCCGGGGAACGACAGCAGATTGTGCGGGCCGTATACCTTTTCCATCAGTTCCATACCACCGCCGTGGTAGAACCAGGCGTACTGTTCAGCGGCAACCATACCGAATGGCATCGTGGAGAAATAAAGGGTGTTCGGTACTTTGCCTTTCCAGTAATAAGAAGCGGAGTGGCCGATGTCATACTGACCGGCTTTGACCATATCAAACACACCGAACGGCGCTTTGTGTTTGTTCGCGGAATCAATCCGGATCTGCAGGCGGCCATTGGACATTTTCTCAGCCATTGCCGCCATCGCTTTGGTGGTATCCCCGAAAATCGGGAAGTTTGCACCCCAGGTTTCAGCCAGTTTCAGGCGATAGACTTTTTCTGCGGAATAAGCGGCGGTACTGGAAAGTAAAACCGCAACGGTGCCGGCGGCAACCAGCGCGTTGCGTACAGTGCGTTTTACCAGACTCATGTTTCACGTCCTCATTTTTATTGTGATAGCGGGATAAACCCTATGCATTCAAAGCATTAAACAAAGGATAGGCGTGAACAAGCGCAATAACACGGAGGGTTAAAGATGCCCCGACAGGATTTGTAAGACCAAGGTATTAAGTACTTTTACGTATATCATCGGTATCGCACCGATAAGGATCTGTTTTTCAAAGAAGAAAAGTATGTCAGGCCAGCCAGCTGATGCGGTGATTACGTATGACGGGCTGTCCGTGATTTTGTTAATTATTTGTAATGACTGTGAAGTGGCTCACTGATGAAACGCTGTGCTCATAGGTTGAATCAGCGACAGATCGGTGGGAAAGCGTACTGGTATTCAAACCATGAACTCGTTACTATCTCAGTGTATATTTATTGATCAGAATCAAAGATTGGGGGCTGAGAATGGAGCAGTTAGATTTCTTTACGATCCCCAGTCCGTGTATTGGTGTTTGCCAGGCCAATAATCGGGGATACTGCAAAGGGTGTCTGCGAAGCCGGGAAGAGCGATTCCACTGGCAGGAAATGAACAATGACCAGAAACGCCATGTCATTAAACTGTGTAAGCAGCGGTATCAGCGATTGCTCAGACGGAAGCGGGAACTGGAAGCGGGAGTTGCCCAGGAAGCTGACAATCCGCAACAAAGTTTGTTCTGATGGCAGTATCAGGATCCGAGATACAAAAAAAGCGCCTTGAGAGGCGCTTTTTCTTCAGCGTTTTCAGCCAGACCGCAATTAGATGCGGATGAAGTCCATGTGCTGAACTTTTGGCTTGAATGGGTGACGCTGGATGTCTTGTGGCTTAACGTTCACTTCTTTACCGTCGATAACCAGAGTGATTGCTTCGTAGAACGCAGCTTTGTCCATTTGGTTGATCACGTCATCGTGGTTCAGTTCGATAGAAACTGGCGCTTCTTCACCACCGTAGATGATTGCAGGGAACTTGTTAGTGTGACGCAGGCGGCGGCTCGCACCTTTACCCAGGTCAGAACGTACTTGTGCTTCAAATTTCATGATATTTACTCTTAATTGAGTGAATGAAAAGGTATTCCGTAATGCGACCTTACTGAATACCGTCAAATCGAGCGCGGATACTAGCACCCATCCATCAAACTGACAAGCATATTTCTTTCAAGCGCTTTCTAAGGTGTTAAAAAGCCAGCAATCGTTCAGCGATCTGTACGGTAAGCCCCTCAAGACCCTCCTTGCTGAAAGATATCAATAAATGCGAATGGATCTTATTTCTGGTTGAATTTGTGATCTGGATAACAATGATATTGATAGTAATTATCATTTGCTTTTGTATAATCCGTTCCAGAAAATCATCTCACTGATAAAAGAATTGATAGCAGGGAATATGAATCATAAAAAGTTGTCACTGATTGCCAGCGCTGTTTTGCTGGCACTTTCACCTACATTGCATGCTCAGGAAAAAACGTCGGCGGCTGACGAAACGATTGTTGTGACCGCATCGCGGCTGGAAGCCACACAACAAGAGAAAACACGTTCGATTGACGTGGTTGATCAGAAAAAGCTGGCTGAAATCCAGCCGACTTCAGTCGCAGATGCACTGAAATTTGAACCCAATGTTTCTGTGGTCGGCGGCAATGTACCGGGAAATCAGTCGGTGAACATTCGTGGCTTACAGGATAATAAAATCCTGCAGGTCGTTGATGGCAACCGCCAGAACTTCAGCTTTGACCACAGACCATCTTATTTCCTGGATCCTTCTTTGCTCAGTGAAGTGAAAGTGATTAAGGGCCCGATCAGTTCCCTGTATGGCTCCGGCGCAATTGGCGGCGTGGTGATTCAAAATACGATCAATGCTGCGGATATTGTTGATGGTCAGGGGCTGGGTGGCCGAATTAAAACCGGTTATCAGGACAATGGGGATGTCTGGACAAACGCTGCTGCGATTGCCAGTCAGTCTGACCGCATCGATTGGCTGCTGGCCGGAAGCACACGTGACACGGGTGCAATGGAGCAGGGTAACGGTCACAAACTGTACGGGACTGAGTCGAAAGATACGACAGGTCTGGCGAAACTGAACTGGCAGGCAAATGCAGCCAATCGCCTTGGTCTCAGTCTGCGCTATTCTGATCGAGACGGACACCCGCCGGTTGTGGGCTCGACCGATCCTGCTGCGGCTGACACACTGATTGATCGTGATACGAAGGATCAGAATATCACCCTGAGTTACAACCTGAACCCGTCGAGCGAGCTGATCAATCTGGACGTCAGTGTGTACCATAATCTGTCCGAGATCTCTGAAACCGCCACCACGGGGAACGGGAAAGACCTGAGTAAGATCACCACGCTCGGCTTTAACGTGACGAACCAGTCGAAGGCAGGGGATGTTCAGCTTTATACCGGGCTTGACGGCTATCAGGATAAACTGAATGCCAAACGAGGCGAAGGAGAGCAAGGACGTCCGACACCCCCGGACGGTGCTGAAACCACAACACTGGGTGCTTTCGCTTATGTGAATTATGCACTGACGAACAGCATCGGCCTGGATGCCGGCTTACGTTACGACACCTTTACCTCTGAAGCGGATGGTTATCAGGACAACGACGAATCCGCGCTGTCACCTTCTGCCGGTATCAGCTGGCAGGCCGCTTCCTGGATGCAGTGGTCTTTGCGTTATGATGAGGCATTCCGTGCACCGAGCACCACAGAACTCTTTACCGACGGCACTCACTTTACGATGTTCAGCATTCCGGGGATTGGGCCGGTTACAAACACCTTCATTCCAAACTCGGATTTGAAACCCGAGAAAGCGAAGAATATTGAGTTGAAAGGTCAATTTGATTTCGAAAACCTGTTGGCTGAAGACAAACTGAGCCTGACAGCTGCGGTTTTCCGCAATGAGGTGAAAGATTTCATCAATCTGGAAGTTGACGTACCCGGCAATCAGGCAATGATGGGTTGCATCATGGGAAGTGGCTCAGGGATTGGCTGTGCCGGGACGAGCCGTTCTGTCAACGTGGATCGTGCAGAACTGAAAGGTTATGAACTGTCGGCGGTTTATCAGATTGAAAATCTGACGGCGGGTCTGTCTTATGGCCAGACACGCGGTAAAGATAAAGCGGATGGCTCATGGCTGGAGAATGTCCCGGCTGACAAATGGGTCGCTCAGCTTGAATATGGTTTCTGGCAAATTGATACCAACGTTGGTACACGGGTGATGTTTGTCAGCGATCAGGACCGTGTGAAAGAAGGTGAGACTTATCAGGGTTATCAAACGGCGGATTTCTATGCGAGCTGGGAGCCGATGTCGAGTCTGGATGGCCTGAAAGTCGATTTCACCGTCGCGAATGCGTTTGATGAAAACTATCGCATTGCATGGAATCAGGTCTATCAGCCAGGGCGTTCTTTCCGACTGTCGGCGCAATACACTTTCTAAAATATATGAATATCTGTTTGTGATTCAAAGCCGCACTCTCGTGCGGCTTTTTTGATTCCGTTTCCTTTGTGAGCTGATGACCCGGTTCAACTAAGGCGGCATCACAGTATTTACGGTGCTTGATGAATTCATTTCATAAGGGTGTTTGGCTTTCTATGATTATGGGGACGGAATGCTTCGTTAGAATGGTTGGGGAATTCCTTTATCGCGCTCTCAATTTCATCAAGTCCATTACCAATATGAATAAAAACGATAACGATCTGCTGGCGTTTGTGACCGTCGCTCGTGAAGGTAGTTTGACAAAGGCGGCCGTGCTGCTGGGTGTGTCTCAGTCCGCGTTAAGTCACGCCGTTCGGGGTTTAGAGCAGCGGCTGGATGTCCGGTTACTCAATCGCACAACGTGAAGTGTATCGCCAACCGAAGCGGGTGAACGGTTGATGAACGCCATTGCGCCAAAGCTTTCTGAAATTGATCAGGAGCTGGAGCTGATCAACGAGTTTAAGCTGCGTCCCGCCGGAACCATTCGCATCACGGCTGCTGAGCACGCAGTGAATACCATTTTATGGCCTAAAGTTCCCGAACTGCTGCTCGAATATCCGGAAATCAACGTTGAAATCAGCGTTAATTATGGTCTGGTCAATATTGTGTCTGAACGCTTTGATGTGGGCATTCGTTTAGGGGAAAGTCTTGATCAGGACATGATCTCAGTTCCCATTTCTCCGCAATTGTGAATGGCGGTGGTTGCTACGCCGGAATACTGGAAAAAGTCCGGTAAACCGCAAACGCCGGGTGAACTGGTCAATCACAACTGTATCAACATTCGTTTGCCAACCTACGGCGGGGTATATGCGTGGGAATTCGAGAAAGGCAGTAAAGTCATCAATGTGAACGTCAAAGGCCAGGTGGTCATGACCAGCTCACAGGGGCGTCTCGAAGCGTCGTTGGCTGGCCTTGGGGTGACCTACATACCGGAAGATCTCGTGCAAACTCATCTCGACAGCGGCCGACGGGAACGTGTGCTGGATGACTGGTGCGCACCCTTTGACGGCTACTACCTTTACTACGCCAATCGTCAGCTCTCATCTCCGGCCTTTAAGCTGCTGGTTGAGGCACTTCGCTACCCGCGGGAATGATGAACGCAGTGAATCGGATGTCAGAATTGATGCTCACCCCCGGTTCTGGCTCAGGTTGCTCGCTGATCCTTGGCCGCGCGCGAGGTGTGTCGCGACCAAGTGGAGGATGTCATGCCCGGTTGCGGGAGCGTTTGGTCAAGAGCAGCAGGGCGCTGATCGTAGTAAACAGCGCGATAATCCAGGTCATGGTCCACGGCGTACCGTCCCGAAAATGGGCCAGTAACAGAGTGAAAATGATGCCGCTGCCGTATTGCAGCGCGCCGATCACGGCTGATGCTGAGCCGGCATGGCTCTCGACTTCATCCTGAGCCGCAGCCGTTGATGAAGCGGCAATGATGCCGTTCATGGAAAAGAAGACAAATATCGGCACGACGATCATCCAGATCCCGCCCATCTCCGCTTTCACTGTGACCACCATGACCGCAATACTCAGAGTGGCAACCAGTGTGGTCGCATTGAGCAAGCTCTCAAGGCGAAAACGGTGCACCAGACGACGGTTTACAAAGCTCAACCCCATCAAACCGAGAATATTCACCGCGAACAGCCAGCCGTAGTGTTGATGTTCGACGCCGTAATAATCGATGTAAACAAATGGAGAGCCGGTAACAAACGCGTACGCTGCCATATAGTAAAAGGTCAGGCTCAGGGTGTAGCACATAAAGGGTCGATTTTTGAATAACTCAACATAGTTGCCAAAGGCTGAGCCGAGTGAGGCCTTCGCTCGCTTGTCGTGACTGAGGGTTTCCGGCAGCAGGAACAGCGAGAAAAACATCAGGGTTCCAATCACAGCAAGCAGCCAGAAGATGGCGTGCCAGGTGCTGAATTTGATCATCTGACCACCGAGTAGCGGCCCGATGATGGGTGCGACTGCCATGATAATCACCAAAGTCGACAGCATGTGCGCTGCTTTACTGCTGGTGAATAGATCACGAATCATCGCGCGGGCAAGCATCGGCCCGGTACACGCACTGAGCGCCTGAAAGACGCGTCAGAAAACGATCTGTTCAATGCTTTGGGACAGCGCGCAGCCGACTGAGCCAATTACAAATAACACCATCCCGATAAAGAGCGGAATACGGCGCCCGATGTGATCGCTGATTGGCCCCCAGACAAGCTGAGCAATCGCAAAGCCAATCAGAAAGCCCGTGACGGTGAGTTCTGCATCGCCCTGTAATTCAGTTGCCATTGTTGGCATGGCCGGGAGATAAATGTCTGTAGACAATGAGGTAAACGCCATGAATGCCCCGAGAATCAACATGAAAAGAATGCCAGAGGCCACCGAGGGACTTTCTGAAAGAGAAACTGTGCTGTTCATAGCGTCCACATAAAAGTTGTTCAAACGGGAAGGTAAGGAAGAGATTAGCAAAGAACGATTCATTGAATAATCGGCTTAAACATAATGAGTTTATGAAAAAAACTCATGAATCGTATGAACGTGTTGTGGGTATGCGGCAGTCAGCGTGAGGGTACCTGAAGAACAATCAGCCCATCGCATTGCCCGAAAGGCTCACTTCAGGAGATATCTGCCTCACGCAGCGCCTTAATGTCTTTTGAAGGCGGTGCACCGAACAGGCGGCTGTATTCACGGCTGAATTGGGATGGACTTTCGTATCCAACGCGGAAGGTTGTCGCCATGGCGTCGAGATTTTCAGTCAGCATCAATCGACGCGCTTCACTTAAACGCAGTTTCTTTTGAAATTGCAGCGGCGTCATGGACGTCATGGCACGAAAGTGAGTGTAAAACGCTGATTTACTCATCCCGGTGTATGAGGCCAGTTCACTTACGCTCAGTGGTTTCACAAAGTTGTTTTTCAGCCAGTCGATGGCTTTTGAAATCTGATGACTGTGACTGCCTGCGGTGACGATTTGATTCAAACGTCCGCCTTGTTCGGAAGTCAGTAAGCGATAGAAGATTTCTCGTTTGATCACCGGAGCGAGAATTTTGATGCTTGCCGGCTCATCGAGCAGTGCCAACAAACGAACAAATGCATCCAGCAGAGGCTTGGACAGTTCACCGACAGCAATCCCTTTGTGCGCTTCTTTATCTGAGTTAAATGACAGTTCACTGTCGACGATCAGTTGTGAGATCTCTTGAAGGTCGAGTTCCATCACCAGGCCAAGATAAGGCGTGTCCGGACTGGCTTCCATGATGTTGGCGATGATCGGGAGATCGACTGAGGAAATCAGGAAGTGGTTCGCATCATAAACAAAGCTGTCCTCACCGAGTATCACCCGCTTTTTACCCTGTGCAATCAGGCAAATACTGGATTTGTGTGTATAGCTTGTTGGTGGAGTCGGTGTTTTCCAGTAACTCAGACGAACACCCGGAATGGCCGTATCAAACTGATTGGTATTCCGGGTCCATTGCTCGATTTGCCGGGCGAAGGTCAGGGTTGCTGTTGCCATGGAATTTGAATGGTCCATCGAGGCTCCACATGTGACTCAAGCGGTCATGTCGTTGCTGCAAGATGCTGTCGTTATAACATTATCTCGGTGTATGTAAAGAATATCAGGCAAGATACGATTTTGCTTTCAGTCTGCGTGACCGCTGATATGTGCACCGTCATTAATGCGAAAATCTGAATGGGTTCGAATAAAAAGACTTTACTTATCAGTATCTTGATTGTTTTTTCTTGGCGATGTCAGTCTGTCCGGTACATTGTCCTAATTTCCCCGGATAAAAAGTGAATTGGAAAAATGGGCAAGAATTAGCGTTGAATAGGCTAACGACATTTCGCACTTCGGGTGTAAATTTGTTTCATGGTTGGGTGACATTTTCCAAAGTGAAGTCCTGAATTGGGAGGAGTGAGAGCAGGTCACTACAGCTAAACTGGCTGGATTGCACAGGCAAGTTTGTCAGGCGTCAACAGCCAGCGATAAGCGCATGATTACGTTGCCTTAAATGCAGCCGACGTCCTGAATACGGTGCTGAATTCAGCCTGTTTTCCCATTTGAATTGCAAATGCCACAAAAGAGAATTTTTGGAGCTGATGATGAGTCATGAAATAAAAAATTTGATCCCGGAAGAGCTGAAAGCGGGCGTATTTAAAGGTCATGGTATTTTTGATTTTGGTGAAGAGAACGTTGCCTACGCGGATTATTTTACCGGCACCAGCTATCTGGCTCTGCTGAATAAGCCGGGGCTGATCGTAGCGAACGTCACGTTTGAGCCGGGCTGTCGCAACTTCTGGCATATTCATCATCTAGGAGGACAGATATTGCTCGTGACGGGCGGCCGTGGCTGGTACCAGGAAGCGGGTAAAGCGGCCCGTGCGCTTCATCCTGGTGATGTTGTTCATATTGCACCGGGCACCAAACACTGGCACGGCGCGGCGAAAGACAGTTGGTTTGCGCATGTCGCGATTGAAATTCCGGCGGAAGGTGCCAGCAATGAATGGTGTGAACCCGTGTCAGACGAAGAATATAACGCACTGAACTAAAGCGTTTATCGGGAATATTCGTGAGCGACTGCCTTGGATATTCTCAGTATTAATTTTTCATCAATATCAGGTATTCACTTGGAAGTCTGAAACCGGGCTTTTGGGATTTCTGTTGCCTGAATTTCTTCAATCACTTCATTCAGGCGCATCTTATGCCAGCGATCGATAATTATATTTTCACGTTAAGTGACGCGGTGACACGCGAGTCAGTGTCCTATAAAAACCGTTATGGCGTGACGATTTCAGCGGATCTTTATCGGCCAAAATCTGTAAGCGATCTGGCAACCTTGCCAGCTTTGATTGTTGGGGCACCTTACGGTGGCGTGAAAGAGCAGGGGCCTGGTGTTTACGCCAATGAAATGGCACAGCGCGGTTTTACGGTTCTGACCTTTGACCCGTCGTTTAATGGTTACAGTGGCGGTGAAGTTCGCCACCTCTCTTCTCCGGATCTGTTTGTGGAAGATTTCAGTGCAGCCGTCGATTTTATCGGGACTCGTCCGTTTGTTGACCGCCACAAAATTGGTGTGATTGGCATTTGTGGCAGTGGCAGCTTTGGGTTGAGTGCAGCTCAGGTGGACCGCCGTATCAAAGCCGTTGTGACCGTCAGTATGTATGATATTTCCCGCTACCATGCGAAAGGCTTTCATGATGCGCTGACTGATGAAGAGCGAAACGGTTGGCTGGATATGATTGCCGAACAGCGTTATGCAGAATTTACCGGTGCTGCCCCTGCGATGACACCGCGGGGTGCACCGATGGATATTGGCAGTGAAACCGATGAAATCGGCCGCGAATTTGGTGCGTTTTATTCACGTCCGCGTGGCTACCATCACAACTCAATCACTCAGTTTACGATGAGCAGCGCGCCGTCGTTCATCAATTTCGCGCTTTTGAATCACCTGCAGTGGATCTCGCCGCGTCCAATTCTGTTCGTGATTGGCGAACATGCACACTCACGATATTTCAGTGAAGATGCTTTTGAAATGGCAGGTGAGGCAAAAGAGCTGCTGGTGATTCCTGGCGCAAATCATGTTGATCTGTATGACAAAACGGATCTGATTCCTTTCGACAAACTCGAACGTTTCTTCAATGGGGCATTCCACTAAGTCAGCGTCTGCGCCAGCTTGATGCTGGCGATTCACTTGATTGATGACACTTTGTTTGCATTGATGTTTTGATACTGGTCAAGATCAAACAACTTATCCCTTATGGCCCAGAAGCGACCGCTTTTACGGGCAATAATGATTTCCGGCGGACGCAGCCGGTGTTCATTGCCGGCAACCTTGGTTGGGGCCGTCTCAGTAAAGGGACGATGGCGGTCAACCAGATGCGGATTGATGAACTTCTTCAGGAATTCGGTTTTCTGGGTTTTGTTCGTCAGTTGCCAGGTTTCACTGATATGACCATCGTCTTCACTGAAATAGGTCACTTTCAACTGAGGCTTGCCATACTGGTTTTTCCCGGCTTCCAGCTTCATCTCCGTGCATTTCATGATCATGGCGTCTTTCAGCTTTAAAGCATCTCTGAGCTTTTTATCCGGATCGACCATGACAGCATCGCACTGATGGCAGCGTCGCGCTGCAATGTCGTTGTCTGCACCGCATTCTTCACAGAACTTGGCCCGAAAGCGGTAGCCGCATTCCTCCCGTTCGCCGTCATCGTCCTCAAAGTAACCCTGACAGCGACGGCCATAGTGTTCAATCAAAAAGCCAGCCGGGTCGAGTTTGCCCCAGAAGCTGTTTTTGAAGCCGCAGGCCGGGCAGGGCACCATGATCACTTCGCTGCTGCTGTCCGGTTTGGGATCACCGACTTCCGGTTGATACAGGTCGTAGCAGTTCCCGGCATACTCCAGAACCAGGCAATCTGTTTTGCCTTCAGCAAGGCGCAGACCGCGGCCCACAATTTGCTGATACAGACTGATTGATTCCGTCGGACGAAGAATAGCAATCAAATCGACATGCGGTGCATCAAACCCCGTGGTGAGAACCGACACATTGACCAGATACTGAATTTGCTGATTTTTAAATGCATTGATGATGCGATCCCGTTCTTCCAGCGGCGTGTCTCCGACAACCAGTGCCGCGTTTTCTTCGGCCAGATAGCCCATGATTTCTTTGGCATGGTTGACCGTTGAGGCGAAGATCATCACGCCTTTCCGGTCTTTAGCGTAATCAATGACCTGTTCAATAATCATCGGGGTTGCCCGGGAAGATTTCGCAATCACAGCATCCAGATCCGATTCCCGGTAGTGGCCGTTACTGGCCGGTTTCAGGCCGGAGAAGTCATAGCCGATCACGGCCATATCCATGATTTTGGGTTCTGTCAGGAACCCTTCGTCCAGCAGGTAACGGATAGGCAGTTCAAAGATGCAGTCCCGGAAAAATCGCTCCTGCTCGGTACGAACCTGACCCCGGGTGTGATATTTGTAAATCCAGCCCATGCCCAGACGATAGGGCGTTGCGGTCAGCCCCAGAATCTTGATCCCTGTGTTGATTGACTGCAAGTGTTTGATCACCCGCTGATAGGCACTGTTTTCATCGTCCGGCACCCGGTGACATTCATCGATGACCAGCAGGGAGAATTCTGCGTCAAACTGGTCAAGACTGTTGACCATCGACTGGACCGATGCAAAAACCACTTGCTGATCGGTTTCTTTACGACCCAACCCTGCAGAAAAAATGGAAGCTTTTAAACCGTAGCTTTCGTATTTTGCGTGGTTCTGTTCGACCAGCTCTTTGACGTGGGTCAGCACCAGCACCCGACCGCGCGCAATTCGGGCTAATTCTGCGATCACCAGACTTTTACCGGCACCTGTGGGCAAGGTCAGGACGGCAGGCGTGCTGTGCTGACGAAAGTAGTGAACCGTGGCTTTCACACAGTCCTGCTGATATGGGCGAAGTGTATACATGAATTTGATTCGGTTGATGAACAGCGCTGGGGGAGTTTAACGGCTTTGAACTGTGGGAAACAAGTATCGGGGCGGTTGTAATAATCAGGGCCCGGAATTGCGGGCCCTGCGAATGGTTGTGTTCATGACGCGACATTGATGAAGCTTCATGAAGTTATGTTCACGAAGCCATGTTCAGCGGTAGTTTCGTTGGTTTGATGGTTTTGGTCATCATGCAGAACTGGCGCCGCGGGATAAAATCGTGTTTCTCGTAGAAACTGCGGGCTCCTTTGTTCCCGATATTGACTTCGAGTGTCAGTGCATGTACGCCCGCTTCAGCACAATGGGCTTCAATTTGCGGCATCAGCTCAGTCCCGATCCCTTGCTGACGCCATTCGGGTCTCAGGTAGAACTGGTCGATGAGTGCAATCCGGCCGCCGTATTCAAGGCTGAAGCTGTAGCTCAGGATGATATGACCGGCAATCATTTGATTGCCATTGTCGTTCACTTCAATGAACCAAACCTGGCCCAGTTCCGGATTGTTGAGTATTTGGTGAACTGCCTGTGTCGTTTGCTCGCGCTTTTGCGGCAGGACTTCATATTCAAAGAGTTCCCCAACAAGTGTAAGCAACATGTCTGCAGAAGACAGGCCAGGCGCTACAAGTGAGATGTTCATAAGTCAACCTTAGTTGTTCGGTGTTGTCATGACATGGTCGTAATTCGCTTCAGGTGTTTATACGGATAACCCATGTCTTCTGTCTATAAGTGAAGACCGTGAAAATGGATAAATGTTCTACTTTTTGAGCTTAGTGGCAGTTCAGATAATGCGATGTAAAAATTTGTGATCAGGGGTTGCAATTAGTGATACCCCTTCAGGGAAGGCTGAGGACAGGTATCTATCGTACAAATCTTTCAGAATTGAGTATCTTCAGGTGACTTGGGTATATAATGGCGGTTTTGCAACACTTGGAGCCAGCCATGCGGCTTGATAAGTTTTTGAGTACGGCCTTGGGAATTACGCGCAAAGAAGCCGGTAAGTTATTAAAAGATAAAAGAATTGAAGTGAATGGCGAGGTTGTCCGGAATGGGGCGGTGAAAATCACCCCAGACTGTGATGTTGAATTTGATGGCCGTTCGCTGCATATGACGGGCCCGAAGTATTTCATGCTGAATAAGCCTCAGGGGTATGTCTGCTCACACGTCGACGATTTTAATCCGACAGTTTTTATACTGCTCGACGAAGTCAGCCCTGAGAAACTGCATGTGGCCGGTCGTCTGGATGCCGATACCACCGGCCTGGTGTTGCTGACAGATGACGGTCAGTGGTCTCACCGGATCACGTCTCCGCGTCATGTGTGTGAGAAAGTGTACTACGTGGAAACGGCTGATCCGATCCCGGAATCTGCGGTCACCGAGTTTGCGGAAGGGGTTCAGCTTCGCGGAGAAAAAGAACTGACGCGCCCGGCAAAACTGGAAATTCTGGGCGAGCGAGAAGCGCTGATCACGATTTCAGAAGGCAAATACCATCAGGTGAAGCGGATGTTTGCGGCGATTGGCAACAAAGTTGAGGCGCTGCACCGTGAAAATATTGGCACTGTTGAGCTGGACGAAGCGCTGGAGCCCGGCGAATACCGGCCTTTAACCGAAGAGGAAATCGCCAGCTTCTGACAGAAGTGCGAATAATCGGAAAAAAAGAAAGACGGCGCTGACGATCAAACGGATATCAGCGCCGTTTTTGTATGCAGCGGGGCGGAATTGTCAGGAAAGGCTCAGTTTTCCCTATTACTTGCCGCAGATTGCACCGTTGATTCACAAATTGTAAAACTTCACTCTCAGGCAATAACTGTGGTTTTCGGTGGCTCATTTTTGACCTGTCTGCTGATGTGAGTCACAATTTTTTGCTAGTATACCTAAAAAAGAAAGTTATCATTTCCTGTTAGGAAAGATTCGCGCAGCGAAAATTGTCGTACAATCACTTTCTTTCCCCTTTATCTACTAATAAGTGGTTTATGAGTAAATCTGACAGTCCTGGTCTGAGTTTTTCCTTAATTTTGATTCTCGGTGCAATCGCAGCATTAACGCCGCTAGCCATCGATATGTATTTACCCGCAATGCCAACCATTGCGAAAGATTTGGCTGTCACTCCAAGTGCTGTGCAGGTCACGCTCACGGCTTATACGGCAGGTTTTGCTATCGGCCAGTTGATTCATGGGCCCTTATCAGACAGTTATGGTCGTCGTCCTGTTCTGATTATTGGCGTTGTGCTGTTCGCGCTGGCGGCAGTGGTCAGTGCCGTGAGTCATGACATTACTGAACTGACCTGGATTCGTGCCGCACAGGGTTTCGCGGGAGCATCCGCCGCGGTGATTATTCAGGCGCTCATCAGAGACATGTTTGAACGTGAAGAGTTTGCCAGAACCATGTCTTTTGTGACGCTGGTGATGACGGTAGCACCTTTGGCAGCACCCTTGATCGGTGGTTATTTGTCGGTCTGGCTGGGCTGGCGTTCAATCTTCTGGTCACTTGCGCTGTTCTCGGTCATTGTGATTCTGGCGGTGATGAAGATGATTCCGGAAACTCTGGCGCCTGAAAAACGTCTGCCGTTTCATCTCGGTTCCACGCTCAGAAACTACGCGCGGATGTTAACATCTGCTCCGGCATTGGGTCTGGTTGTCAGCAGCGGGTTCTCGTTTGCAGGGATGTTTGTCTTCCTGACCGTCGGTTCATTCGTTTACATCGATCTTTATCATGTCAGCACTGAAAATTTCGGCTATCTGTTTGGCCTGAATGTGGTCTGTCTGATTGTGATGACCACACTCAATGGCAAACTGGTCCGTAAAATGGGCTCGCATTTTATGCTTCGCCTGGGTCTGAATGTACAGCTGATTGCTGGGGTCGGGTTGATTGCCGGTCAGGTCTTTGAGCTGGGGCTGTGGGGCGTTGTTGTACCGGTGATGCTCTTTGTCGGTGCGATCTCTACAGTTGCCAGTAACTCAATGGCCTGTTTATTAGCCAAATATCCGCATATGGCAGGTACGGCATCGTCTCTGGCTGGTACAATGCGCTTCGGAACCGGTACGGTTGTGGGCGGTATTGTAGCAATGATGCCGGACACATCTGCATGGCCACTGGCTGGGACGACCGCCGCCTGTTCGGTGCTTTCGTCACTGTTCTACTGGGCGCTGTCGAAAGATGCCTGATTGTCGTAAGTAATCGTCAAGAAAAGAAATATATGGCTGAGTTTTATCAAGAGCTGCACCAACTGGTGAGCGATGGTCTGTCTGAACTAGATGGCTCTGTCGCTGCCGGAAAAACACCGAATAACCCGGTGAGTGAAACACATTTTTTAAGTGCCTGGATTACCAGAGTGATTAAGCAGCAGCGATATGATCACTGTGTTGCGAAAACGCTGCTTGCCTGGCAGCAACAGGCCCGCAGTCTGGGTAAACAGGCGCAACTGAAACAGAAATTTGAGCATATCCGATGGACCCTGTCTGGTGTTCAGACTGAAAGCGGGCTGAATCGTCCGGTGGACTCCGATGGTGTGCATGCGTTTTATCAGGCGCTGGAAGCTGCCGGGTGGATGGTCACAACGGGTTATGAAGTGAACCGTAAAGTGACGCATCATACCGATGGTCAGGCTTCTCTGGTGGTTTGTGCAACACAGGCAAAGGCGGCATTCAGTGAAGAGGGTGTGCTGATCAAGCCGCTGTCGGTGTATGTCCGGGGGAACAGCCAGCAATGCATCGATCTGGCTTATGAGAACGGATTGTTGCTGTATAAAGTGACCGATTATAAATCTTTAGTGAAATACCATGGTGAATATATTCTGCAGCCGGCAAATGCTGGTAGTCATCTGCCGGAATTGCCCACCTTGTCCCGGGATTGATGATTGAGAAAAATGCAGCCGAAAGGCTGTATTTTTTTATGGGTCAACAGGATGTTTCAATTCAGTTTCAAAGAAGAGTGAGTTGTTTGATGATATTGAAAAAAATCAAGTAAATCAGTGTGTTTTAGCTTGTGATTTCAACAGTTCAACATAAAATTGTTTCCGTTTTCAGCATATTTCCGACCGGTTATCCATCATGAGTATCTCTTCCTCCGCGCCAGCGTTTATCGACGGCGCCTTTGTTCGTCGCCTGATGGCAATCGCTTTTCCGATTGCTTTGCAAATCATGTTGTTTTCCAGCCGGAGTCTGGTGGACATTCTGATGCTGGGTCAGCTCAATGAGCTGGATGTTGCAGCAATCGGTATTGCGGGCAGAGCTCTTTTTGTCGTGACAATCATGCTGTTTGGCGTGACTACCGGCGGCGCAATGCTGGCAGCCCAGTACTGGGGCGCCGGAAATCAGCATGGCATGAAACAGAGTGTGGCACTGACTATGCTCATGACAACGATTGTTGCTGTGTGTGCCGCGCTGATTTTCGGGTTGATGCCAGAGCAGGTGATTGGTCTGGCGACGCATGATGCGGAAGTCATCCAACGGGGGGCTGAATATCTGCAAATTACAGCCATCAGTCTGTTTGCCGTGTCATGGGGCAGCAGTGTGTCTGTAGGGCTGAGAGCCATGCACCAGCCCAGTATCAGTACTTTTTTCAGTGCCGTGGGGATTGCCCTGAATCTGTTTTTGAACTGGGTCCTGATTTTCGGTCATCTGGGGATGCCGGCTTACGGCATCGCTGGTGCAGCCTGGGCAACAGCCATCAGCGGGCTGGTCGAAATTGCGCTGCTGTTTGGTTATCTGCACCTGAAAAAGCATATTGTTGCATTCGAATGGTCCGTTTATCCGGAAGTCATGAATGCCGCCCTGATCAAACGTTTTCTGAAATTGTCGTTGCCTACAACTCTGAATGCACTGGCATGGTCGGGTGGTATTTTTATGTACCATGTGATTATCGGTCAGTCGGGTGTGGATGGTCTGGTCGCATTGTCGGTCATGACCCCGATTGAATCGCTGGCGCTGGCGATGCTGATCGGTATTTCCAACGCTTCAGCAGTGCTGATTGGAAATCAGCTTGGCGGAAACCAGATGGAGGCAGCGTACCGTCAGGCTTGGGCAGTATCGGTGATCAATCTGGCCTGTGCTGTGGTGATTGCAGGATTGATGCTGCTGATCCGCGATCCGATTTTAAACCTGTTTGCTGCAATGACCCCGGAGACCCGGGCGCTGACGGAAAACTTCTTCCTGATTTTCTGTGCCGGGATGATTGTGAAAAGTCTGCCGATGACGATGATTGTCGGTGTCCTGCGGGCTGGCGGTGACATGCGGTTTTGTTTTTATCAGGATCTGGCGGCGCAATGGGTGATCGGGATTCCGCTGACGGCATTTTGTGCATTGGTCCTGAAACTGCCCCTGGAGTGGATATACGCCATGCTGATGCTGGAAGAGTGCGTGAAAATTATCGGTTCAGTGATTCGGATTCGTTCCAAAGCCTGGATGAATAACCTGGTGGCAAACGAGAGTCAAAGTACGCCAGCCTGACATCCTGTCATGTTCATGAATGAAGCGAAAACAGCCTGCATGATGCAGGTTGTTTTGTTTTTGGGGGTTTTAATTCTGAATGCAGCGCCTTGAAGTCATCGCAGGTTTCACATTCGCGTGTAATTTTTCATTCACATATTTCCTGCTGGCAGAATCAGCTTTCCATTTCAGACATTTCACTGTTGTGTGACGCGCACTTTATTGTCCTTTTTTTGATTTATCGTCTATTGAATACTGGCGACATGGATTCAGTGAATTCTGAGTGTGATGGGTCAGAGTTTGTGCTGAAGAAACAGCGGTTTGAAGTGTTTTTGGGGTTGCGGCCTATACTGAGCCTATAGACCTCAGGGAAAGCAGCAGTGCTTCCTGAAAACAAGGCTTCCTGAAAATGGCGTCATCCGTCACCACTGGCCATTTCAACATCAATCCAGAGTCAGTATTGAACAGGGGAAAATCATGAGTCAGACGCATGAGCTTTATGTGATCGATATGGGGATCGACACGCACCAGGAGCCGGTGGCGTATATGCGGAGCGATTGTCATATCTGCCGAGCAGAAGGTTTTACGGCCAGTAGCCGGGTTCTGCTGACTCATGGCAAAAACAGCATCATCGCCACCCTGAACGTGGTGGACGATAAGGTACTGCCCCCGAAAAGTGCCGGTTTATCTAAAATCGCCATGCATCGCCTGAATGCGATTGACGGTGTTGCGATCCAAGTCAGTCATGCGCCGGTGAATACCTCACTGGCAGCGGTCAGGAAAAAGATTTTTGGTCACAAGCTCAGTCATCAGGAGATTCAGGATGTCGTTGAAGACATCAGCGCTCACCGTTATTCGGATATAGAAATTGCCAGCTTTCTGAGTGTGTGCGCAGGGAGCCGCCTTGATGTCGATGAAATTATCGGCCTGACGCAGGCCATGGTGACATGCGGGAAGCGGCTGTACTGGCCGGGTCAGACTAAAGTCTTTGATAAGCATTGCATTGGCGGCTTGCCGGGCAACCGGACCTCACCGCTGGTGGTTTCTGTTATCAGTGCGGCGGGGCTGACGATTCCGAAAACGTCTTCACGCGCGATTACATCCCCGGCAGGGACGGCCGATACGATGGAGGCGCTGACCACAGTGAATCTCGATCTGGCGGACATTCAGCGCGTAGTCGCAAAAACGCATGCCTGTCTGGCGTGGGGAGGGGCGGTTAATCTGAGTCCGGCGGACGATCTGCTCATTCGTATTGAACGTGTACTGGATTTGGATGGGGAAGGGCAGCTGATTGCTTCTGTACTGTCGAAAAAAATAGCCGCGGGTTCGACCCATGTTGTGATTGATATTCCTGTGGGTCCCACAGCTAAAGTCCGCTCTCAGCAAGATGCGGATCGGCTGGTTTCATTATTTACCCGGGTCGGAGAAGCTTGCGGCATCCACATCCGTTGTCTGATCACCGATGGCAGCCAGCCGGTGGGAGCAGGAATCGGTCCGGTCGAGGAAGCGCGTGATGTACTGGCGGTGTTACAGTGCAGCGACACCGCACCGCAAGACCTGAGAGAACGCGCTTTATTTCTGGCGGCACATCTGTTTTCGATTGCTTTTGATGAGGACTACGAAGCGGGGCTCACAAGGGCAACATCGATTCTGGATGAAGGCAAAGCCTGGCAGCAGTTTCAGCGAATTTTGGCTGCGCAAGGCGGGATGAAAACTCAGCCGCAAGCTCATTTTCAACATACGGAAACGGCGCATGTGAAGGGAAGACTGGTTGCGATTGATAACCGGCAACTCTCCCGTCTGGCAAAACTGGCCGGGGCACCAGCCACACCTGCAGCCGGGGTGCGACTGCATAAACGGGTAGGCGACAGAGTGGAACATGGTGATCCGTTGTTTACCTTATATTCGGATACCGCCGGAGAGCAGCAATACGCCATGTCGTATTATCGTCAGTCGGAAATTTTTACCATCGAGGCCGCGAAATGAGTGACAGAGTAACGCCGAATGCAGAAGCACCATGGGTGTTTTCCCAGCAACCACATCCGCTACTTGAACCGCTGACCGTTGCATTGGATGCACAGCCAGGTCATCTTGAATCCCGGCAGTTTCCCGACGGTGAGTTTTATCTGCGGGTATGTTCAACCGTTGAAAACAGGCGTTGTGTCGTCGTTGCTGATTTGTCGCATCCGGATGAAAAGTATTTACCGCTGATCTTTTTGCTGGAAACACTGCGTGAACTCGGGGCGTCTGAGGTCGGATTAATCGCGCCCTATCTGAGCTATATGCGGCAGGATTGCCGGTTTGCAGACGGCGAGGCCATCACATCGCGGATATTCGCGCAGTCTTTGTCCCGGCATATTGACTGGCTGGTGACGGTTGATCCGCATCTGCACCGTTATCATGCCTTAGACGAAATTTATACAGTGCCCAGTCGGGTGGTGCAGGGCGCAACCGCGCTTGCACAGTGGCTGACGACAAAGAACAATCTGCTGCTGGTTGGTCCGGATAGTGAAAGTGAGCAGTGGGTCTCGAGCATCGCCGGGCTCAGTCAGCATCCTTATGTGATTGGCGAGAAGCACCGTTTCGGCGATCGGCATGTCGAAGTGATTTTGCCGGATATCGAAGTATACCGGGACAGAACTGCTGTCATTATTGATGATGTGATTTCCAGCGGTCAGACAATTTTGCAGTGTGTACAGGCGCTTCAGTCCCGCGGAATCGACAAGATTCAGTGCGTCGCAGTCCATGGTATTTTTGCCGATGATTCAGACAAAGCGCTGATTGTCGCCGGGCTCAGTCAGTTGGTGACAACCAATACCGTTCCGCACCCGACGAACGCGATTGATATCACCCCGCAGTTGCTTCCTGCTGTGATTGAGCTGTTGCAACGGACGCAAAATACGGGCTGAGACGATTTCAGCGGAGACAGCCAAAACGAATACCGGCCTCACGCTTCGGTGTAACTTTTTATTCACGTATTTCCTGGCGATAGAACCAAGGTTTCATTTTCATGAAACCGAAGTCCGGCTTGCGTATTTAAATTGTCCTTCTTCAGATTCCTTGTCTATTCATGATGCACTGTCGGCATGCTTTGCTGGCTGTATTTATCATCATGACATTTCTGTTCACCTGTCATTCGTCATCTGTGATTGACTGACAATTCAAAGAAGGACTTTCTCCATGGGAACAGCTGCCGCAAGTAATAAACTGCAATACGGATATCCGACGCCGGGGCCACAGAGCCCGACCGGACAAAAAGTGATGGATCATGTCTTTTTCCTGTCGAATGCCGAATGGAAACAGGCCCGGGAAGAAAATGATTATGATTTTGTCGTGATCGGCACGGGTTTCTGTGCGCTGGCTTTCGCTGAGCGTGCCCTGAAGAATAATCCCTTCGCCCGGATTTTGATGATCGAACGTGGCCCGTTCTTTTTACCTGAGCATTTCCAGAATCTGCCACTGCCGTTTAAAAATACTTTAGGCGGATTGTCGGAGACCTTCCCCTGGACAATGTCGGCCAAAAATCAGCTGGGACAGGCCGGAACCATTCACTGGCAGCATGGCATGGTACCCTTCTTTGGTGGGCGTTCTACCTTGTGGAGTGCCTGGTGTCCGAGACCCAATGATCAGGAGTTTGCCGGGTGGCCGCAGGAAACGATTGATGCGGCCAGAAGGAATTTCGACTCGGCTGAAACTCTGCTCAGAGTCCAACCGGCTGATCAGATTGATGCGGGCCGCAGTAAAGCTGAGCAGGCTTTCATTGCGGATAACCGCCCGGTGTACGGTGAACTGCAACGGACAATTCAGCAGTTACTTGAACAGTCCGGTACTTCAGTAAACGGTATTTACCGCACGGAAGCTGCACCGCTGGCTTCGGCATCTGAAAGGGTGAACGGTATCGATTTCCAGAAGTTCTCGACACCGGGTAGTCTTCTGGAACTGGCTGAAGTTCAGGCCGCGCGCAGTAAGGCCGGAACGGGCGCAAAACTGGATATCGTGACAGACTGCATTGTTGAGCAGATTATTCAGCAATCAGTAGATGGCATGCCGCAAGCCACAGCGCTGCAAACTTCCCGAGGTGTTTTACCGCTGGGATCGGCACAGCTGATCCTCGCTATGGGTACATTGCCGCCAACGACCTTATTGCGAAATTCATTCCCGGATTATCCAGGACTGGGCGATCGTTTCTCTGCACATTTCATCAGCTCAATTGTTGCGCGCGTGCCGAAGGCGGATCTGGATCCAAACGGTGACTGGGGCAATCTGGAATTAGGCGCCTGCTACGTGGCTGGCGTTGCGAACAACAGTTTCGAACAGCAATATCATATTCAGTTGTCGGCATTGTCCGATGACAACCCGATTGTGAATTCAGCCACAGCGCTGCGGTATATGCCGGATGTGGTGGCGACAGCCTCGATGGCGCAATTGCTGTCTTCTCAAGACTATGTGGTGTTCGTTTGTGCCGTGCTGGGTGAGTTGGATTACACCAATCCGGGCAGCTGGTTTAAAGGCAATGCGGATGATCGCAACATCACCACCAACTCACTGCTTCAGATTGAGGAAAACGGCAAAGACAAAGAAACCTGGACCGCGATGGACGAAGCCACCTTCAGTATTCTGGAAACCGTGCTCTCCCCGAAAGGCAAAGACGCGGTGCAATACTGGCATGGCGCTCCGGATGAAGGGGACTGGACATCGGCGCGTCCCAGCTCAACAGCGATTCGTGTCGATGCCCCGGTCCATGAAAGTTCGACGTTGCACATCGGTGCTCAGCCAGACGCACCAGTTGATTTGAACTACCGGTTCAAAGGCGCCAACAACGTATACGTCACTGGTGGTGCACTCTGGCCACAGGGCGGCTCTTGGAACCCGACACTCACCATGGTCGCACTGGCACAGGATCTGGCAGATAAGTTGTCCGGGAAGTAGTTACCAGAAAAAAGTTGTTTGAGAAATAGCACCTGAAAATCAGGTGATAGTATGAAAGCGTCTTCTGAAGTGAGGCGCTTTTGAATATCATCACCCCAATAAATCACTCACCACTGATTGACGTCTTTAAAAAATTCTTGCCTCCACTCAGCTTTTCAGCCTGCTGATAAATCCCGATAAAAGGTAATGAAGAGAATTTGAACATCTGGTTGATGGATTTCATGTGGATCATCATAGGGTTTATCTTTGAGGCAGTTGAGGTCGCCTCGATGAGATGTTGCTTACGCATCAGCTTTAGTAACCCTTGTGAGCATCACAGCTTTCTCAATCTAAGGTGAATGCAGATAGCGCTTTAAGTAGCGAACTCATTGTGTGAGAAGAAAAAGCCATAATTTTTGACTCAATACCACAAAGTGGTATTTTTGACGACGGGCAACTTATTAAATCAGTTGATTAGGTCATTCAATCTGTTAGGGTTTTTCGCTGTACGTCTGGATGACCGTACTTGCTGTTCATTCTCTGAACAGACAATCAAAAAGTTAACCCTGGCTGCTGTCGTCGTGAATCTGATATCGCAAGCTACAGCCACCATGAATACATGTTAAACGCAGCGAATACTGTCATCATGATGTACTGTTCACAGATCCTGACTCGCCAATCAGATTATCGAACTCTTTTCTCACACCAAGCAACATGGCTCCTGGTGCTTTTTCCACCGGACAATGCATCTGTTGCTTCATGCGAACTGTCAGGAAGCTCTTTGTTTTGCGCATAGTGTTTCCTGAATCCAAAGCAACTTAGTTTCATCATTGCAATAAAAAACGAGAAGAGTTAGATGGAAAAACAGATTTATCCCCAAGCGTATTATCCGCCAATTGAAGACTATACACAGTCGCAGTTTCAGGAAGTGATCACCCAGACTTGTGAGATTGAACCGGAACATAAAATCGTCGTTGAACTGGCAGGACAATGGCCAGAAAATAGTGCTTATTTGTATCTCTCAAAAACAGAGATGCAAAGCGAAAAAATTCAGAAACCTCAGACGGATTTGAAGACGGATCATCGGAGTATTGTTGAGTTTGACAGGCTTGAGAATGAAGCGAAGAATCTGTATCTGATTATTCCGGGTGAGGCAGGAAAAACACCCGTGAATTTGTTGTTGGCTGAAAACATTATACCTGTATCAAAAGGGTACGACATGCCCGAATGGGATACAGTTTTGGTCCCAGTCATCCCGATGTATTCTGTATCCGACGAAAAAAATCTTGTGAAAACGAAAATGTATGATGAGGGATATATCTATATTTTACGCAGTGGTAAGGTTTGGCGTGAAATTAAAGTGAATTCAAATGGATACTTTAGTGAAGTCAATTTATTGATTCAAAGCGATTTAGCGAGCATAGAGAGTACAGCGACTCGACATCTTGATATCTCTTTAATGAATGAAGAATCGGGTTCAAGATATTCTTATGACTTGGTGGAAATCTATGAAAATGGAAGCTTAACAGCCAAGAAAAGATTAGATAGTATGGGGAATTTAAGAGTTCTAAAATTGACTTCAGAAGAAGTCGAGGTGGTTCTTCCAACTTATGAACCAGCCAGGAAATTCACCTTTGCAACAAAAGAAAGCCCACGCAAAGCTGGAAAAGCAACGAAGCGAGAGCCAGATGGCAGAATCATGCCTCACATCTGGTTGCCTTATAAAGTGAATGGCACTGTTGAAACGCTTCATGCCGCACATTTTATTCATCAACAAACGGCTAGCCAATTGCAAAATCTGGAAAAAGATTACAAGCACTCCTGCGTTGAAATCACAGGCTTAGACTCATACAGCAAAAATAAGTGCTTCATTTCAGATGATACTGCCGTGAAAGAATTGAACATTCCTGATTCTATCAATGAAAAGGATATCCGGTTTACAATTTTGAAGGAACAGCTCGGTTGCAATGTCGCACAGGTGTTTTTAAATTCACCTGAAATAGAGCTTCGTTTTAAATATTATGTGAATGAACATATCGATCAACCGGATGATTATTTTGAGCTAAAAGATATAGAAGGGCAGTGGTCACAGAGAAAATACCTGCGAAGCTGTGATTTTATTGGTGATGAAAGCCAATACAGAGAGATATGTTTTTCAGGGTGGAACGAGAAAGTTGAAAAAGTCAGCCTGATAAGAAGTTCAGATCGAAACCAAAAATTCGATCCAGTTGTGATTTATAAAGAAGTGTCCATAGCTAGTTTACTGGCTGAGTCGGTTAGGTGAAAAATGAAAACAAAGCTAATTTTGAGTGTATTAATTGGAATCTTGCTGTCCGGATGTGATCAGGAATCGGTTTCACGTTCGAATCCCAGGCATGATTTAGCAGCGAAGAGTACGTACATAGAAAGAATACCCGCAAAACCAATGAGTATTGTGGAGCAAAAAAATGCACAGTATTGGGATGATGGCAGAATTTACATCACCGAGCACAATTATATTAGATATCAAGATGGAAGTAGTCAGCCAACATATTATATATACAAGGCGAAAGAGTGGCCGAAAGAAGATATAAACAATCATTCTTCTTATGATTTACCTCGCGTCGTTTTTCGATGGGATAATGGAGCGAGAGATGACTCTCCTGAGGATGATCGCTATGAGCGTAAAGATAAAGTGTGGAGTATAAAAACTGACGGCACCGACTTACGTTTAGTTGCTGATGAATTTTACGGAAGAATTCAATCGATAAAAATGTCCCCCAATAACCGATATTTGGCACTGTCATATGGTGCAGAGGAAGGTGTTCTCAAAGTCATCAAGGACTTGAAAACTGGAGAATATACCGAGCTTGGGAAATATCGAGAAACAACTGATTTTTTATGGGCAGAAGATAGTAGCTATCTTTATTTTAGTGATCAATGGAAAAAGTGGAAATATACCGTACCCACAAAAAAATTAGAAAAGGTTGATGTGAATTTCAGCAAGGCATCCATCATATATGATGGTAAAAGATATGTTGTCGATTCTCTTGGTGTAGGTATTTATGATGAGAAAAGGAATAAACTAATATCTTCAGTTATACCCAATAAGGATGGGGATATAGAATCAAGAATATTTAGGAAAAGAACAATCAGTCCAACCGGGCAATATGTTTGGGTTGAAACATGGACGAAAAGATATTTAATCGATACTTACAATCAGACTTTCAAAACAGAAGATATAATTGAAAACAAAACTGGGAAATATAGTCATTTTGATATGATTGGCTTAGGTGCTAATTATGTGAAACTTGGTTCAGGAACAACAGTTGTATTTAAGCTGAATGACAAAAAAGAATATGATGGAAGTTTCCTGAAGTGGTCCCAAGTCGGTACCGGCCATAGTGCATCAGAGGGGCTGTTATATAACGCCTTTGCCAACAGAGGTGATTTTTTTAAGAGCGTTGAGGTGTTAAAATGAATGATTTTTTAGAGCTATCATCGGATTATCATATATTTTCTGCATTCTTTGAAAAAAGTGAATCCAGTTCTGAAATTGAATTGTCTGCTGAGGAAGTCGAATCTAGTTCTGAATTGTCTTCTGATAAAGAAGGAACTAAAATCGGTAAAAAATATGAATCATATCATAAAATATTAAATAATACTGAAAACGTTAGATTGAAAAATGTTAGACCATTATCTTTTATTCCAGTTATTTCAGAATCAGATGATGGTGAAAGAGAAATTTGGGCAACGGATTATAATTATAGACTGTGCTCTTTAAGCCATGGAAGTCAAATAAGTGAGTCGAAATCAATAAGTATATTAAATCATACTAGCCCAGTTCATCATTTGGCGAAAAGTCATTATAAGCTTACATTCCCACCAATTGACATGCTTATGAGATTAGCACAAGGGAATAAAACATATGAAAAATTGTGCAAGGAAATAAAAGGGATCTCTGACAAGGTTTCATCAGAATCGATTGAATTTGCAGTGACTGAAATTCATCCATCACAATTGGCCCCGGCTTATGCAAAGGATGATCAAGGAAACCTAACGGATGAAAAAGAAAAATATAATTCCTGGCGAGAGCGTGTCTTAAAAGAGAAAAAAAACATTAAGGGATTTCTTGTGCCTAGTGTCGCCACTTGTGTGGTGGTATTTTCTAATAGAGAGTATTTGAATGCAATAGTTTCATTGCAAAAATATGACAAGAATGGAAATGAATTATTAAAGGGTAAATTAGTATCGCCAGTTAGGTTTCCAGATGAAAATAATAATGTAGACCATAATGATAAGCCTTGCGCGAATTTTCATTTAGATCCAGAGTTATTCGATGATGGGTATTATAGCATTCGTGTCGTTTTCGACGAAATAGAAATGCCAAATGGGAGAATACCAGAATTTATATCCAAAGCGAATATCTCTTTTGTTGGAGATGAGGTTAATAAGAAATATCAATATGAATTAAGAGAGTATATCAAGGTAATAGATAATAACCCTTTAGGTAAGTTTGCGATCGTCTGTGGGGATATGATCTCACTTGAAGAGTCATTGATCTATCAGTTCCCACAATACATGGGGCGTATGAAGAAATATCTGTCGGGTCAGTATGATTTAGAGGGTATTTCCAGCCCTGCCATGAAGAGTTTGATGACGCTGAAATCAGTTGCTGTAACGACTTCTCAAATTGCAGGTGGTTATGCATCGGGTACCTGGAGCCAGATGATTCAAAAAGAAGGTGAACTCAAAACATTTAATACAGTCAGCAAGTTGGTCTGGCAGAATATAAATACTGAATTACCTGAAGCAATGAAAGCAACAGGGGAGTTATATTACGGACTGTTTGCAGTGGCAGATGCCAAAGCGCAATTCGATTTATACTTCAAAGAAACTGATGCAATGAAGCGAAAAATCGGTTTGAAGTCATTTCTCAGTGAGAAATTCCTTGATGTAGCAGAGTTTAAAAAGTACTTAGGCAGTTTTTCACACGATATAAGGAACAGACATTGGACTGTTCTGTCTGGTCGTTTGTCAGAAACCTGGTCCGGCGGTACAGCGGGCTGGGGAAGTCGTGGTGCTGGTTTCGTCGAAACGACTGAGGCAGTCTATAAAATTTATGACACCTCGAGTCAAGTGATAAAAAATAAGAAAGAAACAACACGAACGAAAGAACAACTCGATCTAATTGCATTTAATTATTTGAAAAATATCCCTGTGTGGCGTGAGTCGTTATCTGAAGAATCAACTAAAATTGATGCAGCGATTCTCAAGTCAAAAGAAATATTAAGCCAAAACACCCATGGGGGTGGCAATGTATCTTTGTTGACTGATGAAAGAGGATCGGGAATAAAAGTCCTGTTTAACTTCAATGCCAGAGAGACAGTACTCAGCCAGAACCAAGGGATTATTCAGGTTTTGACAGATGCACTATTTTTTGAACCGAGACTGAGAATTGAAATTGAAGGGCATGCTTGTCAGGTTGGTATGCCAGAAATTAACTTGAAAATTTCACATGAAAGAGCAATGAATGCGAAGGACTTGTTTCCACAATCTTTGCATGACTCGATTATTGTGAGAGCTTTTGGAGACGCTGTCCCTTTATATAGACCTAAGGATGAAAGTGAAATTAACCGAAGTAATCCGAGGTTAAAAGATAACCGGCGTGTGGAAATCCGCATTTATATTTCGTCACTTGATGTTGTTTTCAATCCCAGCCGTTCTGGTTCACAGGCACTCGAACGAGGAAGACTTGCGACACTTGCATCGATTAAGAAAGAATATGATTCCGAAGTCGATATGATACTCGCGATTTTTGATGGGTTACTTCAGGTCGCGTCCCACATGCCTGTTATTGCACCCGCTGCGCGTGGCATTCTAGTGGCAAAAGAGAGCGCTGGTGTTGCTAAATCTGCATTGACTGTATTGGATTCATTGCTTTTTGAGCATGCAGTGAATGAATATTGGGATAATTTTAAGAAACTTTATCAGCTGCATTTTCTGTCATTTATCAACATTGATTTACTGAAAGAATACAATTCTGTGAATGTACAGATAGATAAGGCTCATCAAAAATATCAGGACATGATTAATTTCCTGAATGAAGATAGCACGAAGATGGAGCTACTGAAGCGATATAATCTTCGTTCAGTTGCACTGAATGGTCTGATGTACATCCTGGCATGGGTAAAAGGGAAGCATAATACGATTTCTCACCAGCTTCTGGAGCAGTATGATGTCAGTGGTTATTTAGAAACTTATGTGATGAAAGATGATTGGGTGTTGAATACAATCGGAACAACGAACTTAGGGCTGGACTGGCTGAATGCCCGTGAGTTTACTGTAGATGATTTATACAACCCCTATGATAAATATAACCGTACAATGCCATTACCAATGAATATTTTAGGGGCGTTTTTCGAAGATAATATATCTGCAAAATTTAATCGAGTGTTTCCAATTCAAACAAAATTGTTTGAAAATGGGAAAGAAAGCTTATTTGAAGAGTTCGCAAACAATTTTTCTGTCATAGAACGAACGATTAGGAAAAATGATATTGGGTTTTGTCGTATTTTAGTTGCCGAACCTAATAGTGACGATTGGAAAGAGTATGATTATTGGAGAAATCCATATCGAACGAACAGAATTACACCTTTCCATAAGGTTAAAGCCCAGGTGATTTTGAAGTCAAATTATAATGAAGTGATTTCAGCCAAGCTAGGTTATGATAGAATTGATGGTATTATCAATGTAAGCGGGCCAAAGTTTGAGGCTCTGATTGTACCGATGAAAGTTGACAGTTTTTCATCTGATCCTTACGAACGCATAAAAGAATATTATAAACACAGGAATGAAGAGACTTTACTCGGTTTTGAGTTTGTACCATTTTATCAATTTGGTGAGGCCAAGATTCATGGTATGAAACCTTTGACAAGTAAAACTCGAATAGCGAAAGAAATTATTAATTACCCTATTGGCTTTATTAAGAAAATTTATTATGACTTAGTTCTTGATCAGCAATATGAAATGCCGGTTGATGAATTTGATTGGTATGTGAAATCCGGTGGGTTTCGTGAAATGCAATACACTTTATGGATGAAGACGGGGGCTGTTTCAATTGAGCTTCCGCCATTTTATTCTGAAGTGAATCATCGGATGGTTGATTTTGATGATTTTGAACCTGAATTGAAATATGGTGTCCATGGGGAAAACAGTTCTACCGTAACCATCCCGACAAGTTTTGGAGAAAAAGCGATGATTCTCCGTGAAAAAGATTTGTTGAATGAATCTTTCACATTAGCAAACGATACAAAATCAAAGCATGTGGTTCCTATTGTTGATAGTATCGATAAGTATTGCCTAGGATTCAGAACCGCAGCATCAGGAATTAGAGTTTTTTCAAATTCTGGTAAATATAATAAAGGTATCTGGTCGGATGAAAGCAGTAGAGAACATAAACAGTCTGAAGAAAATCCACAGTCTTTTTATATTTTATTTCTCTCCCAAAAAACAAATCGCAGCTTTTACGAAACTTCTCGCTTGGACTGGAAAAAAGTTGCAATGAATCTACAACTGGAAATTGCAGATGATAGTGTATTAGATACTTTTGTTGATAGTGTTGACGATAATGTTGCTGTATCTATCGGTGTGAAAGCAATACCACCTGGTTCAGCAACTGTGGATGCAGCAAAGGTGCTAAATGACAAAAAAACGCCTGGTCCTACATATAAATCATTTGCATATTATCAGGGGGATTATGTCTTTAATCCCACTTCGGAGCCTAGCTTCAGAGCTTATTGGGAGTTCACGAATAAAGATAAGGTGAAGGGGAATAATAGCGATGAATTAGATTCATTTATCAGGTTAGCATTGCGTGATAAAGCAGAGCTGGATAAGAAATCAACCTATGCAGTATACGCAATGGAAGTACCAATCTCTTATACCTCACCAACTGGATTAAAAGTGAAAGGGCTGAGACCATTTGGTTGTGTTCTGAAAAGTGATGAAGTGAAACTATCTGTGAATATAACACAAAATGATCTTTCATTTTCTGAAGTCTTTAAAGATTTTAATAAGATTAACATTACCTTTCCTGGTGTAAAAAATATGACTTGGCTTAAACCTTGGGTAAAACAACAGGAAGGTTATCAAAGAGATGGCATTGATAATACGGCGGCAGAACAGTGGCGCGCTTTAACCGATCATCAACAAGATAACTTTGTCAAAGATTGGATTGAAAATCAGCCAACGGTTGTTGAAGCCCCCATTTTATTAGAAAGACCTGAAGCATCGAAGCGTTCAGAGTATTTTTCGACGGATAGATAATCAGTTGTTGGAAAATAGTACCTGAAAATCAGGTGATGGTATGAAAGCGCCTTCTGAAGGAGGCACTTTTGAATCGTTTCATGAAGGCACTAATGTGGTCGGCGAATGGCTCTCAGGCCTTGATTGTCAGGTGCTAGGCAAATGCGGCTGCTAAATTCTGCAATTCAGGTAAGTGCGCTGGTTTGTCCTGCTGAACAATATCTTCATTGATTTTCAAAATCACAGACCGAAAGACATCTGTATTCGTTTTGAAGCCTTGTGCGGTGATTAAAGCGTCGATTTCAGACAGTCGATCCGGATTGAGTTTGAGTGAAAGCCTTTTTGAGGCTTTTGCTTTCGCTAAATCTGAATGGAGTAATGCGTTTAAATTCTGTGCAGAGTATCTTCCACAGCTTAATGCATGAAGATAAAAGAGAATCAGTGGTTTATGAAAGCTTTCGGTTAAGGTTGGATCAATCTTCTGGGATGCCAGAGTCAGAATGTCTAAGTAATGTGCCGGAAGTCTGACATCAATTGAGGTTCGGCTCTTGTTGTATTCAGCCCGGACTTTTGCGGTTGATTGCTTTGGGAGACTGACAACTTGGTGGCACGAATCGCAAACTGCCGCCAGCACATTGCTGACGGTTCCCGATTGGTCACTGAATGCGATGTCACGAAGTGCGTATGTTGCATGCGACAAGCCACAGGTCGGACAGACCACTTGTCTTTTGTCACCTTCTTTCACGATTTTCATCTTAGATTTCGCTCTCATGTACGCTGATGAATACGACATCGGGTTCCAACAAAGTAAAATTTTATGTGCCAAGTACGCCCGTCTTTATGTGGTTTGAACACGTGAACATCAATCTCGGGGGCTCGATGATGGGACTCACGTCATATTCATTTCCACGGGTTTGTTTGATGAGTTCGATCACATACTCGTCGGACAATTGACCGCATTGGAACAGATTCTTGACGTCAATGTTGTTTCTGATTTCGTGGTCATAGGCACCTGCTTCAAGGCATGTAATGACTTGCTTTTTGACGTTTTTGAATCCCATCGTTCAACCTATACATTATGTACGCCACATTACGTACAAGTGGTTTCGTGCAAGGAGATGATTTGAAAACGGCAATGGTCTTCGCTCAAGTGGTGAGGAGACAAGTTCACGAGCGATCGATATTGTGGCAGATAAATCGACCTATCATTTGCATCACTTTTCGATCCATTTCATGACTGCGGATGAGTCAGCCGAGGAGACTTCCCTTGTATCAAGCGTGAGGGTGATACCTTTTGGGGGCACTGATCTGGTTTTGTCACCGTCATCCCCCGTTGAGCACTTCTACGCTCAACTTCTTCTTTATCGCCCTGTACTACACTTACCCCAGATCATCCCGCCTGAAACCACCTCAGTTTCAGACGGATAAGTCATCTTTGTATTTCCGTTGACCCTGTTTGACCAAACGCCTTTGACCGGAGTGAACCATGGCTGATCTTTTTGGGTTTGATGCGTTTTCACCGAAGCAAATCGCTGAAAAGGTGGACAATGTCGGCGTGATGAAAGCGCGTTTGCCACTGTTGTCGATGGTGATGCTGGGGGTGCTGGCAGGGGCGTTTATTGGCTTAGGCGCGCTGTATTTTGTTCTGATCAAGTCGGATGCGAATCTGGGGTTCGGCACCAGTCAGATGCTGGGAGGCGTGGCATTTTCTCTGGGCTTGTTGCTGGTGGTGGTGGCCGGGGCTGAGTTGTTTACCGGGAATAACTTGCTCGCGATGGCCTGGGCGGATCAAAAAATCACGTCGGCTGAGTTGCTGAAAAACTGGCTGGTGGTGTGTGGTTCTAACTTTGTCGGAGCCGCAGGGCTGGCGGTGTTGGTGTATTTCTCAGGGCACACCGCGCTGAATCAGGGGGAGATTGCGGAGCGGTATCTTCAGATTGCGGCGGCCAAATGCAGCTTGCCATTTTGGATCGCTTTTTTCCGCGGGGTGCTGTGCAATATTCTGGTCTGCATGGCGATCTGGATGGCCATGGCCGGACGGAGTGTGGTGGATAAAGCGATTGCAATTGTTTTTCCGATCTCTGCCTTTGTTGCGGCCGGGTTTGAGCACAGTATTGCGAACATGTTCTTCATTCCGCTGGCGATGCTGATTCAGACCTTTTCGGATACGGCTACAGGGACAGATTCAGTCACCTGGCTGGGGTTTATCGGGAATCTGATCCCGGTCATTCTGGGTAATCTGGTCGGGGGAAGTGTGCTGGTTGGTCTGGTGTATTATGTGATTTACCTGAGAAAACCCGCTTCAGGCGCTGAAAAGCCTTAATTCATCTGGCTATACGTGAAAGCCAAAAGTTGAGACAGAGAAATGGCCGACCACCTCAAGTCACACGGACCGGGATTGCTATACTGAATGCCAGAACCCGCTGTTGGATTGTGCATGACCATGGCTTCTTCAATCGTGAAAACTGTCTGTCCTTTTTGCGGCGTCGGCTGCGGGATCAATCTGAAAGTTGACGCGCAGGGAAATTTGGCGGGCGTTGAACCGCAACGCAGTCATCCTGTCAGTCGCGGTAAGTTGTGCGAAAAAGGCTGGAGCACGGCCTATGCCATCCGGCCGGATAACCGGATTACCGAGCCTTTAAAACGTATTCATGATCGTTTTTATCCGGTGAGCTGGGATGAGGCACTGGACACTATCAGCGAGACCTTACAAGACATTCTGGCAGAATCCGGCCCTGAGTCGGTGGGTGTGATCAGCAGCGCCCGCGCCACCAATGAAGATAACTATGCTGCCCAGAAGTTTGCCCGTGCCGTCCTGAAAACTAACAACATCGACCATTGCGCCCGGATTTGTCACAGTCCCACAGTGGCCGGACTCAAGCAAACGCTGGGTTCCGGGGCGATGACCAACAGCACCCAAGATATTTTTGAAACCGAGCTGATCGTAGTGATCGGCGCGGATCCGACTGAAAATCACAGTGTTTTTGGTGGACAGATTTTTGAAGCGAAGCAGCGCGGGGCGAAGCTGGTGGTGATTGATCCCCGCGTCACCCGGCTGGCGAAAGTAGCGGATATTCATGTTCAGCTCAAACCGGGCAGTAATATTGCGCTCATCAATGCGATGCTTCATGTCATCCTCAAACAGAATCTCCACAATCAGTCTTTTATCAGTCAGCGGTGTGATGGGTTTGATGCGCTGGCTCGAAACGTGGCAACCATCACCCCGGAGTCGGTTGAATCCTGTACCGGCGTCAGTGCTGATGTGATCCGTCAAACCGCGATGCTTTACGGACAGGCCCAAAGAGCCATGATCCTGTACGGGATGGGAATTACCCAGTTTGTCAGCGGTACCCAGAATGTCATTGCATTGTCGAATCTGGCGCTGGTGTGTGGACAGATCGGCCGTCCCGGGACCGGAATCAATCCGTTGCGGGGTCAGAATAATGTGCAGGGTGCCTGCGACATGGGATGCCTGCCGAATGTCTATCCCGGTTACCAGGCGGTCGATGATCCGTCTGTGCAACAGAAATTTGCCCAGGCCTGGGGAACACAAGTCGCAACCACGCCCGGTCTCACGTCGCTGGGGATGACTAAAGCGACACTGGCGGGCGATTTTCGGGCTCTGATCATTTTCGGAGAAGATCCGGTCGTGACCGATCCGGATCAGAATCATGTCCGTGCAGCAATGAAAGAGATGGATTTGCTGGTGGTCGCGGAACTGACGATGACAGAAACCGCCAAACTGGCCGATTTTATTTTGCCTGCGGCTTCGTTCGCGGAAAAAGAAGGGACGTTTACCAACTGTGAGCGACGGGTCCAGCACGTGGCACAGGCGCTGCAACCGCCGGGTTCAGCCATGGGTGACTGGCAGTGGCTCCAAGCACTGGCCGCGAAGCTAGGCAGTGATGTGCTGAACTGGTCAGACAGTGAAGCCGTGTTTGATGAAATGGCGGTGCTGACGCCGTCTTATCAGGGGATGTCTTATCCGGGCATCATGCGTGCGCACGGCTTACAGTGGCCTTGTCATTCCGGCGCGCCTGAAGGGACCGCGATTTTGCATCAGACCACATTTCCGATTGGCAAAGCTCGGTTGATTCCGGTGCATCAGATTGAAATTGATGAACCTGCGGATGAACAATACCCGTTGCTGCTGACCACCAACCGGCTTCATTTCCATTATGGCTGCGGCTCGATGACCCGGAAATCACCTTTGCTGGAGCGGGAAATACCGGCCGGACTGTTGTTTATCAACCCTGCAGACGCCCGAGCACTGAAGATTCAGCGTTATTCGCCGGTGGGTATTCGCTCGCGCCGGGGATATGTTGAGACGCGGGCCATGATCACCGAGGATGTGCCGCCGGGGCTGGTCGCCATGCCGTATCACTTCAGGGAAGCGCCTTCGAATCAGCTGACGAATACCGCGCAGGATCCTGTCACGAAAATGCCTGAACTGAAGGCATGCGCAGTGTCAGTGTCGCCGTTACCGCCGGGTCAGGAACCCCAGGATATCGACCAGTTACGGGAGGAACCATAAGATGCAGCAGTATGTGCTGGAATCATTACAGGCGCTGCAAGTGCACCTGTCCCAGGCGCGGCAGTTCTATCAAGTGGTGGAAAGTGAAGGTGAGGCCTTCTGGCAGCATGTCCCGCTAGGGCCGTTTCCTGCGCTGACGTCGCAGCAACCCCTCAGTTCGGCGAAAGGATTCTTCTTTGCTGAGCAGGAAAGTCTGTATGTGTTCGATGGTCAGTTTTTCCGCGAAACGATTCCGGCACCCGAGCCCTTTGTGTTATTCGGCGTTCAAAGCTGCGACCTGATGGCGATTCATTATCAGGACATTTTTTTCGAACAGGATCCTTATTATCAGGCGCGGCGGCAGCAAGCCTTACTGGTGGGCGTGGATTGTGTTCACCCGTGTGCGCAGGGCTTCTGCCATCTGGTGAATGCCGGACCGGGTGTCAGAGATACCACGGCTGACCTGATTCTACATCCGCTTGAACACGGACAATGGCTGCTGATCGCGGTGACGGACACGGGCAAGGCATCGCTGCAAGGGCTGACACTGACGCCAGCTGCGGATCAGGACAAGCATTCGCGCTGGGATAATCTGAGCCATTGCGAGCAAGAGTTTGAGGATCAGACCTATATTCTGGAAGGCATTGAAAAACTCAATCGCGATCAGCCGTCGGCTGAATTCTGGCAACAGGTGGCGATTCAGTGCATTGCCTGTTCCGGCTGCACCACACTCTGTCCGACCTGTTCCTGTTACGGCACGCAGCAGACAGCGCTTGCGACAGACGATGCTTCCGGCTGTCAGGCTACACATTCATCGAGGACACCAAAAGCCCGGCAGGTTCGGTTCTGGGATTCCTGTTTATACGAAGGCTTTCAGCGTGAAGCCAGTTTCCACAATCCCTCGGCGCAGGCCGGTGAGCGGGTGAAGCGTTTCTGGTATCACAAATTCAGCAACGACTTTTTGCCGGAATTTGGCCGGTATGGCTGTGTGGGGTGCGGGCGTTGTGAGCAGACTTGCCCGGGCGTGATTGGTGTTCATTCGATCATGAAAAGGATTGTCAATGATGCATAACCTGACGCCAACGGCCATCCGTTTGATTGACTTTTACGATGATGGTGAGCATGCCCGTCATTTCCGGTTTCAATTGTTCAATACTGATCCCGGGGCAACTGCTGTACATCATGATTGGATGCAGGCCAAAACCGGACAGTTCTTCATGCTTTGTCTGCCTGCGGTCGGGGAAGCGCCTTTCACATTCACACAGGTGCCTGACCAGCAAGGGTATTTTCGCGCACTGGTCCGGAAAATGGGGCAGGTCACGTCAGCGCTGTTCCAGTTGGAACCGGGGCAGATTCTGGGTGCCAGAGGGCCGTATGGCGAGGGCTGGCCGATGGATCAGGTGATCAACAAAAGCATTCTGGTGGTCGGTGGCGGTTGTGGTCTGGCGCCTTTGGTTGGTGTGGTGAACCAGCTAGTCGCGCAGAAAAATTACGCACAGCTGATGGTGGTGTATGGTGCCCGCAGTCGTCAGGCGAGAATGCTGACGCCGGAGCGCAGGCAGTGGCAGCAGGCGATCCCGGTGTTTAACGCCATTGAAGACGGCGATCTTGAGCCGGGTCAGAATGAATTCAGTGGCACGCCGGTCGATCTCCTGCCGATGGTACTTGGTCAGTTTCAACAGGGTCCGGATGTGGTGCTGCTGGCCGGGCCGCAAGCCATGATGTTTGCGGCGGCAAAACATCTGGTGACCAGCGGGGTTTCTGAACAGGGAATTTATTTGTCCATTGAGCGCCGTATGCACTGCGGGGTTCGAACCTGCGGGCATTGTTATCTGAAAGACAAGTATATCTGTTCTGATGGTCCGACTTTCCGCTGGGATGTACTGCAAGCCTACATCCCCCAGAGTCCATGACGAATCAAGCCCATCACAAAGTTATGCTGACGCCCTCAGGTGCCGGTTACTCGTAACCGGCCGTGTTGATCTGGTACTTGAGTTCTGCCAGTGCGACTTGCTCGCAGCCTTTGGCGACCGAGTCCGGATTCAGGGAAATCGAATCTATTCCGCAATTGACCAGAAATTCAGCGAATTCAGGATGATCGGAGGGGGCTTGTCCGCAAATCCCGACCTTACAGCCATATTGGTGTGCCACGGTGATCACTTCAGCGATCATCTCTTTCACCGCATCGTCTCTGGCATCAAATAAGGGTTTCAGCTCGGCTGAATCCCGGTCGATTCCCAGCACCAGTTGTGTGAGATCGTTACTGCCGATTGAAAACCCATCGAAGCGCTGTGCAAAGCGGGCGGCCAGAATGACATTCGAGGGAATCTCACACATCACATAAACTTGCAGGCCATTTTCGCCGCGTTTCAGGCCCGCTTCTGCCATGACGTCCAGCACCTTGTCGGCTTCACCGGTGGTGCGGCAAAACGGAATCATCACAATGATGTTGTCAAACCCCATCGCTTGCCTGGCTTTGACGATGGCCTGGCATTCCAGCTTGAAGGCTTCCCGGTACAGCGGGTGGTAATAGCGTGACGCACCGCGCAGTCCCAGCATCGGGTTCTCTTCGTTGAGTTCAAAAAACTCACCACCCAGCAGCCCCCGGTACTCATTGGATTTAAAGTCTGACATGCGCACGATGACTGGTTTCGGGTATTGTGATGCTGCAATTTTGCCCACGCCCAGCGCCAGAAGGTCGACAAAGTAGTCCGGCTGGTGGGCATAGTTCCGGGTCAGGTGGCTAATGGACTCGCGAACCGATGGATCGGCCACTTTCTCAGGGTGGATCAACGCCATCGGGTGAACGCGAATCTGACTGGAGATGATAAATTCGATCCGGGTCAGTCCGATCCCGGCAACTGGCAGCTGCCACCAGCGAAAGACACCGTCAGGCATCGCTGCGTTAATCATCACGGCGGTTCGGGTGCGCGGGATCTCATCCAGATTCACTTGCTGAGTCTCGTACTTGAGGATGCCTTCATACACTTTCCCGACAGCGCCGCCCGCGCAACTTAAGGTGACCGATTGACCTTGGGTCAGGGCTTGGGTCGCATGTTCAGTGCCCACAATCGCCGGGACTTTCAGCTCACGGCTGACAATGGCCGCGTGGCTGGTGGGGCCGCCGGTGTCTGTAATGATCCCGGCGGCTTTGCGCATCAGGGGCACCCAGTCCGGATCCGTTCTTTCGGTCACCAGAATGGCGCCATCCGGAAACGCCTCGGTATTGTGCGGATCATTGATCTGAAAAACGGGGCCTGTGGCAATGGCACTTCCGACACTGGCACCTTCCAGCAGCAGGGTGGATGTTTCTTTCAGACGGTAATTGACCAGCACCGCCTGTTCTTTCTGAGATTCGACGGTTTCCGGGCGGGCCTGAACGAGATACAGCCCCTGAACGTCCTTCGCCCATTCCATGTCCATAGGGCAGCCGTAATGACGTTCAATGAGCACCGCCCAGCGGGCCAGTTGCAGGATCTCTTCATCAGAAAGTACTAGTGAGCAGCGTTCCTGTTCGGTCGTCGGCAGCGTGACGGTTTGTCTGCCGATGAAGGGGAGCTTTTCAGGCGTGCTTTCAGACGTGCTCTGAGGAGAGGCTTTAGACAGAACGTCCGTCGCATACACCATTTTCTGCTGCTTATTGCCGGGTTGTTTTTCGATAATGGGTCGCTTCCCGGCGATTTCCAGCAAAGGTTTGTACACCATAAAACGGTCCGGGGTCACGCTGCCCTGAACAATGGTTTCGCCAAGTCCCCAGGCACCGCTGATCATCACCACATCCGGAAATCCATTTTCCGTATCTAAACTGAACATCACGCCCGCTGCCTGAGATTCGATCATCTGCTGCACCCCGACAGACAGCGCCACCTGCTGGTGAGCAAAGCCTTTTTCCTGACGGTAGACAATGGCCCGGTCGGTATAGAGTGAGGCGAAACACTGCTTACAGGCGTGCAGTACCTGCTCCCGGCCACGGATATTCAGGTAGCTTTCCTGCTGACCGGCAAAGCTGGCATCCGGCAGATCTTCTGCGGTTGCAGAACTTCTGACTGCAACGCTGACATTGCTGTGACCCAATTCATCACACAGCTGCTGATAGGCATCGACAATCGCATCTTGTTGGGCGTCCGTAAAGGTGCCCTGTGAGATTAAGTGCCTGATCGCAGCACCGGTGTCTGCCAGTGTGGCCGAACCGTCGTCCAGCGCTGCCAGCAGCCGTGCGATCGGCTCATCCAGCTGATTCTGATGCAGAAAGTCACGAAAGAGCTGGGCACTGGTGGCGAACCCGGATGGAACCCGGATACCGGCATCTTTCAACTGGCTGATCATTTCTCCCAGACTGGCATTCTTACCGCCAACACAGGGGATGTCGGTGGTGCGTAACTGGTGATACCAATAGATGATCGGACTGGCAGGGCGCTGAGGATCAGAAGTCATACAGTTCTCCTTTCGCTGACTCTGAAGTCATTTAAAACTCAGAGGCGGGACTCAATTTATTTTAGAAGTGAATTGTTGTGCAGCCAGAAAAGTCGGTCCGGTTTTGTCGGACATCACAGGCCGGAAAGAATGACAGGGAGGACGGATTTTGCTGTCTATGCTTATCCGGAAGAGTCATGAGGGTTTTCCCGGGGAATGCATCGAGTGCTTTTTTGAACTGATCAGATTTGAGGTCTATAGCTCTGAATTGAAAGGAGGGGTGTCATTCGATCATGCAAAACCGAACAGAAAAAACATGGCATGAAATGACATCAGAAGATGTGCTTCATGCGCTGCATGCCAGTCAGGACGGCCTGTCTGCTGAAGAAGCGGCTACGCGTTTGCAAACCTGCGGACCGAACCGGCTGCCGGATCCGCCGAAGGAGCACCGGCTGATTCGTTTTCTGCGGCAGTTTCACAATATCCTCATCTACGTGCTGCTGGGTTGTGCGGCCATGACCGCACTGCTGGGACATGGGTCCGATACGCTGGTGATTCTGGCGGTTGTGATTGTCAATGCAATCATCGGCTTTATTCAGGAAGGGAAAGCAGAAGCAGCCATGGATGCTATCCGGCATATGCTCGCGCTGAAAGCCTCGGTGATCCGGGCAGGGACTCGTCACCAGATTGCCGGTGAGTTGCTGGTGCCCGGTGATCTCGTCTTGCTTGAAGCCGGCGATAAAGTTCCGGCTGATCTGCGGCTGTTGCAGGTGAACGGACTCCAGGTTCAGGAATCAATCCTGACCGGCGAATCTGTGCCGGTGAGGAAAAGTGTGCAGCCTGTTGCGGTGCATACAACGCTTGGTGATCGGGCATGTATGGCGTACAGCGGCACGCTGGTGACCCGGGGGCAGGGGTTGGGTGTCGTTGTAACAACGGGTGCAGGGACAGAAATCGGCAGGATTAGCGGCATGCTGTCGACAGTTGAAACACTGACCACACCTTTGCTTCGGCAGATGGATATATTTGCGCGGTGGTTGACGGTGTTGATCTTATTGATTGCCGTGGTGCTGCTGGTCTTCGGATATTTTGTCGCCCATTTCGATTTTACTGAGATGTTCATGGCCGTGGTGGGCCTCTCCGTTGCGGCGATTCCGGAAGGACTTCCGGCAGTCCTGACCATCACCCTGGCGGTGGGCGTGCAGGCGATGGCAAGACGCAATGCCATTGTCCGGCGTTTGCCCGCCATTGAAACGCTGGGCGCTGTGTCGGTGATTTGCACAGATAAAACAGGCACGCTGACCTGTAACGAGATGATGGTGGCATCCGTGGTCACTGAATCCCATGCGTTCTCACTGGACGGTGCCGGGTATGAACCCAAAGGGGAAATCCGGCTCAATGATGTTGCTGTCAGCGCCAGTGAGCATGCCATTTTAGCGGAAATTGGCCGAGTAGCGGCCTTGTGCAATGACGCATCGCTGCATCATCACGAAGGCGTGTGGGAAATTGTGGGTGACCCGATGGAGGGCGCTTTGCTGACGCTGACCGGTAAGCTGGGTCTGGCGATTGAAGAAGAACTGGCCGGATGGGTGCGGACAGACGTGATTCCGTTTGATGCCAAGCATCGGTTCATGGCGACCCTGAATCACGACCACGAAAATCATGCGTTTATCGCAGTGAAGGGGGCGCCTGAACAGATTTTTTCGATGTGTGTTTTTCAGCGAACGGTCGCCGGAGACATCGAACCGATTAACTTGGGGTACTGGCATGAAAAGGCCGAAGAGATTGCGGCGCTGGGGCAGCGTGTCCTGGCGTTTTCGGTCAAACCGGTGCCGCCTGAGCATACGGTGCTTGAATTGACGGATGTGGCGCAGGATCTGACACTGATTGGCATGGCCGGATTGATCGACCCGCCGCGTCCCGAAGCCATTGACGCGATCCGCGAATGTCATGCGGCTGGCATTCGCGTGAAAATGATCACCGGCGACCACCAAGGCACCGCCGTGGCGATCGCGAAACAGCTCGCTCTGCAAAATACTGAGCGGGTGCTGACGGGCGCTGATCTGGATGAGATGGACGATCCAACGCTGGCTGCGACTGTGGTTGAAACCGATGTTTTCGCCCGCACCAGTCCGGAACATAAGCTGCGTCTGGTGATGGCATTGCAATCTCACGGGATGACGATTGCGATGACGGGCGATGGGGTGAATGATGCACCGGCGCTCAAGCGGGCGGATGCTGGGATTGCCATGGGGCTGAAAGGCAGTGAAGCGGCAAAAGAAGCCGCGGACCTTGTACTGGCGGATGATAACTTTGTATCCATCGTTGCGGCGGTGCGGGAAGGGCGGACTGTTTACGACAATATCAAAAAAGTGATCAGCTGGACGTTGCCGACCAATGCCGGGGAGGCACTGACCATTGTGGTGGCACTGCTCTTTGGGATGACACTCCCGATCACTCCGATTCAGATTCTCTGGATCAATCTGATTACCGCGATCACGCTCGGGATAGCACTGGCCTTTGAACCGACGGAACACAAGAGCATGCAGCGTTTGCCCCGCCGCCGGGACGAACCGCTGCTGACCGGCGAACTGGCCTGGCGGATCATCTTTGTTTCGGTGTTACTGCTGGGCGGGGTGTTCGGTATTTACGCCTATGCGATCGATCAGTCTTATTCGATTGAACTGGCACGAACCATGGCCGTGAATACTTTAGTCGTGATGGAAATCTTCCATCTGTTTTTTATCCGGAATATCTACGGGACGTCACTGAAGTGGGAGCTGATTGTCGGCACTCAGGTTGTCTGGCTGACGGTGATTTGCGTCACTGCCGCGCAGTTCGCCATCACCTATTTTCCCCCTTTACAGGCACTGTTTGCGACTGTCGCTGTGCCATTTTGGGACGGGGTGATGATCGTGGTGGTTGGCATCGTGTTTTTTGCGATCATCGAAATCGAAAAGCGGCTCCGCTTGTTGTTGCGCGAGATGCACACCGGACATCAGGTGCCATGATTCAATCATCAGTGCTATCAGTCGTGCCATCAGGTCAGATGTTCATTCAGATAGTCGACCATCCCCGTGAAGGTCCTGACCTTGGGATAGTCCGTTTCCGGAATATTGACACCGCAGCTTTTTTTCAACGCGCTGAGCAGATTGAGGTAGTCCATTGAATCGAGATCGCAGGTGTCGCGTAAATCCTCATCCGGTTCAATGTCTTCCGCTGTGATTTCCGGTGCCACACTTTGTATTGCGGTGATCACTAAGGCTCTGATGTCGTCTTGATTCATTGCTGCTCCGTTTATCGCTGTTTGATGGATCACTGTTTTATGGGTAACTGATTTATAGCGGCTTCATTCATAACAGCTTGGGTTGCTGTAATTGCTGGGATAACGCGTGGAGGAACTTCGCGCCCTGGATACCATCGCTGACTCTGTGATCTGCGCTGAGCGTGACCGTCATCGTGTCACAAATGTTGATCTGTCCCTGTTTGACGAGCGGGGACTGGCGTAACCGGCCAAAACCGAGGATGGCGACCTGTGGCGGATAGATCACGCCGAAGACGCTGTCTGATCCCCGATCCCCGATATGGGTGAGTGTGATGGTGGCATCAGTCAGTTCAGAGCTGCGCAGGCGGCCGGTCCGGCTGCGCTGGCTGATATCCCGAAGCGCCAGCATGGTGTCATTGAGCGAAAGCTGGTCCGTATGGTGAATGGCGGGCACCATCAGGCCGCCTTCCCGCAGACTGATCACCGTGCCGATGTGAATGGCCGGGGCCGGTTCAAATCGGCCGTCCAGATAGTGCCCGTTCAGGGCCGGGAAACGCGGCAGCAGGATTGCGACGGCTTTGATGAGCAGGGCTGTGAGCAGCAGGCGATCGTCGGGGTCCCGTCCGGCATTTTCCTGGCTCAGCCATTGTTGTGCGACACTGAGATCGATCTCATGGCTCAGGTAGTAGTGCGGGATTTCACGTTTGGATTTCTCCATGGCGGCAGCAATGGCTTCTCGCATCGCGTTTGAATCACGGCTACTGGTGGCTGTTTTGGGTGCCACTGCTTTTGATAAAGGCGCTGCTGTCGATGCCTCCGATGGGCTGGAAGCCGCGGACTGGGCCTGAAGAAGCGTTTTTATATCCTTCAGTAAAATAGCCCCCTGAGGGCCTGATCCGGAGATGCCCTGGAGGTCCAGCTGTTGTTGCTGCGCCAGCGCTCTGACAATCGGTGAAGCCAGGCGCTGTGATGTCAAAGCGCGAACGCTGGTTTCAGTTGCAGGAGCCGTTGAGACGACCGGAACAATCGGCGGTTCATGGTGTATCGGGGGCGATATGGATTGAGACACCGGCTGCTCATTGTCTGTCACAATGTCAGCGGCGGCTTTTGTTTCGGTAATTGAATCTGCATCAATGGTCCCCAGAATCGCGCCGACCGGCAGGGTCAGCATCGGCTGGACCAGAAGACGGCTGATGGTGCCGGAATAATAGCTTTCCATCTCAATGGCACCTTTGTTGGTTTCGATCACGGCGATACTGTCGCCTTTGCTGACGTGATCGCCTTCAGCAACCAGCCACTCCGTGAGCGTGCCGTCGCGCATGTCTGCCCCCAGAGATGGCATCACAATGTCGAAGGACTGGCGAGCCATCAGCGACCTTCCATCACGGCTTTTGCCGTGGTGACAATCTGTTCGACCTGAGGCAGTGCGGCCTGTTCGAGGTGGCGGGGGTAGGGGATGGGCACTTCCGCGCTGCACACCCGTCTGACTGGCGCATCCAGAGACCAGAATCCATCTTCCATGATGATGGCACTGATTTCTCCGGCCAGACTGCCGGTCTGCCAGCCTTCATCGATGAGAACCGCCCGGTGTGTTTTGCGGACGCTGTTCAGCAGCGTCGGCTTGTCCAGCGGTCGCAGGCATCGCAGATCAACCACTTCCGCAGAAATGCCGTCCTGTTGCAGCTGTTCGGCAGCCGTCAGTGCTTTCGGCAGGTTGCCGCCGTAGGTGATCAGACTGATATCCGTTCCCGGACGGCGGATCAGCGCGGTTTCCATCGGGGCATCCGGTTTGTCCGGCACGGTGCCGGGTTCATTGAGCAGCATGACGTGTTCGAAAATCAGGACCGGATCCGGATCGGCCAGTGCCTGTTCCAGCATGTACCGGGCGTCGCTGTGCGTGGCCGGGCTCAGAACTTTGAGACCGGGAATATGGGCATAGAAGTTCTCCCAGCTGTGTGAATGTTGGGCCGCCAGCTGCCTGCCTGCACCACAGGCCATGCGGATCACTAAGGGGACATGGAACTGACCGCCGGACATATGGCGCAGCGTAGCCGCGGTATTAACGATCTGATCCATCGCCAGCAGGCTGAAATTGACCGTCATGACTTCAACGATCGGACGCATACCACCCAGCGCGGCACCGATGCCGACGCCGACAAAGCCGGACTCGCACAGCGGGGTGTCGATGATGCGTTCGGCTCCAAACTGGGCCAGCAGCCCTTTGCTGACGGCATAACAGCCGCCATAACGTCCGACATCTTCGCCCATCAGAAAGACCCGGGGATCCTGATTCAGCGCTTCTTCCAGACCGGCACGTAATGCTTCGCGGTAGCTCATGGTTTCTGAAGCCATAAATGTCCTTCCCGTAAATCGACTTAACGGTGGGTCTGACGGGGGCTGTAGACATCCCGGGACAAATCTTCCACCGGTTCCCACTCACCGGCTTCAGCAAAACGGACCGCAGCCTGAATCTCTTTGTCGACGTCTTTTTCGATGTCATCCAGCTCACTGTCCAGCAAATGACTGTTGTTTCTCATCCATTGCACCAGTTGTCTGACCGGGCCTTTTTCTTCCCACAGCGCCACTTCTTCTTTTGCACGGTAGAGCTGGCTGTCGAAGCTGGAGTGGCCCCGAAAACGATAGGTTTTGCATTCAAGCAGATAAGGTTTCTGTTGTGTGTGGATGTACTCAGTTGCTTCAAGGGTGGCGGCTTCCACATCCACCACATTCATGCCATCTACCTGTGCGGCGGCGATGCCGTAACTGTCGGCCTTTCTGGCGATATTGGTTTCCGATTCAGACAGGGTCAGTGCGGTGCCCATGGCATAGTTGTTGTTCTCACAGATAAACAGCACCGGTAACTGCCACAACGCTGCCAGATTCAGGCTTTCATGAAACTCACCCTCGGCAACGGCACCCTCACCGAAAAAGCAGGCGGTCAGGGCGGTGCGCTGCATTTTTTTGTTTGCCAGTGCCAGCCCGGTTGCCAGCGGCAGGCCACCGCCGACAATGGCATTTCCGCCGTAAAAATGCGTTGCGCGGTCAAACAGGTGCATGGATCCGCCGCGTCCGCGACTGCATCCTGTGGTCCGGCCATACATTTCTGACAGAACACTGCCCATACTGACGCCGCGGGCCAGCACGTGGCCGTGTTCTCTGTAGGTCGCAACGACCTGATCATCGGCACTGAGCACACTCATGACCCCGACCGCAATGGCTTCCTCGCCGATATAGAGATGCAGAAAGCCGCGAATTTTTTCCAGCGCATACAGTTCGGCACATTTTTCCTCAAAGCGGCGGATCCGCAACATCTGTTTGAGCTGACGCAGTAAGTGGGCGCGGTTGATATGGAGTCTGCTGGTCATTGTTCGTCGCTCTCCAGAGTTGAAAGATCACCTTCGGGCAAGCCGAGTTCACGGGCTTTGAGCAGCCTGCGCATGATTTTACCGCTGCGGGTTTTCGGCAGGTTGCGACGAAAAACAATCTCTTTGGGCGCAACGGCCGCCCCCAGATGCTGGCGGGCAAAACCAAGTAAGGTTTTTTGCAGGGTTTCATCGGGCGTAAACCCGGGTTTGAGGGTGACAAAGGCTTTGACGATTTCACCGGCAACCGGATCGGGTTTGCCAATTACTCCGGCTTCAGCCACGGCTTCATGCTCCATCAGCGCACTTTCTACTTCGAACGGGCCAATCAGATGTCCGGATGACTTGATGAGATCATCCTTGCGTCCGACAAACCAGAAGTAGCCGTCTTCATCTCTCATGGCTAAATCGCCGCTGAGGTACCAGCCGTTGGCAAAGCAGTGGCGGTATTTTTCTTCCTGATGGAGGTAACCGCGAAACATGGCGGGCCAGCCGGGTTTCAGTGCCAGTTCACCGACCTGCATTGGTGCGGTGATGATCTGGCTGGTGCCATCGTCCTTGTGGCCGATGATGGCGGCCTGAATCCCGGGCAGAGGGCGCCCCATGGAACCGGGTTTGATGTCCTGACTGGCCAGGTTGGCAATCATGATGCCGCCGGTTTCGGTTTGCCACCAGTTGTCGTGAAAAGGTATTGAGAAAGCGGTTTGTCCCCACAGAACCGCTTCAGGATTAAGTGGTTCCCCGACACTGGCAATAAAGCGCAGCGCGGACAGATCGTACTGATTCCGGATCGCCAGTCCGGCTTTCATCAGCATCCGGATGGCCGTCGGCGCGGTATACCAGACGGTCACCTGCTGTTGCTGGAGCAGGCGATACCAGCGCTCGACGTCAAATTCGGCTTCATCGATGATCATCGTGACGCCTAAACACAGCGGCGCGATGATGCCGTAAGAAGTACCGGTGACCCAGCCCGGATCGGCGGTGCACCAGTAGGTGTCTGAGGGTTTCAGATCCAGCGCCCAAAAGGCGGATAACTGATGATAGGCCACCGCCTGATGGACGTGGATGACCCCTTTGGGCTGACCGGTTGTCCCGCTGGTAAAGTGCAGCAGCGCCATGTCTTCAGGTTGGGTTTCCGCACAAGGGAAGTCAGGGTCGGCCTGCTGCATAAGCTCGGACCATAAATGACAGTCGGGTTCGTCATCCGGTTCGCCATCAATCAGGATGACCGCTTTCAGACTTGGCAGGGATTGCCGCCACGATTTTACCTTTTTCCGGTACAGGCTGCGGGTGGTCAGCAGAAGCTGGGCTTCCCCGATGTCCATCCGGGATTGAATCGGCTCGGGGCCGAAGGCCGAGAACAGTGGGGTAAAAACACAGCCTGCTTTTAATGTGGCCAACGCGGCGATATAAAGTTCCGGCCGGCGACCGAGCAAACTGAAAATACGTGCGCCGGTTGGTAAATTTAACGTGTGAAGAATGCTGGCAAAACGGCTGGTGAGCTGACACAGATCGCGGTAACTGTAATCAAGAATCTCATCATTTTTGCTGATCCATCGGATGGCCAGCTTGTCTGCCAACGGGCTGTTCAAGTGGCTGTCTAGCGCCTGATAACAGATATTCAGCCCGCCGCCCGGCAGCGTTTTCAATTGTGGTCCACCTGAAGCGGCATTGTCCGAACAGAAATCGGTAAATTCGCTGCAGCATTGCTGATAGTCGGCCAGATTGGCAGTCGCGGCATTTGCTGGTTTTTTGATAATCGGAACAGCCATCTCTGCTTTCCCCTGATACAGCCTGGCGGCGTCGATGTCATTTCATCTGGAATACCGAAGTTGCTGTATAAGGATAGTTGGCTTCAACGTGAGGATGCGGTCGAGCCTGTGAGACAAGCTGTGAATCAGTGTCCTGGGCACAGATGTTACGGACCCAATCGCCCGCCGGAGCATCAGGCGATGGACTACACTTATTTCCTGAACCTTCTGTTCTAAAATAATTATCTGAAAATACATGGATTTCAGGCTGATAAGCCGCAGCTTTGTTCTAAAGGGCGATCTTTGTTTCATCCACGGAGGCGGGCATGCTACGACTTGTTGATCTCTGTAAAGGGTATCAGGATGGCAACGAGTTTCACTCCGTACTTCAGGGAGCTGCGCTGACGCTCGACCGGGGAGAACAGGTGGCGCTGATGGGCGAGAGCGGATCCGGCAAGAGTACGCTGCTGAATCTGATTGCCGGGCTGGATCGGGTCGATCAGGGCGAAATCTGGCTGGCGGACACCCCGCTGCATGCAATCTCAGAACGGGCCCGGACGGCTTTCCGTCGGCATCATATCGGGCTGATTTTTCAACAGTTTAATTTACTGCCCACCTTAACCACACAGGACAATATTCAGTTTTGCCGCCAGCTGAAGGGACTGCCGGATCAGCCGGAGCTCTGGCGCAATATTGTGTCGGCACTGGATCTGAAACCCTTACTCAAGCGATATCCGGAAGAGATGTCAGGCGGACAGCAGCAACGGGCCGCGATTGCCCGTGCATTGTATATGGAGCCGGATATTCTGCTGGCTGATGAACCGACCGGCAGCCTGGATGAGCGGAATGCACAGGCGGTGATGCGGCTGCTGACGGGCCTGACCAGGCAATTGAATTGTTCTTTGCTACTGGTGACGCACAGTCATCAGGTGGCGTCTTACATGAATGGCCGGGTGATGCTGAAAGGGGGCGTGCTGAATGCGCAACCCGGTCTTTAATGCACTCTGGGGCCATTACCGGCGTCATCCTTTGCAGATGGTGCTGCTCCTGCTCGGACTGGTCATGGGGATTGCACTGCTGGTGGGGGTACTGGCGGTCAACCAGCAGGCCAGAACAAGTTACCGGGCCGGAGAAATGCTGTTCAAAACGCCGTTCCGGTATGCCATTCGCCATCAGCAGGCCGGGATGACAGTGCCGCAGGGGCTGTATATTCAACTGCGGCGAATGGGCTATACCCAATGCGTGCCCTATGAAATGCACCGCATCGAGACAGCCGAAGCCGGTCCCCTGACGCTGGTGGGCATTGATCCTTTTGTCATGATGCCGTTTGCTTCGTCGCGCAGCGAATCGGCTCAGTCTGTCGCTTTGAGTCAGACGCCGGGGCAGATTTGGATCAGCCGTCAACTGGCACAAATCAAACAGTTAACCAACGGTCAGCGGCTCACGCTGAATACGGGGCGTGAGGTCGGTCAGCTGGCGATTGTCAATGATGACCGGATTCATGGCGCACGTCTGCTGGCCGACATGGGGCTGGTGCGGCAGTTGTTTCCCCGCTCAGGGTTTACCGCCGTGTTCTGCGGTCAGTTAACGCAGGATGAGCAACAAGACATCAGTCAGTTGCTGCCGGGCGGGCTGATCCTGACCGAAAATGATCATGCGCATCTGGAACCTCTGACCCGGGCTTTTCATCTCAACTTATTTGCCATGGGCATGCTGGCTTTCATCGTGGGCTTGTTTATCTTTTATCAGGCCATGTCGCTGTCACTCACGCAGCGTCAGTTTCTGGTCGGTCTGCTTTGTCAGAACGGCGTATCCGGCTCGCAACTGGCGAAAGCCTTGTGTATTGAGCTGATGCTCTGGCTGGTGATTGGTGTGGTGGGCGGGAATGTGCTGGGCTTGTTTCTGGCGCAGAAGCTGTTGCCGTCGGTCGCAGCAACACTCAGCGACCTTTATCAGGCCAATATTGCGTTAACGACCGGATGGCACTGGCAATGGGGGGCGCTCAGTCTGGTGATTGCCCTTGGCGGCACTGTGCTGGCCTGCGGCTGGCCACTGGTGCGGCTGATCCGCACACAACCGGCCCGGCTGACGGCACATATGACGATGGTCAGAGGCAGTTGGCGTGAATTCATCTGGCAGGCATTGATGGCAGCATTGTTCATCATGGCTGCTGTGATGATTTATTTTCTGGAACACAACCAGTTCGCCGGGTTTGCGTTGATTGGCTGTCTGCTGGCGGCGGCCGGACTATTGATGCCATTTCTGTTATGGGCCGTGTTTAAAGGGCTGGCGAAATGGCTTCGTTCACCACGGGTCCGCTGGTTTTTCAGTGATGCTGCAGCCAGTCTGAGCTACCGGGGCGTCGCAGCCATGGCATTTATGCTGGCGCTGGCTGCCACGATCGGGATGGATACTATGGTGGGCAGTTTTCGGCTGGCAACGCAAAACTGGCTCGGGCAACGGCTGGCCGCTGATCTTTATATTCAGCCGTCCACACATCAGGCCGCTTCAATTGCCCGCTGGGCAGTCAAACAACCACAGGTCAAAGCCGTGTGGTGGCGATGGCGTCAGGAAATCACCGGGGACCGCTATGAACAACCGTTGCAGATCTTCAGTATCGGGTCATCGGCTGGAGAAAAACAGGCTCTGCCAGTCAAAGCGGCACTGGATGATTACTGGTCGTTACTGCACCGTCAGGGACCGGATAAAATCTTTCTTGCCAGCGAATCGCTTGCACTGAGAAATCAGTGGGTGCCCGGCCAGACCGTCGATTTACCACCAAGACTGGGGCTGGGCTGGCGTCTCGCAGGCGTGTATTACGATTACGGTAACCCTTATGGGCAGATTGTGGTGGCTGAGTCTGTGTGGCACACCCTGTTTCAACGAGAGGGGAAAGTCAGTCTGGCAATTCATCTTCACAACGAGAAAGAGATTCAGGGCGTGATGAATCACATTCTGGGCCGCTTCGGTCTGAAGGCCAGTCAGGTGCGTGATAACAATCAGATCATGAATCAGGCCATGGCGGTGTTTGACCGGACTTTTATTGTGACAGCAACGCTGGGCAAACTGACGCTGTTCGTTGCTGTGGGCGGTTTGTTCATCGCCACAATTGCGGGTGAAATTTCCCGGCAACGGCAGTTTGCTTTACTGCGTTGTATGGGCATGACCGGCAAAGAACTGGCATTACTGGGGGGTGGACAGCTGCTGGCGATTGGTGCCATGACAGCGCTGATTGCTTTGCCGCTGGGTTTGCTCCTGGCCCAGTTGCTGATTGATGTGGTGCTGAAATATTCCTTTGGCTGGACCATGCCGGTTCGCTTCTTCCCTTTGCAGTATCTGTTTTCGCTTGGCACCGCACTGGCAGCTCTCCTGCTGGCTGGCGCGTGGCCCGTCTGGCGGCTGGTGCGACGCTCTGCCATGTTATCGTTGCGGGAGGCATTCTGATGCCGAGACTGAGAATCTGGCTGAGGCGTTATATGTTCGGGTTGCTGAGCCTGTTCCTGTTGATCCTGTTATTGTTCGGCTGTGAGCCTGATTCCCGGAAAAACAATTCACTGGCCATACTGTCTCAGCAGAACGATGCAGGATTTGAGCAGGTGACCCCAGGGAAGCCGCTGATTTTCCCTCAGGATCATCTCAGCCATCCCGGCTTCCGGACGGAATGGTGGTACCTGACGGCCAATCTGATGTCTGATTCCGGCCAGTGGATCGCAGTGCAATGGACGTTGTTCCGGACGTCAGCCCGGCCGAATCAGGGCGATGTCCAGGCGACGGGATGGCAGAGTCCGCAGCGATTTATGGCCCATGCTGTGGTCACGACGGCGCAGAAACGCTGGCAGGCGGAACGCTTTGCACGCGGCGGTATCGGGCAGGCGGGTGTGACGGCGGAGCCATTCACCTTGTGGCTCGATAACTGGCGGTGGCAGGGGCAAGAACAGGGGAAAAGACAGGCGGCATCGCCGTTCCCGGGGACTTTAACTTTCCGTGATCACAATATGGATGTGATGCTGAAAATGCGCAGCTTTGGCAATCGGGTCCTGCAAGGGGATGCCGGTTACAGCCAGAAAGATCCGGCAGATCCGCGGCTGGCTTCTTACTACTACAGTATGCCTTTTCTGAACATCGATGGTGAGATTCGCCTGGATGGCGAGCTGTACAAAGTGAAAGGGGAAGGGTGGTTCGACCGCGAGTGGAGCAGCCAGGCGATGTCTGAACACCAGCAGGGCTGGGACTGGTTTTCAATTCATCTGGACGATGGCAGAGCACTGATGCTCTATCAGTTACGCAGTCGCAAACATCCGCCTTTTGTGTTTGGCAGCCTGAGCTGGCCTGATGGCCGAAGCATCCGGATCACTCAGGGAAAAGCCCGCATGACACCAATACGAATGGCGACATTACGAAGCGCAAGCCAAGGAACTGAAATCCAAGGCGCCGAAACGCCGGGAACCGACAACCAGACTGAACGTGAATTTCCGGTGCGCTGGCATCTGGTGGTGCCCGAACAACACATCGAGCTGGATGTTCAGGCCCGGCGCGACGATCAGCTGCTGCCGTTTCTTTTTCCCTACTGGGAAGGCCCGGTGACGGTAACCGGCAGTCACACCGGGCAGGGGTTCATGGAGCTGACGGGCTACTGATGAAAAAACTTAACGCACTTTTAACTGGCGCGGAATCACTTCCACACCGGCGCGGTAACGTCCTGCCGTGGCATTCAGGGCGAGTTCCAGTGCACTGTCGGCAATGTCTTCGAACTGCTGGGGCAGAGAATGAATCCGCATCGGCAGAAAATCCAGCAGGCGGTGATCACCAAAGGTCGCCAGCTGAGTGGTTTTCATGAGCTCCGGGTGAGACAGCAAGCAGTCCAGCATGCCTTCAAACAGGGTGTAAGAGGTGATCAGAATGCTGTCGGGGACGGCATCTTCCTGAATCCACTGTTGTAACAGGCGCTGTCCTTCTTCCGGACTGAAGTGCTCGCCATACAGGGTTTTCGCCGAGAGCGCTGTGTTGCCCAGATCCCGGATGGCGGCTTTGAACCCCAGCTCACGTTGCTGAGAAATGCCCAGTTCGGGCACGGCGCCGATCAGACCGATGGATTGAGTGTGTGGTTGAATCAGTTGTTTGGTCAGTGCATAAGCACCGTCGTGATCTTCGCTGATCACGCAGGCAAAGAACTCATCATCCAGTCCCCGGTCAATGGCGATCACCGGCACGCCGGCAGTCTGTATCTCGCGATAGAAGGGATGGTCAGCAGGCAGGCTACTGGCAACGATCAGCGCATCAATCCGGCGGGCGACTAACGTCTGGGCCACTTTCATTTCTGTCTCCGGTTCATCATCGGAGCAGCTGATCATCAGCTGATAGCCAGCTTTACGGGCATCTCTTTCGAGCAGCTTTGCCAGTTTGGCATAACTGCTGTTTTCCAGATCCGGAATGATCAGGCCCAGAGAACGGGAGCTGCCTGCCCGAAGGGCACTGGCGGCGTGATCCGGCCTGAAATTGTGTTCTTCGACTACAGCCATCACTTTCTGCTGGGTTTTCTCGCTGATCCGGTACTGACTGGCTTTACCATTGATCACGTAGCTTGCCGTGGTCTTGGAAACCCCCGCCAGCCGGGCAATTTCATCTAGCTTCATCTTGTGTATTTACTCGAAAAATCAGGGAAAGTGTGGTTTGGATCATAGATTGAAACCGGATCGAAAGTCCATTGTTTGCAATTCTTGCTGAATCGATCCAGCATGATAGCTGAAAGGTTTCAGCACTGTATTCAAGCTTATTCTATACTCACTGGTACATCGCTGAAACTTTTTATTTCCCGGCTTGCTGAATCGTTTCAGCTTCCGGTGGATTCAAGCGAAGCACTCAGTAAATCCGGTCAACAGAGCCGGTCAGCAAACGAGGGGAGTGAACCGATGTTGTCACTGACGCGACAAGACATTGCGCTGAATCAGTCAGCCAATGATAAAACCGCTGCAATTTCTGCCCTGGCGGGCGAACTGACCCGACAGGGGCTGGTGGCCGAGGGCTATGTCAAAGGTATGCTGGCCCGTGAAGCCCAGAATTCCACATTTCTGGGCAGCGGCATTGCGATTCCTCATGGCACAACCGATACCCGTGCTCTGGTCAATCAGACCGGAGTGAAAATTCACCATTTCCCTCAGGGGGTCGATTGGGGAGACGGTAACATTGTGTATCTGGCGATTGGGATTGCGGCGAAGTCTGATGAACATCTCGGCATTCTGAAGCAACTGACCAAGGTGCTGTCGGCCGATGGGGTTGCTGAACAAATTCAGCAGTGCAGCAGTGAAGATGCCCTGATTGCCTTGCTGAATGGCGAAACTCAGCTTGAAGCGGATTTTGATGCCGGGTTGATTGCGCTGAATTTTCCGGCGACTGATTTACTTCAGCTGACAGCGGTCGCAGCAGGTTTGATTAAAAATCGTCAGGCCGCGGGCCATGGATTCGTGGCTGATGTGATTGCCAGTGACCCGTCGTATCTGGGGCAGGGATTGTGGCTGGCAAAAAGCAGTCAGGATGTTTCGCGCACCACATTGTCATTTGTGACGCTGTCACAAGATACAGCACATCAGGACAAGCCAGTGAAAGGTCTGCTGATGATTGCTGCCGGAAACGGCACTTATCAAAAGCCGCTGAAGCTGATTTCGAAATGGCTGTATCAGCAGCAGCTGCAAGTTTTGTTTGAAACCGAAGCTGCGAAACTGCCTTTCCTCCTGACTGAATCTGAAGTCACTGAATCCGGGGTTCAGGCGGGTGAGGATGCAAATTCCGCGGTGTATCAAATTCGCAACGCGCATGGTCTGCATGCCCGTCCGGGTGCAATGCTGGTGAGCGTCGCCAAGAAATTTGAGTCGGCGATACAGGTTCGCAATCTTCAGGGGGACGGGGCTGCTGTGAATGCGAAAAGCCTGATGAAAGTGATTGCGCTGGGTGTGAAACATGGTCATGAGCTGGAGTTCACTGCAGACGGTGCGGATGCAACTCAGGCGCTGAACGCGATTGGTGATGCTATTGCGGCGGGTCTGGGTGAAGGCAAATAAGAGAGGGCAAATCAATGAACACCCAGACAACTAAAACCGCAGCGAAGCCCAAAGTCGTGGCCGTGAATTTGAATCCGGCGCTGGATTTAACCGGCAACCTTGCTTTGCTGGAGCCGGGCACAGTCAATCTGATCGCGCAAAGCTCTCTGCATCCGGCCGGAAAGGGGGTCAATGTGGCCCGGGTTCTGGCTGAACTTGGCGCCGCAGTAACCGTGACGGGACTATTGGGCACGGAGAATCAGGATCCCTTCTGTGAGCTTTTTGCTCAGTTTGGCATTGAAGATGCTTTTGTCCGCGTGCAGGGTTCAAGCCGGATCAACGTCAAGCTGGTTGAAGCCAGCGGTCGTGTCAGTGACATCAATTTTCCGGGTGTCGTGGTGACAGAAGATGATGTTGCGTCCATGGGGCAAAAACTGTTCGAACTGGCTGAGCAGCACGAGGTATTCGTGATTGCCGGAAGCCTGCCGGTTGGTTTGAGTCCGGAGACCTGTGCGCAATGGATTAAAGTACTGAAATCACAGGGAAAAAAAGTATTTTTTGACAGCAGTAATGACGCGCTGAAAGCAGGCGTCCTTGCTTCGCCCTGGCTGGTGAAACCCAATGATGAAGAGTTGTCTGCGCTTTGCGGGAAAGCGCTGGAAACCCCGTCTCAGTTGCAGGCCGCTGCAGAAATCATTCACCGGCAGGATATCCGCAATGTTGTGGTGTCCCTGGGTGCAGACGGGGTGATGTGGCTGGATGAATCGGGCTGGTTGCAGTCGCAGCCGCCAAAAATGACGGTCGTCAGTACGGTCGGTGCGGGGGATACCCTGGTGGCTGGTTTGTGCTGGGGAGAACTCAATCGCTGGAATAAACAAGAAACACTGAAGTTTGCAACGGCTCTGTCCGCGCTGGCAGTTACCCAGATTGGGGTGGGCGTACCGGATGCGGCTGTGCTGCAGCAAACGCTGGAAAGTGTTCGGATTTTTAACGAGCAGCCTGTTGGCCAAAACGTGAACGTTGAATGACAAAGGTGACGACATGAAGATAGCAATACTGACCGCTTGCCCAAGCGGGATCGCAAACACAGTGATTGCGGCGGGACTGATGGAACAAGCGGCAAAAGACCTGAACTGGCAGGCAGAGATTGAGTGTCTGTCCGGTATCCTTCCGGTACAGGTGTTGTCTGATGCAATGGTTGCGCAGGCCGATGCTGTGGTGGTGGTCTCCGATTGCCCGGTCGATCTGAACCGGTTTGTGGGTAAAAAACTGTACCAGGGCGGAATGGCCGCCTGTCTGGCCGATCCCAAAGGTTTTCTTGAACAGGCCGTTGCCAGTGCAACTGTGCTGGAAGAGGCACCTGTCGTCGCTTCAGTTGATACCGTGATTTCAGCGTCCGCCACACAACGGATTGTCGCCATTACGGCTTGTCCGACCGGTGTTGCGCATACGTTTATGGCTGCAGAAGCGCTGGAAGAAGAAGCCAAACGTCAGGGATATGACATCAAGGTTGAAACCCGTGGCTCCGTGGGTGCAAAAAATCAGCTGACTGAAGCGGATATTTCTGCAGCCGATCTGGTGATTATCGCCGCGGATATCGAGGTCGATCTGAATCGTTTTCAGGGCAAAAAATTATACAAAACCAGTACAGGGGCTGCGCTGAAGAAAACCCGGCATGAAATCGATAACGCAATTGCCTCGGCTGCTGTGTATCAGGGCAAAGCGTCTGGTTCATCATCGGAACAACCCGCGAAAGAAGAAAAAGCCGGACCCTATAAACACCTGATGACCGGGGTCTCCCATATGCTGCCGCTTGTGGTTGCCGGCGGTCTGGCAATCGCATTGTCGTTTGTCTTTGGTATCGAAGCATTTAAAGAAGAAGGCACACTGGCTGCAGCGCTGATGAAAATCGGTGGTGGTTCGGCCTTTGCCCTGATGATTCCCGTGCTGGCGGGTTATATTGCTTATTCGATTGCCGACCGTCCGGGTCTGGCACCGGGTCTGATTGGCGGTATGCTGGCCAGTTCGACCGGAGCTGGTTTTCTTGGCGGGATCGTTGCTGGTTTCCTGGCGGGTTACAGTGCCAAACTGGTGGCGGAACAGGTTCGTTTGCCGTCATCCATGGAAGCGTTAAAGCCGATTCTGATTATTCCGCTGATCGCCAGTCTGATCACTGGTCTGGTCATGATTTATATTGTCGGTGGTCCGGTTTCAGCGGCGATGACAGGTTTAACAGAGTTTCTGAATAACATGGGATCTGCGAACGCGGTGCTGCTGGGAATTTTGCTGGGCTGCATGATGTGCTTTGATTTAGGCGGCCCGGTGAACAAAGCGGCGTACACTTTTGGTGTCGGCTTACTGGCATCGCAAACATATGGTCCGATGGCTGCGGTCATGGCTGCGGGCATGGTGCCTGCGCTGGGCATGGGACTGGCAACTTTTCTGGCGAAGCGCAAGTTCAGTCTGCCTGAACAGGAAGCGGGTAAAGCTTCATTTGTGCTGGGATTGTGCTTCATTTCAGAGGGTGCCATTCCGTTTGCAGCACGTGATCCGATGCGGGTGATTCCAAGCTGTATGGCTGGTGGTGCGCTGACAGGCGCATTATCGATGCTGTTTGGTGCAAAACTGATGGCGCCCCACGGCGGTCTGTTCGTCCTCTTTATCCCGAATGCGATCACACCTGTGCTGATGTACCTGGTTGCCATCGCAGCAGGGACGATTCTGACCGGCGTAACTTATGCTTTCCTGAAACGGACGGAAGAAGCACAGTTAGCGACAGCATAAAGAAAGCGGCAAACCACTTGCTGCTGCAAGATTCGAAAATAAAAGAGCCCCGGGCATTGAATGCCCGGGGCTTGCCACCGCTGCCTACTGAATCTGTGGGCTTGATATGCTTGCGTTGCTATTCTGTTATCCCCAAATAAAACGCAATCCAGAACAGCTTTGCACACCAACCGCGTTATTTTGTGTAGGCTCTCCGTGCGATGAAACGTCGCCGGTCAGGCGAATGCGCAATGTTTCCCAATTATTATTATTCACTCAATGTCATCGGTGATGCATTGATGTTGTTGTATAGACTCTTGATACCCCTGCGATGCGATGACTGCTTTACGCTTTATTCTTGGACTGCATAGAGAATTTCATCATCACTGGTAATCAGCAGGTAGGCATCGCCGGGTTGTAAATCCGGTATGCCGCACAAATCCAGCTGCACGGGCTCAAGACCGGTTCCGGCTTCTCCTTTGGTCGCCGAAATTTCAAATTGATCATTACAGCTCGCCATCAAAATGGGTGATGAAACCTTGCCTGCCGTGACATTCGTTGCACCAGAAGCCGTCGCGGATTCATAATCAATTTTAATATCTGTGTTCGAAAAGACCCTGAACCGGTATTGGTCGGCAGGGACGTCATCATGGTCCCGGCGGACGGATGTCACCTGAAAACTGTTGGTGGTTTCTCCGTTGAGCCAGACCACAGCCCACCAGTCTTCACCGCTGTTCAGCAGGGTATTGGTTTGTGCCGGTTCTTCATCAAGCCGGTATTTGCTGTCCCAGATTCCGATGCTGATATCCAGAGCAGAACTGCCGCCCCATTGATGGGTATACTCGCGATGGGACTCGTTACTGACCGGGCCAAGTTTCAGATTGGCTTGCGTGAACAGCTCCGCAATCGCGGAATCAGAACCATTTTTCACAAAAACATCAATCTGATCGCGCGCAGTATTCACAAATGTCAGTCTTGCCTGCTTATCCAGCTGGCTGCTGCTGCCGGTTGCATCATTGCCCGAACCGCCAGAACCACCACAAGCTGAAACTGTGAGCGCAATCCCCAGACTTAAAGTGAAACACCAAAATGGCTTCATCGTCTGCCACCTCTAATGGGATTAATTTATTCTTTTATTAGTAAGCATATTTCAACGAATGGCGCTTTTTTGAGGATTTCAGTGGTGTCAGAAAAGTTTTCATTAATTAGTTCAATTCTTGAGGTTTTTTGGCTCTCAAAGCTGAGACAAGCCCAATCGGCAAGAGAAAAAGCGGATGTTTGGTGGGTGGATAGGGAATGGCGAACGAACAAAGAGAATCACGAAACCATAGTTGCAGTCTATGGCTTCGTTAATTTTATAACATTATCAATATCACTTTGTTAACACATGCGGCGTTTGAGACCGCTGATGTCCAGTAAGCGGGTTGAAATTTCTTCAACTGACAGCGAAGTGGTATTGAGATAGGGGATGGCTTCCCGGCGGAACATGGCTTCTACTTTAGCAAGCTCGCTCTCACATTGATCTTCACTGGCATACTGACTGTTGGCATACCGCTCATTACGAATGGTAACCAGACGTTCGGTATCAATGGTCAGGCCGTAGGTTTTGTAACGGTAAGGTTCGATTTCTTTCGGCAGTTTCAGGCTGTTCATGTCATCTGCAATGAAGGGATAGTTCACTGCCCGGATCCCGAACTGCATCGCGAGATAAAGACTGGTTGGTGTTTTACCGCAACGGGAAACACCCAGCAGAATAATATCTGCCTTTTCCAAGTTATTCAGAGAGATTCCATCGTCATGGGCGAGTGTATACTCGATCGCAGCAATCCGATCCTGGTAGCTTGCCGCATCGCGGCTGATACTGTGCGAACGACCCAGCATGGCATTCGGCATCATGTTCAGATCCTGGCTGAGCGGCTGTACCAGTGCGTCCAGCACATCGTAAAGTTTTGCCTGGCTTTGGTTGATGACCGCTTTGACGTCGGGCAGCACAATGGAAAAAAACACCAGCGGTTCAATGCCGGATTCCCGGTAGGCGGCATCAATTTTGTCTTTTACTTGCTGGGCGCGTTCAATCGTTTCTACAAAAGGGAGGGTCGTTTGACGAATCTCCAGATCGAATTGACCCAGTACAGCATGACCAAGTGTTTCAGAAGTAATCGCTGTGCCGTCAGAAACGTAAAATACATCACGAAAATCAGATTTGCGGCGCATAATAAGTTGAGTCCTTTAAATGATCCTGTAACGATTGGGGCTGACAAACAATTTATAACTATAACCCTACAGGGTAAGTGTTCTGCTGAGCAAGCTTTTGCCAGTAGTTTGTCTCGAACGGAATCTATTCTGAAGCAAGTTTTTTTTGAATGCTAAAGCAATCGTTTTCGTTGAGAGTTTGCCCACACAATACAGCTGATCCAATACAAGGAGACTTCCCGTGCAACAGAATGTTGTTTGGTATGACGCTTTATCGATGAATGATGTTGATAAAGTTGGTGGTAAGAACGCATCGCTGGGCGAAATGGTCGCTAACCTCGCGAATGCAGGCGTGAAAGTACCGAATGGTTACGCAACAACATCTTATGCATTCAACCAGTTCCTGGAAGCCAATCACCTGAATGATCGCATTTACGATCTGCTGGATACGCTGGATGTTGATGATGTGAATGCGCTGAAACAGGCGGGTGAAACGATTCGTAAATGGGTTTACGAAGCTCCGCTGCCAGCTGAACTGGAGCAGGAAATTCGCAAATGCTACGTGGAGTTAGGTGAAGGCGACGACATGCTGTCTGTTGCAGTTCGTTCTTCAGCAACTGCAGAAGATCTGCCGGATGCCTCTTTCGCCGGTCAGCAGGAAACTTTCCTCAACGTGCGCGGCATCGAGTCTGTCATCGAAGCTGTGAAACACGTTTTTGCTTCTCTATTCAACGACCGTGCCATTTCTTACCGCGTGCATCAGGGCTTCGACCATAAAGGTGTTGCACTGTCTGCCGGTATTCAGCGCATGGTGCGTTCTGACAAAGCGTCTTCTGGCGTCATGTTCACCCTGGATACCGAATCTGGTTTCGATCAGGTTGTCTTCATCACCTCATCTGTGGGTCTGGGTGAAATGGTCGTGCAGGGCGCAGTCAACCCGGACGAATTTTATGTGCACAAACCAACGCTGGTAGCCGGAAACCCTGCTGTTGTTCGCCGTACACTCGGCTCGAAAATGCAGAAAATGGTTTACGGCGAAGGCAAAGAGTTGGGCACTCAGGTTGTCATTCAGGACACCACATCAGCTGAGCAAAACAGCTTCTCGCTGACTGACGACGAAATTGAATCACTGGCAAAACAAGCCATGATCATCGAAAAACACTACGGTCGTCCGATGGACATCGAGTGGGCGAAAGATGGGATCACGGGTGAGCTGCTGATCGTTCAGGCGCGTCCGGAAACTGTGCGTTCCCGTGATGACGCCAACGTGATGGAGCGCTTCCATCTGAACGGTCAGGGCAAGTCTCTGGTTGAAGGTCGTGCAATCGGCCAGCGCATCGGCACTGGTGTGGTTCGCGTGGTGAACGATCTGGACGAGATGGATCAGGTTCAGCCTGGCGATGTGCTGGTGGCAGACATGACCGACCCGGATTGGGAACCTGTGATGAAGAAAGCCGCTGCGATTGTGACCAACCGCGGTGGCCGTACCTGCCACGCTGCGATCATCGCGCGTGAGCTGGGTATTCCGGCGGTGGTGGGTTGTGGCAATGCAACGTCACTGTTGAAGGATGGCCAAACCGTCACCGTTTCTTGTGCACAGGGTGAAACCGGTTATATCTACGAAGGCGAACTGGATTTTGAAATCCGTCGTTCAGAAGTCGATAACCTGCCGGAACTGCCGCTGAAAGTGATGATGAACGTGGGTAACCCGGATCGTGCATTCGACTTTGCCTGTATTCCAAATGAAGGTGTTGGCCTGGCGCGTCTCGAATTTATCATCAATAAGATGATCGGTATTCACCCGAAAGCACTGCTTAATTACGATGCGCAGTCGGATGAGCTGAAAGCCGAAATTGAGCGTCGTATTGCGGGCTACTCGGATCCGGTAGAGTTCTACATTCAGAAACTGACCGAAGGGATCTCAACGCTGGCTGCAGCATTCTGGCCGAAGCGCGTGATCGTTCGGATGTCCGACTTCAAATCGAATGAATACCGCAATCTGGTTGGCGGCCTGAACTTTGAACCGGTTGAAGAAAACCCGATGATTGGTTTCCGTGGCGCTTCTCGTTACGTGTCACCTCAGTTCCAGGACTGTTTTGCACTGGAATGTGAAGCCATTAAACGTGTGCGTAACACCATGGGTCTGCGCAACGTCGAAATCATGATTCCCTTCGTACGCACCGTGAGCGAAGCGGCATCTGTGATTGACCTGCTGGCGAAATTCGACCTGCGTCGCGGCGAGAATGGCCTGAAAGTCATCATGATGTGCGAGCTGCCATCAAACGCAATTCTGGCGGAAGAGTTCCTGAAGTACTTCGATGGTTTCTCCATTGGTTCAAACGATATGACGCAGCTGACGCTGGGTCTGGACCGTGACTCCGGTGAAATCGCCCATATGTTTGATGAGCGCAACGAAGCGGTGAAAGCCATGCTGTCGATGGCCATTAAAGCAGCGCGTAAAGCCGGGAAGTACGTCGGCATCTGTGGTCAGGGCCCGTCCGACCATGACGATCTGGCTGACTGGCTGATGGAGCAGGGCATTGACTCTGTTTCCCTGAATCCGGATACCGTGGTTGAAACCTGGCTGCACTTGGGTAAGAAATAAGCACAAGTCAGCTAAGCTGAAATAAAGAATCAAAGCCCGCGCCAGTCGCGGGCTTTTTTGTCACTCAAGTCATCGTTGAATGCATGGTTTCTATGTGCATTGTTTCGATATACATCGTTCTATATGAATAGTTTCGATGCTTGTGAAAACAGGCATCCTGAGCGTTCAATCTTTCATCATATTACTTTTACTTATCAATCACTTATCATTTCATCTTTCCCTCGATATCACACTTGTTGATTAAGCAATGTGATCCGCATGCATAGAGTAAAAACACTAGATTGATATGCAATCTGCTCAGTGAAACCCTATGTGCATCAGCAGGCGGATCTTGCTGATTTCATTCAATAATTGCATTTCGAGAGAGAAAGATGTTTAAAAAGAAATTATCCGTCGTCATGTTGGCATCACTGGGTCTGTTTGGTTGTGGCTCGGACAACGATAAAAAAGCGGTTGAAGAGAATGTGACTGAGGAAGTTGTTAAACCGGCAGGGTTGAATGTTCAGGTGGAGCTCTATAATCAAGTTCCGGAGTTGTTGACTGAACGTCAAGAGCTGGTGGTTGGGTTTGGTTTTGACATTGATAATTCAGGATTCATTGAAACGGAAAAAGATTTTACTATTACTGCTAAATTTACAAACGAAAAATCTAGCATAGAGTTTGGTATTGATCAGTATTCATCGATAAGAGAAAAGAAAGGTGATTCTTCTTCAAACTATGTTGTAGAACAACTGGGGACGGCAAAGTTAGAAACGATTGATGGTAAATCTGTTGTGAGCATCAATATTTTACCACAGCCAGTTTTAGCAACAGAGAAGGATAAAGAAACGGATGTTTTGATCGGTTCTAATAAAGATGATCGAGCCCTGAATGAATACCTGACGAGAGTAGCTGCAGCAAAACAAGCGCCAGCGATGAATGCAGGAGTAAGCTATAGAGATTATTCATCACGAGTAGGTTCTGAAGATTATCTCATCAATGGTGACGCAGTGGTACAGTTGAACTCTAACAGCATCTTTGATCCGAAAGATGATTATCAACAAGATGCTAATTACGCTGATATCGAGCGTTTTACTTTCAGTTTCGATTAATTTAAATTTGTGATTGTGAAAATAAGCCCGAAAATACGGGCTTATTTGCTTACAGGCTTATCATGCAGAGGGTGTTTTAAAAGTCATCGAAGTCATGAGATTGCATGACTGGACTGTATCGGTGATCGATTTCTTGCATCTAGCAAGGCATCAGAGTTGTGTGAATATTCATCATTTTATATTTATTATCAATTATTTATCTGCAAATCCCCTCCTTGGTATCACACTTATTATCTAAGCGGTGTGATCCTTATGCATAGGGTAAAAGTACTAGATTGATATGCAATCTGCTCAGTGAAACCCTATGTGCATCAGCAGGCGTATTCTGCTGATTTTATTCAATCATTGCATTTCGAGAGAGAAAGATGTTTAAAAAGAAACTATCCGTTGTCATGCTGGTATCACTGGGTCTGTTTGGCTGTGGCTCGGACGACGATAAAAAAGCGGTTAAAGAAATTGCTAAACCGGCAGGATTGAATGTTCAGGTTGAGTTTTATAATGAGATCCCATCTTTTGAGAATGGGAGAGCATTTCGGATCGAGTTTTTATTTGATTTGAATAACTCAGGTGATGTAAACCTTTATGAGGAAGGGGACCTGTTTTTTACGACAATTATTGATGAAAATGAGAAAGAAAACTTTGTTAGTATTGGTAAATATAGGTTAACTGATGAAGCAGAAATTGGCTCAGAATTAAATTTCCCGGTCACAACCTTAGGGTATTCTAATTTATCAAAGAAAGATGGGAAGTCAGTATTCACATTTAAGATACTTAATGAATTGGAATTGGTTGAGTTTGATTCATCTGAAAGAAAAGAAAAAATGGATACTACTGTAAGTGAATATGAGCGGTTAGTTAAATCCATTAATGGAAACACACCCATCTCAATTCGTGCTTTTTATTGGGGGAATGGCGTTAATAGTGGGGATTACATTGGGAGGAATGTTCCAACGCAAAGAAGTATCTTATCTCTTCATGATTCAAAAGATGATTATGAAGGTGATTACAATTATGTTGATATTGAGAGTGCTACATTTACCTTCAATTGAAAATGAATATATTTAGTTAATTTTTATTAAATCGCTTCAATGTAGCGTTAAATGTCATTCACGCGAAAACGGGAATCCAAATAAGGCAAAGTTCAAACTGCCTTTTTCAAAAGATTATCGGCTGAAATCACCAAGCCTCACTTCGAAATTTGAGCATTTCAACTAGATCCCCGCAGGCGCGGGGATGGCACTTATTTGAAGTTTCATTTAATTGTTTTATTTCACCGCTCCTCAACCACACGCACCACGGCTTTTTCCTTCCGCCGGGTAAAGGCAATCCCGGTGACCAGAACTGAAAACCCGAGACAGACCCAAACCGGGAGTTGTGGAGAAATCACCACAGTACTCGCCAGCAGAGAGGCCAGACCATAACCCAGGGTATGTGACATCGAAATCAAACCGGCGATTTTACCTGATTGATCCGGGTTGGTCTGGGTTGCCATGGAGGTGTAGGCGGGTACCAGCAAGGCTGCGCCAATAGCCGAGGCGACCATAGCGATGGTAAAGATCCAGAATGAGGTGTTGAGGAAAAGCACAAACCCGATCAGCAAGGCAATACCGCCCAAACGATACATCGATTCGATGTCCAGCTTTTTCTTTTTGATCACCAGCACCTGTGTCAGCAGGGTAAATGCGGCGCTCAACGTCAGTAATAAACCAATGGCCTGACTGATCTCATCTGTGGTCCATGCGGTAATTGAACCAATCAGGGGCGACAGGCTGTATTGCAGTAAAGCCACAACGGCGCAGAGCAGCAATCCCGTGAGGAGAAACGGCACTAGGGTGAGGTCAGGCAATTTGCGGGTTTTCTGTTCCGTTGTTGTCTGGGCTGTTTTCGGAGTGAAAGCTGGTTTCGGCAGCCAGCAGGCACCAAGTAAAGCAATGACCGGAAATGCGACCATCAGCATCAGCGGGGCGTAGGTATGAAGTTTCAGAGCGCCCATTGCCAGTAGTGGGCCAACCAAACGGCCTGTGCTCAACCCGATACTGACTGACGTAATGGCCTGCAGGCGATTCTGGCTGCCGCAGAGTAAAATTGCCCAGTGCTGACTGGCGGGCACCATACCAGCCACGGTACAACCATAAATGATACGGGCAACGACAAGCCCGGCAAGCCACAGATAAGTCTGTTCACTGAATTCGTTGCTGAGGGCAGTGAAGACCAGCAGCAACAGGAAGCTGACCGCCATCCCAGCAAGTGCCTGAAGAACAACGGTTTTTGGCCCGTTCCGGTCACTGAAACTGCCCCAGAACGGCGCAGCGGGCAGAAAGAGGAAACTGCCGATTGCAATCACGATCGACCAGGTGGGTAAGCCAAACGCTGAGTGTTCAACGAGAAAGGGGAGTGAAACAAGCAGGCCGTTTTGCCCGATGCCCATCAAGGCTGCGATGAGTCCGATCAGTGTCAGATGAAGTCGATGTGGCGTACGGCTGGCATCGTGGGTCATGGTCCCTTCCTGGCTGGAAAATCAGAGATTTATGAAACAAAAGAGAACTATTCGTGTTCTCACCAAAAGAAGTGACGGGTATCCTACATCGAAATAATGATTGTGAAAACTATTATCATTCACAGTAGGCTGTGGTACAGTTCGTGCACTTTGTTGTGCAACACATTACCGCATTCATGTACCAACTCATTGATGTCGCCTTTGATGTGGAAGGGAAAAGGATTCTCCATCCCACTTCACTGATGTTTGAAACCGGAAAAGTCACGACCTTGCTTGGCCATAACGGCTGCGGCAAGTCCACCCTGATGAAGCTGCTCAGCCGACAGAATGTGCCTGCGTCCGGCCAGGTCTTGCTGAATGATCAGCCGGTTCATCAACTCGACAGTAAAGCGTTCGCGCTCAATGTGGCTTATCTGCCACAACATCCGCCGATCACCGATGGCGTGACTGTCCGGGAGCTCGTGTGTTTCGGTCGTTATCCCTGGAAGGGCGCTTTTGGCCGCTACAGCCGGGAAGATTATGATTTGGTGGATGAGGCCATTGAACGGGTTGGTCTGACTCCATTTGCCGATCGCTTTGTGGCGACACTCTCTGGTGGTGAGCGACAAAGAGCCTGGGTCGCGATGCTGCTTGCTCAGCAGAGCCAGTGTATTTTGCTGGACGAACCGACTTCCGCACTGGATGTGGCGCATCAGTATGAACTGCTGCATTTGATCCGGGAACTGAATGAAAGTTTAGGGCTGACGGTCATTATGGTGCTGCATGACGTCAACATGGCGGCCAAATTCAGTGATCATCTGATTGCCTTGCATTCAGGTAAGGTGATTGCACAAGGCACACCAGAATCCATGATGACTCCAGAGGTCCTCAAAAATATTTATGGTATGGAACTGGCGCTGTTCGCTCATCCGCAAACGGGTCAGCCAATCAGCTACATTCCATAAGAACATGTACAGGGAAAGATTGTGAAGAAACTGATCGCATTTCTTTTGGCCGCACTGGCCTTGCCGGGTCAGGCAATGATAGTGAAGCATGAGCTGGGCGAAACGGAACTGACAGAAACCCCGAAGAAAGTGGTCGCGCTGGACTGGGCACTCACAGAAACCGTGTTGAGCCTGGGGGTGACGCCGGAAGGGGTTGCGGACGAGGACGGATATCGTACCTGGGTTGGCGAGCCCAAGCTTCCTGAATCTGCGGTGAATGTCGGCTCCCGCCGGGAGCCGAATCTTGAATTGCTGGCGGAAATGAAGCCGGATCTGATTCTGATCAGTAAACACATGGGCCCGGTTTATCAGCAACTCAACGCGATTGCGCCAACCCTGGTGTATTCTATTTACAGCGAGAGCAAGACACCAATGGCAAATGCGGTGTCGGTGACCGAGCAGTTAGGTCAGGTGCTGAACCAGGAATCTCAAGCGAAAGCCGTGATTGAAGCAACGACAGCGCGCCTGAAACAAAATGGTGAAAAAGTGCTGGCATCTGCTGCGGGACGGAAACCCTTGATGTTTGTGCGTTTTATTAACGATAAAACGTTGCGCATTCATAGTGAAGGCTCTCTGGCTCAAGACACGATCGCTGCCATGGGGCTGAAAAATGACTGGCGTGAACCGACCAACTTATGGGGCTTCACGACGGCAGGCATTGAAAAAATGGCGGAACACCAGTCCAGTAACGTGATGATCTTTGGCCCGCTAAAGGCCGAAGAACGCCAGAAACTGACGACTTCACCCCTCTGGCAGGCTATGGCTTTTACCCGTTCGGATTCAGTTTATGAATTACCGGCTATATGGACCTTTGGCGGCCTGATTTCCGCTCAGCGTTTCAGCGATCATATTACCCAGCAACTGATACAGAACTAATGCAGTCCCAAGTTTCATCAATCAATCCTTTCGCACGATCGGGCCAGACAGCCCGGTCGTTTTTCATTTTTGCAATCCTGATTGCCGTCGTGGGTTCTCTGATCAATTGGACGGTTCCCTATGCACAGGGGCTGCAGCTGCTCTGGCAGACCTTGTTCCACTATGATCCGGCGAATTATCAGCATCTGATTGTGCATCTGACTTATCTGCCGCGTCTGACTGTGGCGATTCTCTGCGGTTTTTCTCTGGCGGTTGCGGGGGCTGTGATGCAGTTCGTTCTGCGCAACCCAATCGCATCGCCCACCACACTGGGGGTAGCTTCCGGTGCTGAACTGGGGATGGTACTGGGGATATTGCTGTTACCAGCGTCTGTCTCGGTGTCGTCTTTCGTTCCTGCATTTCTGGGGGGCACTCTGGCAACGGCACTGGTGTTCCTGCTCTCGGCAAAACGCGGGTTTGCCCCAGTACATATGGTGCTGGCGGGCATGGTCATCAGCCTGTTCTTCGGTTCCATCAATACCATGTTGCTGCTGTTGCATGAGCAGAAGCTGTCTTCAGTTTTTGTCTGGGGGGCGGGAACACTGAATCAGAATGGCTGGGCAACCGTTCAGGCATTACTGCCGATGACGCTGATACCGCTGGCCATTTTGCTGTTGTTGCAGCGGCCGCTGGCGTCTTTGCAGCTTGGGGAGGGCGTTGCCAAATCGCTGGGCGTGAATGTGAAACAAATCAAGGTGCTTTGCCTCGGGCTGGCTATCTTCATGACAGCCAGTGTGGTGAGTGAAGTTGGATTGATTGGTTTTGTCGGGATTGTTGCGCCGGCGATTGCCCGCATGATGGGGACACGCAAGTTGTACCGGCATCTGCTGAACAGCGGGCTGGTTGGTGCATTGATGCTGTTGTTTGCCGATTTACTGATCCAGCCGTTTTCCGGCGTTGGCGGGGAAATGCTGCCGACCGGGGCGATGACGGCGCTGATTGGCGCGCCTTTTTTACTCTGGCTCTTGAGGCGGAAGACCCTGCAATCAGAGCTGCGTGCCCGGGAAGAAGGCGTACCGCATTATCATCATCGTGACTTCAAAAAAACGGTTTGGCCTTTAACTGTGGTCGTACTGGTTTGTTTCGTCCTAGCGGTGACGGTGGGTCAAAGTCAGCAGGGCTGGGCTTTTTCGCTGTCTGAGCATATCTGGGAATACCGCTTTCCCCGGGTGCTGGTCGCCCTGCTTGCCGGGATTGGGCTGGCACTGGCCGGAACGATGATTCAGCGTGTTACAACCAATCCGATGGCCAGCCCGGAAGTTTTGGGGATCAGCTCAGGTGCGGCACTGGCATTAGTGATTGGCGCATTGCTGGGTGTTTCCGTAGAGCGCCATGAGCAGGTGTTGCTGGGGACGGCAGGTGCCATGCTTGCGACCGGGGTGATCTGGCTGATGGGCAAGAAACATCAGTTTGCACCGACACAGACCTTGCTGACGGGAATCGCACTTAGTGCGGGTCTGGATGCCTTTTTGCGGATAGCGATGTCTTCAGGACAGGACAACGTCCGGGCGCTGCTGACCTGGCTTTCTGGTTCCACGTATCTGGTGTCAGTGCAGGATGTGGGGCTCTTGGCCGTCGGTGTCGGGATCTTGTTACTTGTGACCCTGTCACTTAGTCGGTGGATTGATCTGATTGGGTTAGGTGAAGTCAGTGCCACCAGTGTCGGTTTGGATTGCAGGCGGGTCCGACAAGTCCTGTTGTTGTTGGTTGCAGCCCTGACGACCCTCTGCACAATTGTGATTGGTCCGCTGAGCTTCGTCGGCTTGCTTGCGCCACATATGGCGCGCACGCTGAATCAGTACTCAGCACGCAGGCAGTTGATCGTCGCATCACTGCTTGGTGGGTGCCTGATGGTGATTGCGGACTGGATTGGACGAAACCTCTGGTTTCCGTGGCAATTTCCCGCAGGATTGTTAGCGTCTGTCATCGGCGGCGGTTATTTCCTGTATCTGATGAGAAAGTAACCGGCAGGCCATATCTGCGCATAAATTTTTCAGCCAGCGATTTGTCGCTGGCTTTTTTTTATGCAATGTAACGGAATCACACCACTGACTTACATCAAATATTCACTATTTAAAGAAGAATTAACAAAAGGCTATTGATTATGTTTATGAGAATCATTAGCATTTGACGCAATTATCAGATGCAATGAGTTAACTATGGAAACGCAGAACCACGCTTTTGTTACGCCAGCGGGTCAACATGATGTTGCAGCGGCGTGTTTTTTCAATGCCCTTGCCCGGGAATGTCCGGCGATTCAGTTTGAGAAAGACGAGCAGGGGACCAGCTATCTGATCCCGTTTGCGAATCAGGAACGGATTCGTATTCCATTGCGTTACTTTTCTTCTCTGGGTGTTCACGAGTATCAGTTCCCGGCCTTTCTGGAGGCTGATACGTCAGTCACATTCAGCTACCCGGAGCTGGTTGCCCGCATTCTTGAAGAGCCGTCTCTGGCAGGCCTGGTGACGGAAGAGCAGAAACAGATTTTCACGAATCGTGTGCTTGAAAGTCATTACAACACCTACAGTGCAGTCAGTCAGAGCCCGTATGGTGAAACGCTGTTTAATCAGGCGCTGAATTTCCAGCAGGCTGAGCAGGGATTGCTGATCGGTCATTCATTCCATCCGGCACCGAAAAGCCGTGAACAGTTCAGCGCTGAAGATGCGAAGAAGTTTTCTCCTGAATTTGGCAGTCATTTCCCGCTGCGGTGGCTGGCCGTTGATAAATCAATTCTGGTGTCCGGCAGTTCTGCAGATAAAACCGTGATTGAACGTATGGCGGAGTTGCTGCAGGCAGATACGGCTTTCGATAATACGCTGGTCTCGCAGCTAACTGAAAATCAGGTGCTTTTACCGGCTCACCCGTGGCAGTGGCAGGTGTTCAGTCAGTATCCGGATGTGATCGAATATCTTGAACAGGGTTTGATCAAGGATCTGGGTGAAGCCGGTAGTGACTGGTACCCGACGTCTTCTACGCGATCTCTGTACGCGCCAGCATTGCCTTATATGCTGAAGTTCTCCCTGAGCGTCAAACTGACCAACTCCATCCGCAACCTGTCGGTGAAAGAAGTGATTCGTGGTACCCGCCTGAATCAGCTGTTTGCTGATACAGACATTCAGCAGGTGCTGGGTAACGGCCAGGGTTTCCAGCTGATGCAGGAACCGGCTTATCTGGGACTGGTGGACAAAAACGGCAAAGCCATTGATGAATCTCTGGTTGCTTTCCGCGATAACCCGCTGGCTGCCAAGGCCGATGAAGAGGCTGTGGTGCTGGCAACACTGGCACAGCAGAACCCGTTTGGCGGACAAAGTCTGCTGGCAAAACGTGTGTCTGATTATGCTGCAGGCCAGGGCATCAGTTTAGAGCGGGCAGCCAAAGACTGGTTCAGCGCTTACTGTCAGCACAGTGTCGTTTCACTGTTTGACCTTCAGGCAAACTACGGTGTGGTGTTTCTGGCGCATCAGCAGAATATCGTGATGCAACTGAAAAACGGTTTCCCGGTGGGTATGTATTACCGCGATTGTCAGGGAACTGGCTATACCGATCTGGCGTTTGAGCGATTTGCTGATTCCCTGAACGATGCTTCGATCAATAAAACCAGACAGGATATCGAAAACTACTGGAACCAGGATAAAGTCCGCCGTTATTTCGCTTATTACCTGATCATCAATTCAACCTTCAACGTGATTGGTTCGATCTGTGCCGGTACCGGTGTGGACGAAATGGCACTGGTTGCCATTCTGCGCGAACAACTAGAAGCGCTGAAAGCAGGGGGTGTTCGCGATTCTGCCTGTCTTGATTATGTTCTGAATGATGAAGGCCTGTGCTGTAAAGGGAACTTCTTCTGCTATCTGCAGAATTTCAATGAAAACTCTATTCCGGATCCGGCGGTGATTTATTTTGACCTGCCAAACCCACTGATCAACGTAAAGGAAGCGATCCATGTTTAAGGCAAAAACATTTCAGGTCATGGAAGAACTAGGACAGGAGAAATTGCACAGCCTGCAGCTGACATTGTCGGCGCATGATCTGGAGAATCCTCAGGCATTAGCACAACTGCTGACCGATCTGGACGCTGAGTTCAGTCACCAGCCGGAACGTGATCGTTTCCTGCTGGAAGCACCGCAGGATTTGCAGGCTCAGTTGTCGGCGATCCTGCCGTTGTGTGAAGGCAATCTACTGTACAAATCGGTGTTTTATCAGATGCCGGAGCAATGGCATCTGCATACACCTTCGAGCCGGTTCCCGTTTGTTGAAGTGCAGTCGAACAATCAGCATCGCCACCATCCGATGCGTCCCGAAATGCCGGCCGGGACGGTTTATAAGCGGTTTGACCATCAGGCCGATGCAGAAGTGTCTTTCCGGGTCTTTGATATGGAAAGAGATTTGGATGTGTTTGTCCGCTGGATGAATGATCCGCGGGTTGCACACTTCTGGGAGCAGGCATGGAGCAAAGAAAAACTGGCTGAGTTCGCACAATCGCGCCTGAACGATCCGCATATTATTCCGCTGATTGGTGAGTTCAATGGAGAAGCCTTTGGTTATATCGAAGCCTACTGGGTGAGCGAAGACCGGCTGGCACCTTACTATGATGTGCAGCCGTATGACCGGGGCATTCACCTGCTTGTGGGTGAGGAACAGTTCCGTGGTCCGCGCTTTTTCAACTGCTGGATGCGTGCGATCAGCCATTACCTGTTCATTGATGATGTGCGTACAACCCGAATTGTTCTGGAGCCCCGTGCGGATAACCAGCGCTTGTTTAACCGTATTGAGGCCGTCGGCTACCGGAAGCTGTTTGAGTTCAACTTCCCCCACAAACGTTCGGCACTTCTGATGCTGGAGCGCGGCGCATTCTTTGGGGAGCAGTGGTGATGATTCAGCAGGCATTACAACAACACTGGCCGCAGGCGAACCGGGCGATTGTGGCGAAAATGATCAGTGAATTTGCATACGAGCAGGCATTCCGCTTTGAAGAGACGGCACAGGGCTTTGTGCTGAATCTGGATGAAGGTGTCAGCTATCAATTCCGGGGGAAAGCGAATATCTGGGGACAGATTGTTATTGAACCTGAATCGGTCACCCGTTTCCCTGCAACCGAACCGGTACTGGCAACTCAGTTCATGATGGATATTCAGCAATTGCTGAATATGCCGGATGAAGCCATGGCGGAACACTTTGAAGATCTGAATGCGACTTTACTGGGTGATTGCAAACTGGCCGTGAAAAAGCAGGCCATGACCGCCAAGGATCTGGCAAATCTGAGTTGTGAATTGCAGCAGACTTATTTCAACGGTCATCCGAAATTCGCCTTCAATAAAGGCCGCAGAGGATGGGGTACCGACGATCTGGATTTGTACGCGCCAGAATCACAGCGTGCATTTCAACTGGGCTGGGTGGCTGTTCATCAGTCTGTTTTACAGCAGTCAACCAATGAAACGACGCGCTGGGAGCAGTTGATTGATTCAGCCATGACTGAAGTTGAGCAGGAAAAACTGGCTCAGGCATTCAGTGCGTTTGAAGTGAATCCGCAGAACTATACCCTGATCCCGGTTCACCCGTGGCAATGGTCTCAGAAACTCTCTCTGCTGTTTATTCGTGAAATCGCGGAGAAAGCGCTGCTTTATTTGGGGGAGTTCGGGGATTATTTCCTGCCGCAGCTCTCGATTCGGACGCTGAGCAATGTGTCCCGCCCTCAGGGGTATGACATCAAATTGCCGCTGACCATCATGAATACTTCCTGTTATCGCGGGATTCCGGGTCGTTATATTCTGGCGGGGCCGCTGGCGTCTGACTGGATTGATCAGGTCTTCCAAACGGATCCGCTACTGGTCAGCAAAGGTGCTGAAGTATTGCAGGAACCGGCATCGGCTTATGCCGCTCAGGTGGATTACCGGCAACTGGAAAAAGCGCCTTACCGCTACCATGAATTGCTGGGTGTGATCTGGCGTGAATCGCTGGCTTCCAAACTCAAAGAAAACGAGTCAGCCATTCTGATGGCAGCCCTGATGGAGTCGGATTCACAGGGGAATCCACTGATTGGTGAGTACATTGCGGCGTCTGGACTCTCTGCGGAAGCATGGCTGACCCGTCTGTTTGATGCTGTGGTGATCCCGTTCTACCACTTACTGACCAAGTATGGTGTTTCGCTGATTGCGCATGGTCAGAACATTACGATTGTGATGGAAAATCATGCCCCGAAACGCATTCTGCTGAAAGATTTCCAGGGTGATATGCGCTTGGTGGAAAGGGAATTGCCGGAGCAGGCATCACTGCATCCGCAAGTGAAAGCCGCCACCGTTCGTCTGCCGGAAGAACTGATTATTCACGATCTTCAGACAGGCCACTTTGTGACTGTGCTGCGGTTTATCTCTCCACTGGTAGAAAAACTTGGTTTCACCGAGCAGCAATTCTATCGCCTGCTGGGTGACCGGATTCAGTCTCATATCAACCAGCACCCAGAACTTGCAGAACGGTTTGAACGACTGGATCTGTTTAAGCCGCGTATCCTGCGTATCGGTCTGAATCTGGCAAAGTTCAGACACAGCACCGACAGCAGTGCTTCCCGTATGTTGCCGGACATGGATGACATGCTGGATAACCCTCTATTTTTGGCCCAAGAACAATAAGGAATGAACCATGGAACTGAATAATCACAAAGAATGTCTGGATCTGGCGGGTGTGGGTGTCGGGCCGTTTAACCTGAGTGTCGCGGCACTGCTGGAGACAAATACGCATCTGAATACCTGCTTTTTCGAAGGTCGTGAATCATTCTCATGGCATCCGGGACTGCTGCTGGATAACACCAATATGCAGACCATGTTCCTGAAAGATCTGGTGACTGCGGTGAATCCGCAAAGTCCGTATTCTTTCCTGTCATATCTTGTGAGTCAGAAGAAGTTTTACCGTTTCCTGTCTGCCGAACTGAATTGTATCAGCCGTCATGAGTTCTCTGATTACCTGGCCTGGGCAGCCCATCAATTGTCGAATGTTCAGTTCGATTCTCGCGTAGAGCACATTGAGTACATCGGAGAAGCGTTCGAAATTCAGACCAGTCAGGGCTCGTATCTGGCAAAAAACCTGTGTATTGGTACCGGGAAAGTGCCATCGATTCCTGAATGCGCCAAGCCACACATCAGTGACAAAGTGTTCCATGCTGCGGAAATGGGTTTGCGCGATCGCGACTTTACCGGAAAACGCGTGATGATTGTCGGCGGTGGCCAGAGTGGCGCTGATATCTTCCTGAATGTCCTGAATGGTAAGTGGGGCAAAGTGAAAAGCCTGGATTGGCTGTCTCGCCGCTCAAACTTCCAGCCGCTGGATGAAGCTGCTTTCACCAATGAGTTTTTCACGCCGGAGTACGTCGAGACTTTCGTGGGATTAGATACTTCTGTGAAGCGGTCAGAAATTGACGCACAAAAACTGACGTCAGATGGCATTACGCAAGCTGCGTTACTGTCGATTTACCGCGAGCTTTACCACAGATTTGATGTTCTGAAAGAAGATAAGTGGGTGCGTCTGCTGCCGCATCGTTCCATGAGTGCACTGGAGAGTCATGCGGGTGGTTTCTCTGTTCAGGCATTGAATGCCCTGAGTCAGCAGGCAGAAATGCACGAAGCCGACATTATCATTCTGGCTACCGGTTTTAGTGCGCCATACCCGCAGTGCCTGAAATCCATCATGCCGCTGCTGGAACTGGATGAAAATGGCCGCTATGGCATGACGGAAAACTTTGAACTGAAGTGGGAAGGCAGCGCGAAAAACAAGATTTTTGCTGTGAATGCCGGTATGCACAGCCACGGTATTGCAGAACCTCAACTGAGTTTGATGGCGTGGCGAAGCGCACGAATCATCAACCAGCTTTGCCAGAAACCGGTATTCGATATCGGCAGCGACAAGGGCATGATTGAGTGGGTGACAGAAAGCCTGGTGACTGAGTATGCCAAAGCGTCTTAAGAAACGCTTAGGCCTTATTGATAACCATATAAAAGATAAGGCCTTAAAAACATACAAATAAATTGAACTTTTTTAACGTCAGATATGGAAATAAAGTGGCAAATGAGTATTATTATCAAACTTATTTGTTTAAACCTTATCTAAAAATATAAAGTGATTACAATGGCAGTGAAAAAAGGGATGTTTCAATTGACGACAGTGGCCGCTGCGGTGGCCGCTTCAGCGTTTGTTTCCAGTTCAGTATTTGCTCAAGACTACAAGACAACCGAAGAGAAAATGGTCGTGGTATCCAGCCGCGCACCAAAAGCGATCAGCGATATTCCGGGCACTGTCTGGTATGTCGACAGCGCGCAAATCGAACAGGAATATCGGGGCGGTAAAAACCTGGGTGAGATTCTTGCCGCAGCCGTGCCGTCAATGGATGTCAGCAGCCAGGGCCGGACTAACTACGGACAAAACCTGCGTGGTCGTCCGATGCTGGTCATGATTGACGGTGTTTCTCTGAACTCTTCCCGTCTGATCAGCCGTCAGTTAGATTCTATCGATCCGTTCAATATTGATCGCATCGAAATTCTTTCAGGTGCAACGTCAATCTATGGTGCAGGCGCGACGGGCGGTGTGATTAACATCGTCACGAAGAAAGCAGACAGCACTGAATTGCAATTTGAAAGTTATGTCAACACCACATCTGGCTTTAACAGCAGTGATGATTTCGATTACAAACTGGCTCAGTCAGTTAGCGGTGGCAATGATCTGGTGAAAGGTCGTGCCTCTGTGGTTTATGGCGAAACCCAAGGTTATTACGACGCGAATGGCGATATCGTTGTGCCGGACATTACTCAGGGTTCTGTTCAGTTTAATGAAGTCATTGATGTATTGGGTACATTGTCTATCACGCCGACAGACACTCAGACCATCAATCTGCTGGCGCAATACTACAGCAGCGAGCAAGACAGCCCGTATGGTATTTACTTTGGTCAGGATCTGGCTGGTGTAAATAAAAATATTACCGGGAATCCTGGTGATAAGAGCCTGATTGAAGTCCGGGATGGGTTTGAGTCGGATCGCCAAGGTTCAACAGAACGCTGGATGCTCAATGCAGACTACATTCATTCGGATTTCCTGGGCCACGAGTTACTGGTTCAGGCATCATACCGTCATGAAACTTTGAGCTTTATTCCTTTCATCTATAGTACCTATTTAGCGGCATCTGAGCAGGAAACGGACGTGATCAGTCTGCGTGCGGCGATGATCAAGTCGCTGGAAAACCTGACGCTAACTTATGGTGTCGACGGTTACATCGACAAGCTAGATAGTAATCAGATGCTGTTCGATCGTCAGACGAGCTATAACTCTGGCGGTCTGGTGAACAAGAAAGCGTCTATGATTGGCCGTTATCCGGGCACCGAAGTGTCTTCTATTGCTGGTTTCGTTCAGGCGGATTATGCAATCACCGAAAACTGGAGTGTGGAAGGTGGTTATCGCTTCCAGTATATGAAGAATAAAGTAGATGACTTTGTTGCTACCGGTACGCAGGTTGCTATTGCGCATGGCACGGGTACTTCTGCTGATCCGGTTCCCGGCGGTGAAACAGATTACGATATTGGCTTGTTGAACTTAGGCACTATCTATCACCTGACTGATACGGATCAGGTTTGGGCTAACTTCGCACAGGGCTTTGATCTGTCTGATCCAGCAAAATATTACGGTGTCGGCACGTATTCTGGCCCTGATGCCAATGGTCATTACAATCTGACCGGCAGCATCAATGTGGATGATTCCAGGTTGTCTGGGATTAAAACCAACAGTTATGAAGTCGGTTATCGTCATGACAGCGGCGACCTGAATATCCAGACAGCCGTTTATTACTCACAATCTGATAAGAAAGTCAGCGCCAATAAGAAGACGCTGAATATTGAAATTTCTGATGATAAGACGCGTGTCTATGGTTGGGAAGGTCAGGCTTCTTACTGGTTGAGTGATGCTTGGCAAGCGGGTGTGAATGGACACCTGGTTAAATCTGAAGTGCAGAATGCGAATGACGATTGGGTAAAACAATCCATTAACTATGCGAGCTCTTCGAAAGCAGGTGCATGGCTGGCTTGGTTCGAAGATAGCTATGCACTGAAACTGCAAAGCCAGACAACATTTAATTTGAAGGATGACGCAGGCAAAGAAATTTACGGTTACACCACCCTGGATCTGGTTGGTAGTTATCAGTTGCCTGTCGGTAGCCTGGGTTTTGGTATTCAGAATCTGTTGGATCGTGAATACAGTACGATTTGGGGACAGCGTGCATCAGGTTTGTATGCCAGCTATGGCCCAGCTGAAATCTTTGATTATAAAGGCCGTGGCCGTACTTACACTGTGAACTATCAGGTGAAGTTCTAAGGCCAGTTCGACTTGAAGGTCTTAATAATGAACCGCCCGGTTATGCCGGGCGGTTTTTTTGTATTTCTATTTTCAAAAAAGCAGTAAAGCTGAGGCTCTTTTATTAATCGAGCTGGCGGTTTATCGCGGTGATATTCAGTGGCTGGTCCCAAGCTACAAACCAGCACCACTGCATTTTATACTTGCAGAAAATGCTGGTTTACAGGGAAGAAATCCAGACATTGAAAATATTCTTGATGATAGCTCAGATTGAACAGCTCAGATTAAATAGGACAGCAGATATAGAAAGGTCTTGGCAGATTTTTCAGGGTAATCAGGCAGTGTTTCTTTTAAACAGAAATAAAAAAAACCGCCTGGGTGAGTTCATCCCGGGCGGCAAATGTTCAGCAAGAGAAATAATTATTATAGGTAGAATACGTTATTTCAGTGCAGGGAAGGTCTGATAGCGAACACCCATCATTTGTTCCATACAGTGAACGACCTGGCAGCTATAGCCGAATTCATTGTCATACCAGATGTAAAGTACGCAGCGCTTGTCCTGAGCAATAGTTGCAGCACCGTCTACAACACCAGCATGGCGGGAACCGACGATATCGCTGGAGACAATCTCAGTGGACTGAGTGTAATCAATCTGACCTGACAGGGCAGAATTCAGTGCAACATTGCGCAGATAGATGTTGAGTTCTTCTGCAGACACATCAGTGTTCAGGTTCAGGTTTGCAACAGCCATCGAAACGTTCGGGGTCGGCACGCGAATCGCGTTACCCGTCAGTTTACCAGCCAGCGCAGGTAGTGCTTTCGCAACGGCTTTTGCTGCGCCTGTTGAGGTCAGAACCATGTTCAGTGACGCAGAACGGCCGCGACGCTCGCCGGAGTGGAAGTTGTCAATCAGGTTCTGGTCATTGGTGTAAGAGTGAACGGTTTCGATGTGGCCGTTCAGAACGCCGTACTTGTCATTGACTGCTTTCAGGACAGGAGTAATTGCGTTGGTGGTACAGCTTGCCGCAGAGATAATTGTATCTTCGCTCAGGATGTCAGTTTCATTCACACCAAAGACGATGTTCTTGATTTCACCTTTACCAGGCGCCGTCAGCAGCACTTTCGCAGCTCCCGGGCATTTCAGATGCTGGCTCAAGCCTTCAGCATCACGCCAGATACCGGTGTTATCAACAATCAGCGCATTATTGATGCCGTAAGTGGTGTAATCCACTTCTGCAGGGCTGTTCGCATAGATAACCTGAATGTAGTTACCGTTGACAATGATCGCTTTGCGCTCTTCATCCACGGTGATGCTGCCGTTGAACTGGCCGTGAACTGAATCACGACGCAGCAGGCTGGCACGTTTTTCCAGGTCACCGTTTTTACCGCCGCGAACCACAATGGCACGTAAGCGCAGCGGATATCCTGCACCGCTTTTTTCAATCAGCAGACGCGCCAGCAGGCGGCCGATACGGCCAAAACCGTACAGCACGACATCGCGTGACTGCAAAGATTCTGTGCTGCTTAGCGAGTCAGCCAGAGCCGCTTGCAGAAAATCATCCAGGCCATTTTCATCCTGGTGTTCTTTCCAGTAAGTGCTCGCCAGTTGGCCAACATCAATACGGCAAGGGGACAGGTCCAGATGGTTGAGTTTTTCAATGATTGGCAGAGTCAGGGAAGGCGAAATTTCTGTTTCTGTGTAACGTTTACCGATACGGTGGGCTTTAATCAGTTCAATGACAGAAGCATTGACGATCTGACGACCGAACAACAGAACTTCGACGCCTTTTTGCCGGTATAGCTGGCCAAGAATTGGTGAGATGGATTCAGCATTTGTTTGGCTGGTTTGCCAGTCGAGGAGGTATTTTTCCGGACTCATCTTTACTTAGGACCTTTCACATATAGGGAAGAAAAACAGGGATTTATCCTGTGAACTGTTATCGTTTTTATGGGCAGGGATTGTAACGGTCGTTACATTATTATCCTAGTAAAATTAATTGCTTGTAATTGTGATCCTGATCTTTTGTAACTTGTGATCTTTATCATTAACGCAGTGGGATATGCTGAAAAAACTGTGATGTCAGAAATTACTTATTTTTAGCGGATTATTAGGATGATTGTAATAAAACAAGAAAAATTGGTTTCACTCGCTCAATCCTTTACAAAAGTTAGTTCTTTTACAAAAAAATGAGCTTGTTTCAGTCGCAGCCTGCAAGACAAGGGAAAATTGTCGCAAAATTCACTGAAGGTATCGTTTGCCTGGGTGGTTTTTCACCATGTAGACGCAAAAGAAGCGTTTCAAGCGGCTCATATTCAGTTGGTTTCGTTTTTGGTTCTTTTGGGTCATCACCGGAAGATTCAGTTGAAGAAGACAAAGCGTGATAAAACTCACGTCATCTGTTAAGATGGCGCCAATTTCCAACAAAAAGCTGCCGGCGATCTGGCAGCTTTTTTCATGTCTGATTTTTTGTTGTAGGAACCTATTTTGATCACAACAGCGAACATCACCATGCAGTTTGGCGATAAGCCACTGTTTGAAAACATCTCCGTCAAATTCGGCGAGGGTAACCGTTACGGTCTGATTGGCGCGAATGGTTGCGGTAAGTCGACGTTCATGAAAATTCTGAGTGGAGAGCTGGAGCCTTCGGCTGGTGTGGTCAATAAAGATCAGAACGAGCGCATGGCAAAGCTGGGTCAGGATCAGTTCGCATTTGAAGAATTCACAGTGGTTGATACCGTCATTATGGGTCACAAAGAGCTGTGGGAAATCAAAGCCGAGCGTGACCGTATTTACTCGCTGCCAGAAATGTCAGAAGAAGACGGTATGCGTGTTGCTGACCTGGAAACTGAATTCGCAGAAATGGACGGTTACTCCGCGGAAGCACGTGCAGGTGAACTGCTGCTGGGTCTGGGGATTCCGGAGCATCTGCATTTTGGTCTGATGAGTGAAGTCGCACCGGGCCTGAAAGTTCGTGTTCTGCTGGCTCAGGTTCTGTTTGCTGACCCGGAAATCATGCTGCTTGACGAACCGACGAACAACCTGGACATCAACACGATTCGTTGGTTAGAGCAGGTCCTGATGCAGCGTAACTGCACCATGATTATCATTTCGCACGACCGCCACTTCCTGAATACGGTGTGTACTCACATGGCGGATCTGGATTACGGTGCATTGCGTACGTTCCCGGGTAACTACGATGAGTACATGGTCGCAGCAACTCAGGCGCGTGAGCGTCTGCTGGCAGACAATGCGAAGAAGAAAGCTCAGATTGCTGAACTGAATACTTTCGTCAGCCGTTTCTCTGCAAACGCCTCGAAAGCGAAACAGGCGACTTCCCGTCTGAAACAGATTGATAAGATTCAGCTGGAAGAAGTAAAAGCTTCAAGCCGTCAGAACCCATTCATTCGTTTCGAGCAGGAAAAAGAACTGTTCCGGAATGCTCTGGAAGTGGAAGGCCTGAAACAAGGCTACGGCGAGAACATTCTGATCAATGGTGTTAACCTGATGGTTGAAGTCGGTGAGCGTATTGCGATCATCGGTGAGAATGGTATCGGTAAGTCTACTTTCCTGAATACACTGGCAAGTGCGATGGCGCCAATGGCTGGTATGGTGAAGTGGTCTGAGAATGCCAACATCGGTTTCTACGCACAGGATCATTCTGCTGACTTCGATATGGACATCAACCTGCTGGACTGGATGAGCCAGTGGAAGAATGAAGGGGATGATGAGCAGACGGTTCGCGGCATTTTGGGTCGTATGCTGTTTTCCCAGAACGACATTAAAAAGTCTGTTCGTGTGATTTCAGGTGGTGAGCAGGGTCGTATGCTGTTTGGTAAACTGATCATGCAAAAACCAAACATCCTGCTGATGGACGAACCAACCAACCACATGGATATGGAATCTATTGAATCGTTGAACCTGGCTCTGGAAAACTATCGAGGCACACTGATGTTTGTTTCTCATGACCGTCAGTTTGTTTCCTCGATTGCAACCCGTATTATCGAAATTACCAAGGAAGGCGTGAATGACTTCCACGGGACTTACGATGAGTACCTGCGCAAGCAAGGCATCGAGAGCTGAGTAAAAGATATTATGAAAAAGCCGCCAGCGTTGGCGGCTTTTTTCTATGCTGACAAATCAAGACAAAAGATGTAAGGATTTGACATGAAAATATGGGTTGATGCAGATGCCTGCCCGAATGTGATTAAAGAGATCATTTTTCGGGCAGCAAACCGTGTTGGTGTCATTACGACGCTTGTGGCAAATCATGCGATTCGTGTGCCGCCATCGCCTCATATTCGGGCGATTCAGGTGATGTCTGGCTTTGATGTCGCTGACAATCATATTGTTCAGCACACCGAGCCGGGGGATTTGGTCATTACAGCAGATATTCCACTGGCAGATGAGATTATCACCAAAGGAGCACATGCGTTAAATCCGCGCGGTGAAATGTATACGAAAGATACAATTAAACAGCGGTTGCAAATGCGGGATTTTATGGAAACCATGCGCAGCAGTGGTATTCAGACTGGCGGCCCGGCACCGATCAGTCAGGCCGACCGTCAGCAGTTCGCAAACAAGCTTGATAGTTTTCTTGCGAAAAACAAATAATAGCTCACAAGATTTATTCAGGCTGCAAATAACTTGCGCCTGAATGTTGAATGTATTTTATGCATGTTTGAGCACACCCACATTTTTAATCATGATTACGATTGAAATATTCGTTTCTTGATAGAATAGCGGGGCTTGTGTTTGCGGTGTATCTGGATTTTATGCTGGATATTATGGAAAGTACACTTCAAGCAGGTTATATCTTTTTCATGATTTTAAATGTGGTTATCAATGCTCAAGAAAAATATTTTCATTGCCGCTCTCGGCATGTCTGCGTTCATGGTTTCCAGTCAATCCATGGCAAAAGTTGATTTTATCATTGGAGCCGGTTACGACTTTGGTGGTGAGACCTTGGTTGAAGCTTATTATACCAATGGTGATTCAACCAAGGTAAAAACAGGTGAAGGCCTGTCAATTTTTGGTGGCGTAGATTACTTTTTGCAAGATGAACTGAAATTACGTGGAACCATTGGCTATAAATTTTCCAGTGCCAGTGCGTCAAATGGTGATATCACGTTCGACCGTTTTCCGTTGGATTTATTGCTGTTAAAAGGGTACGGGCGGCACCAGTTTGGTGTTGGCGCAACTTACCACACGGGTGTTGAATACGAGTGGGATGTAAATAGTTATGGCTTTGGCTCAAATGGTACGGTTGAGTTTGAAGATAGCCTTGGCTTTATTGTCCATTATGAATACCGGGTTCCTCTGGAAAATGACAATGCTTTCGTAATAGGCGCTCGTTATACCCAGATTGATTATGAAGTAAAAGACACAGATCTTTCATATGACGGCAGTGGGTTTGGTCTGAATCTGGGCTTTACTTTCTAAAATTGCCTTTTAATTTTCGAGAACCGGAAGAGAAATGTTGATCAACATCTTCTCTTCCGGTTTTTTTGTACTTCAGCAGCATCAATATTTTTATTTCTCGCTAAGCTTTAATTTTTGAACCAGATAATTGAGGCTGAATATACTTCTGTGATATACAACAGGTTTCATTTTTGAGCCGTAAGAAACCACCTTACAGAGAAATAGAGCGAAGGACATAGGGAATGCTTCAGTTAACAACGGAAAGATTGGTGCTGCGTCCGCTGACCATGAGTGATGCGGGTCCTTTGTTTGATATTTTTTCAGACCCTGAAGTTATGAAATACTGGGATGGCAGTCCATGGCAGTCCATTGAAGAAGCGCATGACTATATCTTGGCATCGAAAGCTTCTTTAGATGAACCGGAAAAACTGGTCTTTGGTATTTGTGATAAATCGGATCATCATTTGCTGGGAAAATGCATGTTATTTAATATCCACCCCACGTCTCGCCGAGCAGAAGTGGGTTTCGGTGTTGCACAATCCTCCTGGGGGAAAGGGGTCGTCTCTGAGGCTGTTTCAGCGTTACTGCATTTCGGATTTGAGGCAATGCAACTGAATCGGATTGAAGCAGAGATTGATCCGGAAAATATTGGCTCGGCCAGATTGCTAGAAAAACTTGGCTTTGAGCAAGAAGGATATTTACCTGAGAGATGGATTGTCGATGGCCGGGTTTCCGACTCGGCATTATTTGGTTTGCTGGCAAAACAATGGTATTCACAACGTCAGATCTGATTCCTGAGCCTGAAGCCGTTGTATCGGCTGGAATTTGTTTTTCACGCGTCAGCGATAGCCTGATTTGTGGTGATGAATCATACTTACTGAATTCACAGCCACAGAAAGGTGCAGCATGTTTAGTGTGGAAAAGGTCGGGAATGATCGGCTGGACATTGCAATGAGCGGCAAGCTGGATTCCCAGACGATGGGACTGGCACTGGATGAGCTCCTGGACAAATCTGCTGAAATTGAACACGGTAAAATGTTGTTTGATGTTGTGGATTACCATTTGCCTTCCCTGGGTGCCATTGGTGTCGAACTGTCCCGAATTCCTGCCATGATGGGATTCATCCGAAAATTCGATCGGGCTGCAGTGTTGTCTGATCAGAATTGGGTCAAAAAAATCAGTGAGCTGGAAGGCACATTGATGCCCGGGTTAACGATTAAAGCATTCAGCCGGGATCAGCGGGAGGACGCTGTAACCTGGTTAGAATATGCCCCGGAATAAACAAGCGCGGAATGCAGCGTGAAATAAGGATAATTGTTGTTTGTATGTATCATGTGATGTTTGATGTAGACGGAACTTTGATTCAGTCTTGTGAGTTCGATGAGCACTGCTTTCTGATGGCTGTGAAAACGGTCACCGGGCTGGATTTGAACCGCAGATGGGAGAACTATCCGCATATCACAGACCGGGGTATTCTGCGTACATTCATTGCAAATCAGGCACCGGAAGAAGAATTAATCAGCCTGGAAAAGCGAGTGAAGGTGGAATTCATTCAAAACGTTCAGTCTCGTCTGAATCATCGTCCGGCGCAGGAAGTGAGTGGGGCGAAAGCATTCTTTCATCATTTGCTGGCAGACGAGCGGTTTCTGGTGTCCGTCGCCACGGGCGGCTGGGGGGAAACCGCATTACTGAAATTGCAATCTGCCGGTTTTTACACAGAGAATCTGCATCTGGCTTCTTCAAATGATCATTATGCCCGCACGCAGATTATGCTGATGGCCAGAGAAAAAGCAGGGGATAAAGACGATTTACCACTGACCTATTTTGGTGACGCGGTATGGGATCTGAAAGCCTGTCAGGAACTGGGGGTGAATTTAGTGATTGTCGGGCAAAAAGTAAAACATGCCCAGATGATTAATGATTATCACGACATGGATAAGTTACTCCGCTTTATTGCCTCCTGACTCGATACATTCAATGGGGTGATTGGCGTGAACATTTTCAGAGAAAAGCATGACGGAAGTTGCTATGGATTCAAAGGAAGTGATGTCGGTTTACAATCAGTGCGAGCGGATTGATATTGAGATACCGGGGTTTATCAAATCCTCATCTCATGGTGTGGTCAGATTTCGTTCCGATACCGGTCAGGGTGGGTTTATTTCTTTTTATGATTTACCGGAAGCTGAACTGGATACCGTCATTCAGAGGGAAGTCGCTTATTTTTCACAGTATTCAGCTGCGTTTGAATGGAAGACTTACAGCACGGATACGCCTGCGAATATCGGTGAACACCTGATTACGCATGGATTTCAGCGTGAAACCTCAGAGGCTTTCATGGTATTGGATCTGGCTGCCGTGAATGTGGCGGATAGTGCACAAAATATCATTACAGAAGTGCATGAACTTGAAGGGATTCAGGATGCAATGGCCGTCCAGGAAAAGGTCTGGAAAACTGATCAGAGCCATCATTTGGCTAACCTGCATTATCTGAAGCAGACGCAACCTGATACCGTTTCTATATATGTCATTTATGAGCAGGGTGTTCCTGTCAGCTCCGCCTGGATTATCTTTAATGACGATAGCCCGTTTGCTGGTATTTGGGGAGGAAGCACCCTGGAAGTATGCCGGGGTAAAGGTTACTACACCGCTTTACTGCAAAAACGGATTCAGGATGCAAAAAAACGTGGAAAACGATATTTAACGATCGATGCGTCTCCAATGAGCAAGCCAATCGTTGAAAAATATGGCTTTTCTCTGATTGCTGAAACGGTGCCTTATATTTACCAGCCTTAACTTAGCCCATCCTCTCTGAGGAAAGCTTTAACCGCTCGTTCTGAAGCTTCTGTCCTGAGAAACCTAGTCTGTGTTCCACCTGTTTGGTTGATTTTTGAATCAAAAATTAGTCAGCCTGCGTCCTGTTTTCTATCTAAGCTGTATCAGGAAAACAGAGCGCTTCTGAGTACGTCTTGTGGTGAATAGGCGGAGGTAAGATGGACAGAAAATATGTGATTTCAGGTTTGATATACGCAATTCTGGGCATGAGTCTGGGGATTTATATGGCAGCTTCCAATAATCATGGTCAGATGGTGACTCATGCCCACATCATGCTTGCAGCTTTCGTGGTTTCTTTCATTTACGGTTTATGTCACCGGTTATGGCTGACGAATGGATCCGGCAGATTAGCCAAAATTCAGTTTCTGATTCACCAGGTTGGGGTTCTGGTGCTGGTGGTGGGCCTGTTTCTTTTGTACGGGAACTTCATTGCAATAGAAGTCATTGATCCTGTGCTTGCACTTGCCTCTGTTGCGGTATTAATCGGGATGATCTTAATGACAGTGTTGTTCCTGACTTCAGAAAAATGAAAAAGGCGAAGAATGCTTCGCCTTATCCGGATTGTCACTGACTCTCTGCGGGGTTCTTTTGAGTGCCAGCAGCTTTTTCCTTTTTCGCTTTTTGCTCTTCCAGTACACGCTTAGGTGTGGATTCTTCTTTCACTCTTAAGCGGTAAGCCATGGCGTAACCCCAGCTGGATGATGGCCGGGAGAGCAGGGAATCCAGAACTTTCGTGTTCACTTCATCAAATTTACCCAGTGCTTTGGCCGTTTTTCCTGAGGAAGCAATATCTTCATCAGCCGGCGTATTCACGATGATGTGTGCTGCTTTCTTTAACGCTTCGGCATATTCTTCAGGATCATCAAGATCATACTGAGAAATTTTCATTTTCTTCTGTAAGTACTGTGCCCAGTAATACTGAAGGTATGGGATCGACATCGGCCGGATCAGCGGGTTGACGGTCGGATAGTCTTTATCTGGGTCGTTATAGGCAATATTGCGCAGGAAAAACACCAGTGACAGATATTTATCATGCTTTAGCTGTTTCATTCCAAGGTACTGGGGAAGATCAGAAGGCTTGATTTGTTCACCGCGCGTATTATAGAGCCAGATTTGCCCGGCTTGTTTCATGGCATCCCATTTCTCATCAATATCATCCCCGGCCAGATTATGTGTCACTTTGACCAGCACCGGAACACTGGTTCCACCATTGGGCATATCCCAGAAGGTCGAGAGAATATGATGGCCGGAAAGCAGATAAAGTGTTTTTCCGTCTGGCGCGACCAGCACGGTCGGCAGGGCATCTTCCTGACTGCCGAACGGTTTCTTACAGTGATAGCTCTCCAGATCTGTGGGTTTGGAATTATCATCCCAGCTTTGTATGCCTTGTCCGCCATTGGTCAAACAAAGGTCATCATAAAGCTGCGCAGGACGTGCCTCATAGCGTCCCAGACTGGCAAAAATTCTGTCGTAGGCCAGAACCGGCTGTGTTGGCAGAATTTCGTCGAGTTTCACGCTCAGAACATCGCCCACCTTGATGCTTTTTTCTGCGTTGTCATCGCTTGCAGCCTGAGAGGAAGTTTCTGATACGGCTTTTTCATCCTGTGCTGCGAAAGTCGGCGTCGTGATCGCAGAACTCAGAAAAAGGGCGAAGAAGCAGGCTATACGATGTAATCGCATGGGGACTCCTTACTAGTCATCGTGGCAAATTGAGTGTAGCAAACTGCTAATGGTTGAATGTATAAGAAATAATACTGAAGTTCGGGTGGGGACGTATCAGACTGATGTCAAAACTGTGGCAGTTCATCCCGGCCAGGAGCCGGGATAAATAGGTTCAGGCGAAGCGTTGTTCCAGATAGCGGATAATATCGTTTGATTCATACATCCATTCAATCTGGCCATCTTCTTTTTCGATACGCAGGCAAGGCACTTTTCGTTTACCGCCGCCATTGACCAGTTCCTGTTCAATTTCAGGCTGTTTGGCATCACGGGTTTGCAGCGGTAAAGCCAGCCGTTTTGCCTGACGGCGGACTTTGACGCAAAACGGACAGGCGTCAAACTGATACAGGTGAAGCTGTTCCATAGCCTGATTGACGGACTGTTGCTCAGCTTGTGTTCGTTTCATTGCTTTCGGGGAAAAGAGGGCATTGAGTAACAGGATCACTCGGCCAAGAATCCAGCGAATCATTTTCATCGTGTTGTACTTCTCTGTGGTTCTGATTTTGAAGCCGGGATTGTATCTCAATGCGCACGGCTACGTCATCCGGGTAAATGAGTCGGGAAAACCTGCCGGAGAGTGTCAAAGTATTGGCGAATTGGACGGGAAATTACTCGTTCTGTTGATGATTTCTGTGCCAGCTAAATTAGCCTTTTCTTACTGATAATTAAAATAGTTAACTTGTGCACAGTTGACATCAGCAAGCTTGAAAAAAGGAGAAGAGACACTATGATCCGGGGTAGTGTTGGATGAACAAAGCAAAGAATATGGTTGTTGAGTCTGAAGGTTATCACGCATTAATCGAGTACTTTACGGAGCACCTGAGTGTGTTTGAAGCGTCAGGTACGGATGTGTGTGAAGAAACCGTAGAAAATGTTGTCACGGATCTGATCGCTACCAACCTCATGGCTGTTTTTGGCCAGAACCCAGATCTGAAACCAGATTTTCGGTTCAAGTTGATGCAGGAAGCGGATGCTGTTCTGGAAGATATGACAGAAATTTTGGGGGGCTTGTGGCTCAAGCATCCGGGTATTGAGCAGATTACATTCCTGGAAGACTATATCAGCCTGGTGAAAAACCTGTTTGACAGTGTCATCAGTGAGCAAACTTCAATCGCCTGAAATCTTTCCTCGTATTTGTTAAGAAACGTATCAAAAAAGCAGCCAAGTGCTGCTTTTTTCTGTTTTATCAAAGTCCTAACTATCCGTGCTTATTGTACTTTTTTGTCAGTTGACATGAGTTTGTCATATTCCCTGCGTATTTTATCGACGGGAATAAATGAGAATAAGATCACAATTGTCTGGCCGATGCCGTGTGATGCACCAGAAGCGAACAGCCAGCAATTCTGACATCGACAAAGGTTCATCATGACAAGAAAACGTTCACATCAGGCAAGGCTGTCTGTCGTGTTTTTAATTCAGTCAGTTTTTCTGCTGTTGGTGATCATCGGCGGATTGCTGTCTTTTTTCGGAAATCAGGGTCTGAATCGTGTTTCAGCCCAGTTTGGGCTGCTGAGCCAGCAGGCATTACCAGTTGCAACATTAAATGCAGAAATGGTGAAAGGTTCGCTGGCTTCTGCGCAAAGTCTTACAGAGTTGATGAACAGTACTTCGCTGGAAAATCTGGATACCGCTTTGGCAGCTTTGAATTCTCATGAACAGAAAGTTGAAGACGCAGTGGCTCAGCTGGAAAACCTGGCAACGGAAAACAGCATTGAATGGCTGTCTGATAATGTAAAAGATTTCAGGAAGGATCTGGCTGCATTTCATCTGCTGGTCGATTCGGTTTATCAGACCCAGCAACAAATTCTTACCAACCAGTCGAAATTAGAATCTGACAAAGCGACCATGAACTACGCGATCACATCGGTCCGCTCCGAAATGAGCCGGATCAGCATTGGCTTGTATGCCGGTGATCAGTTGGCCATGGGGCATGTCACGAATTTTATCAATCATTCTCAGGAGATGGGAACCAACATGGTTGCTTTACTCTTTGAGAATGATCTGACGAAAGCAGAAAACCTTGCGAAGGATCTGAAACGTACCAACTTATCCGGGATGCAATTTGCCTGGAAAGAACTCAATCGCGTCAACCCGGAAATCGCGGAATATGCCAGCCTGACGGTGCCGTTCGAGATGGTACAGGGATTGTTTTCAGAACAGGGTATGGTTGCGTTAAAGCTTCAAACCCTCAGGCTGATTGAGGAACAATCGCAGAAAGCAGGACAGGCGAAAGCTCAGGTCAGCCAAATCATGCAGCAGTTGAATACGCTGGAGGATGGTGCAGCCCGGATGATGCAGCAAAGCGAACAGGGTGTTCTGACTGCGGGAGAAAATGCCAAACTGATTTTTGTCATGCTGAGTGTCGCTGGTTTGCTGATTGCTGTTGCCAGTGGGGTCTGGGTGAGTAAAACCGTGCACCGGTCACTGCAGCGACTGGATGATGTGGTGAAAGCAAACAGTCAGGGAGATTTGACGGCCGTTGCCGATGAGAACGCACCGCGCGAATTTGCAGAGTTAGCCTGTCTGCTGAATCAGTCGAACCGGACGAACAGCCATGCGATGTCACAGTTGAATCATAACAGCCAGACGCTGATGCAGGCAGCGGAACGCAGTCAGACGGCCTCAGCACAGTCGCGCCAGGCCCTGAGCCAGCAAAGTGATCAGTTAAGTGCTATTGCGGCGGCAATTACTGAGCTGGAAGCGTCCATCAAGGAAATCGCTCTCAGTACAACAGAGTCGGAAGCGGAAGCGGAAGCGGCAAATACGCTGGCACAAGATGGCGTGGCGATTATCAGCCGCAGTACCGATCGCTTGCAGGCGCTGGATGCTCAGTTTGCGCGCAATGAAGCCTGCATGTCTTCACTGGACGAGCACGTGAATAAAATCACGGAAGTGGTCGAACTGATCAGCGCGATTGCGAATAACACCAACCTTTTGGCATTGAACGCTGCTATTGAAGCAGCCCGGGCGGGTGATCAGGGCCGTGGTTTTGCCGTGGTGGCGGATGAAGTTCGCAAATTAGCCAGCCAGACCAGTCAGCAAACGGAGTCGATTCGTCTGACTATCGAAGAGCTGCACCGGGCTGCCCGGGATGCAAATATGGCCATGCAGGAAAGCCGAAGTGAAATGACGGCTTCGATTTCGCTGAGCGGTGAAGTCGAATCTGCAATTCACAGCATTCAGGGCGCGATTGCCCGAATCACCGACAAGGTCATTACGATCTCCGCGGCAACGCAGCAACAAGAAAATGCCTCTGTCGAAGTTGGCCGTAGTGTAGAGGGCGTTGCGGCTCAGGCGAATCTGAATAACCAGCAATTGTCGACGCTGGTTGAAGAAGCCGGCAAAGTGGCCACGATTGCCCGTGAGCAACGGCAGATGCTCACCCGTTATCAGATTCAGGAAGATCAACCGCAGAAACCTTTCTGAGTGCCTTGTCACCGGATAAGCAACGCCAGTAGAATGCTGGCGTTTTTTATTTCCGGATAATATTGCAATGCGTATACACGCTGTACATAGCCTCTATGACGCACGCCTGGCGCGTTCGACCCGTCCATTTCTGGCCCGGGGCGGTAAGGTCGCACGCTGTAAATTCTGTATGCTCCGAGAGCACCTGTGTATTTGTGAGCTCAAGCCTCAGCTTGAATCTGAAGCTGCCTTCATGCTGATCATGTACGATGACGAAGTACTGAAGCCTAGCAATACTGGCCGTCTGATTGCCGATCTGTTTCCTGATACATTTGCCTACATTTGGTCTCGCACTGAGCCTGATCCGGCCATGCTTGAAGTCCTGGCTGATCCGCAGTGGCAGCCATACGTGATTTTTCCGGCGGAGTATGGCGAGCCTGAACGTGTGGCAGAAGAAGTGACGCTGGCACCGGGAAAACGTCCTTTGTTTATTCTGCTGGACGGGAGCTGGGCGGAAGCCAAAAAGATGTTCCGGAAAAGTCCGTATCTCAATCAATTCCTAATGCTGTCAATTTCTCCGGAGTCGCGGTCCCGTTATCAGGTTCGTGAAGCGGTGAAAGATAATCAGTTGGGAACGGCAGAGGTGGCGGCCCGTATCGTCGATGTTTTTGGTGAGCAGGAGAATGCCAGAATTCTGGACCTCTGGTTTGATGTGTTCCGGGAAAGTTATCTGGCGGGTAAGCTGAATCGTCCGTTACCCGAGGATTCAGCTATCCGGCAGTTACAACAGGAATTTCAGCCAAGGGTAGTGGAGTAATTTTGCCCGTGCTTTCAGGACTTGCTTTCACTAAATGTGCGCTGACGCTGATTGATTGATAACTAAATAAGGCATCTATCACAGTCTGTAGACCCGGATGTATGGATAATTTTCACAGCGTAAAATAATGGAGACAACAATGTATTACGGCTTCGATGTTGGGGGAACCAAAATTGAATTTGGTGCTTTCAACGAACAATTGGAACGTGTTGCAACAGAGCGTGTTGCAACGCCTGGCGATGATTACGAAGCGTTGATTGATACGCTGGTGGCGCTGATCAAAAAAGCAGATCAAACCTTTGGCTGTGAAGGTCAGATTGGTATCGGCATTCCCGGCATGGAAGATGCGGAAGATGGCACGGTGCTGACGTCGAACATTCCTGCGGCCAAAGGCCGTCATTTACGTCGGGACCTGGAAAACCGTCTTGGCCGTAGCGTCAGTATTGATAACGATGCTAACTGTTTTGCTTTGTCAGAGGCATGGGATGAAGCGCTGCGTGATGAGCCATCCGTGCTGGGGCTGATTCTGGGAACAGGATTCGGCGGTGGGCTCGTATTCAATGGTAAAGTGTTCTCCGGGAAGAATCATGTGGCGGGCGAGCTGGGTCATACCCGTCTGCCTATTGATGCCTGGTTTCATTTGGGTGAGAAAGCGCCGTTGTTCACCTGTGGTTGCGATAACAAGGGCTGTATCGATAACTACCTGTCAGGCCGTGGCTTTGAACAGCTCTATGCCCATTATTATGGTGAAAAAGTTCCGGCAATTGAGATCATTGAGCATTTCCGACAAGGTGAAGCGAAAGCTGTTGAACACGTGGAACGGTTTGTCGAATTGCTGGCGATTTGTCTGGGCGGCTTGCTGACCGGCCTTGATCCGCACGTGGTTGTGCTGGGTGGCGGTCTGTCGAACTTTGATTATTTGTATGAAGCCTTGCCGAAGCGTCTGCCAAAACATCTGCTGTCTGTGGCACGTGTACCGAAAATCATCAAAGCCAAACACGGTGATGCTGGTGGTGTTCGCGGTGCGGCATTCCTGAATATCAAAACAGCCTGATCGCAGTTCGTAAAGGTTGAAAGCACCCGGGCGGGTGCTTTTTTATTGGCAAGTTGAACCAGCAGGGATAAAATCCCTGCTTTTTCGTATTCAGGGCGGCAATATGGCGTTTTCCGGGTTAGGGCTTCAGGCTGAAATTTTATCTGCAATTGCAAAGCAAGGGTTTTCCGAGCCGACGCCGGTGCAGCAACTGGCGATTCCTGCGGTGCTTGCAGGTAAAGATGTGCTGGCGGCTGCACAGACTGGCACAGGAAAAACCGCCGCTTATGGTTTGCCTTTGCTGCAACAAATGCTGATTCAGTCTGAGTTGCCACAGCGTGATAACCATGCCGCACCTGTCCGGGCATTAATTCTGACCCCGACCCGGGAACTGGCTCAGCAGGTTCAGGATAATCTGGCCGCTTATGCCGATGATTTATCGCTGACATCTGTAGCCGTCTACGGCGGGACCAGCATGAGTGTGCAGACCAAAGCACTGAGAGCAAGACCGGATATAGTGGTTGCCACACCGGGACGGTTGCTGGATCACGCGCATGTGGGCAACCTTGATCTCAGTCAGGTGAAATACCTGGTGTTTGATGAAGCAGATCGCATGCTGGATATGGGCTTCAAGGAAGAGATCCAGCGGATTCTGAAACGGATGAAAGCGCCGCGTCAGACACTGCTGTTTTCTGCGACGTTCTCGAAAGCCGTGAAAGAACTGGCTTACCGGATGATGAAAGAACCTGAAGTCATAGAAGTGACACCAGCCAACACCACGGCAGAAACCGTGAAGCAGATTGTTTATCCGGTTGATAAGCATCGTAAAGCTGAGTTGCTGGCCTATCTGATTGGTTCCCGAAACTGGGATCAGGTGCTGGTGTTTACCAAAACCAAGCAAGGCTCCGATGCGCTGGTTAAAGAGCTGAAACTGGACGGCATCAAAGCGGCATCGATTAATGGTGATAAAAGCCAGGGGGCCAGACAGCGGGCGTTGGATGATTTCAAATCAGGCCAGATCCGTGCACTGATTGCGACTGATGTTGCAGCGCGCGGACTGGACATTGAGCAGCTGTCATATGTCGTGAACTTCGATCTGCCGTTTCAGGCAGAGGATTACGTGCATCGTATCGGGCGAACAGGCCGTGCGGGCAGTGAAGGTCTGGCAGTGTCGCTGATGAGTCTGGATGAAGAATGGGCGCTGAAAGCCATTGAAGATTTGCTGGATACCCGTTTGCCTCAGGAATGGCTGGCAGGCTATGAACCGGATCCCTCGATTGCACCGCCTGAGCATGCCCCGAAAGGACGCTCGGCAGATAAGCGTCGCATGAAGAAGCAGCTCAAAGTCCATCAGGGCAGAGGCAAGCGCTCAGCAAGACGTTAGGCTGTGCCATGCTGATAGGAAACATGCAAAAAGCCACTCAGATTTGAGTGGCTTTTTTATAAGAGGCGGAAACAGATTTATTTCACACCGGTACAATGATCAATTGCGTTTTGCATGATTTCTCTGGCGCTTTGCTCGCAAGGCGGCAGTGCCGCGTCAGACTGGGCGATTGGTGTGACACGTTGGCCCCAGCGGATAATGCTGGCACCCCAGGTCAGGCCCGCACCAAAAGCTGCAGACAGGATCGTATTACCTGGTTTGATGAACCCTTGCTCGACGGCTTCGCACAACGCAATCGGCACGGTGGCCGCAGAGGTATTGCCGTAGCGGTGAATGTTCACAAAAGCTTTCTCTAACGGAATGCCGGTATGATCGCAGAGCGCTTCAATAATGCGTTTATTCGCCTGATGAGGAATCACAACATCAATGTCTTCTTTACTTAGTCCTGCACGCTCCAGGACAGTGCTGGCGGCTGAGCCCATGCCGCGGACAGCCCGGCGGAAAATTTCACGGCCGACAAAGTTAAATGTAAAGTGTCCCGGATCCGGATCAAAACGATCCATGGATGTCCCGAAATCTGGAATCGCCAGTACATCACGCCCTTCAGAATCACAGCCCAGTTGCGACTCCTGAAGACCAGTGTTTTCTTCAGTCCGGCTCAGGACGACCGCACCGGCACCATCACCAAAGAGCACGGCAGTATCACGTTTACTCCAGTCAATCAGCCAGGACAGACGTTCAGCACCAATGACCAGCGCATGACGGTAATTCCCCAGCTGAATCAGACGTGTTGCGGTTTCCAGACTGTACAGAAAGCCGGTGCATGCAGCGTTTATGTCAAATGCCGCAGCCCGTTGTGCGCCCAGTTCACGCGCGACTTTAGAGGCAATGTTTGGCAGTAAGGTATCCGGAGAACAGGTTGCAATGATGATTAAATCCAGGTCACTGCCAGTCAGGCCAGCTGCCGCCAGTGCGTGTGTCGCTGCAAGTTCGGCCATTTTGGACGTGTCAACATGACTGATTCGACGTTCCTGGATACCGGTACGGGTCTGAATCCATTCATCAGTGGTATCGACAAACTGACTGAGTTCATCATTAGTCAGTACTGCGGGAGGGAGGCACTTGCCCCAACCGGTAATTTCAGCGTGGTACATAGCGATTCTCTGTTTTGATTATGGTTTCAGGCAATTGATAAGCCTGATTATGAATTCGGGTGTCTTCTCTGCGCTAAAATGCAGGAACATCGTCGAAAGAGTTTACATGCAGTTTGTTATCTTACTCCAAGCACTGGGTGACTCCAAGCAATCAGGCCAGAGATTTGTGCTCGTTATCAAAGCGTTGGCGTTTACGCGCAGTGTCTTCCATGCATAATGAAATGAATAAAATTGTCAGCAGGAACCTTGAAGTCATGATACGCGTGGGCACCATTGGCACAAATTGGATCACAGACCGCTTTATTGAGGCTGTGCTGCAAACCGGAAAATTGAATCCGACAGCTGTTTATTCAAGAACAATAGAGCATGCCGAGCACTTTGCCAGAAAACATGGCATCAGACATTGCTTTGACCAGCTTGAAGACATGGCAAACAGTGATTTGATTGATGCCGTCTATATTGCCAGCCCCAATTCACTGCATGCCGCGCAGGCAGAGCTGTTTATCCGGGCCGGGAAGCATGTCATTGTTGAAAAGCCGATGGCTTCGAATATTGAAGAAGTGGACAAACTGATTGCACTGGCGAAAGCACACAATGTCGTTCTGTTTGAAGCACTGAAAACAACCTATATTCCCAATTTTGAAGTGATTCGTAACAGTCTGAATAAAATCGGCCGTCTGCGGAAAGCCTATTTTAATTTTTGTCAGTATTCATCCCGTTATGACAAATACCTCAATGGTGAAAATCCGAACACCTTTAACCCTGAATTTTCGAATGGTTCTCTGATGGATATTGGGGTGTACCCATTGAGCGTGGCGATTGCATTGTTTGGCGAGCCGATGAGTTTTACCGCTCAGGGAACATTACTGGACTCCGGAGTGGACGCGCATGGCACACTTGTTTTGCACTATGGCGACTTTGATGCGGTGATCAGTCACTCGAAGGTCAGCGACAGTATGCTCCCTTGTGAGCTTCAGGGCGAGCAGGGCACTCTAGTGATTGATGCGATCGCGGATTGCAAAAAGGTCGTAATTTACCGGAAAGATGAACCGGAGGTGACGTTGTCACGATATCAGGCAAAAAATACCATGCAGTATGAAGCCGCGGCATTTGCCCAGTTAATCGAAGATGAAATGTACGCGCATTCAGGACTGGAGCGCAGCCGTATTGTTCACAGTGTGATGACGAAAGCCCGGGATATCATTGGTGTTCGTTATCCAGCGGATTAATAGAAATCAGGCGTTAAAAAAGGTGGCCGTCTGGCCACCGGAAATCGAAGAGATTGTTAAAAGCATGAGTATGAATCCCCTGACGATTCGATGTGATTGCGTCGAAACGGCAGGGGATCTTGTGATGATGCTATGCGAAGTGGTTACCAGAAGAAGTAAGCCACGGCGGTCAGGAATGCAATGGAGACGATGTTCAGGTAAACACCGGCGCGCATCATTTCTTTCTGTTTGATGTGGCCTGAACCGAACACAATGGCATTTGGCGGCGTTGCAACCGGCAGCATGAAGGCACAAGAAGCAGCCACACCAATCAGGACAGAGAGAAGAACCGGAGATACACCGAGCGCTTCTGCGACTGATGCGAATACTGGGACTAACAGCGCCGCACTGGCTGTGTTACTGGCAAATTCGGTCAGGAAAATGACGAAAGCAGCAATCACCAGAATGGAATACAGCATACCGGCCTGATCAAGGAAGCCGCTCAGGCTGTTCGCCATGAAGACACTGGTTCCCGTTTGTTTGAGTACATTGCTCAGGCAGATACCACCCCCGAACAGCAGCAGTACACCCCAGTCTGTGGTTTTCTCGATTTGTTTCCATTCCACGACCCGTGAGGCACCTAACAGCGCAATAGCAAACAGCGCGATCAGCGTATCAAAACTGCTGAGTCCGCCCAGCATGGCATTGATTGGCTTACTGAAAATCCACAGACAAACGGTCAGAATGAAAATTGCCAGCGTAATTTTTTTACCATTCGTCCACGCCACGGGTTTGTGGTCCAGTTCGAAGGTGTGGTTCAGATCCGGTTTCAGCAGGAAGTAAAGAACCGTGACGGCCAGTGGCAACATAACAATGGTGACTGGCAGGCCGAACATCATCCAGTCAGTAAAGCTCAGACCTGCTTCTGCTGCGGCAATCGCGTTCGGCGGGCTGCCGACCAGTGTTGCGATACCGCCAATACTTGCGCAATACGCCACGCCCAGCAGGACGAATACATAGGTATTGCGCTGGTTTTTAGCATCCACCTTTGCCAGAACACCCAGCACCAGCGGCAGCATCATTGCAGCCGTTGCGGTGTTACTGATCCACATTGACAGACCGGCTGTGACACCAAATAACATGAAAACAGCGACAGACATTTTACCTTTTGCCATGAGCAGAACTTTATCTGCAATGGCTTTATCCAGTTCCTGGCTTCGCAGTGCTGCAGCCAGTGCAAAACCACCCAGAAACAGGAAAATAATCGGGTTGGCAAAGTTACCCAGTGCAACAGAGGTGTTGAACACGCCAAAACCAATCGCCAAAAGGGGAACAAGCAAAGCGGTAATGCTGACGTGGACGGCTTCTGTCAGCCATAACACGGCGACAAAGGCGAGAATACTCAAACCTATTGCGACGTTTTTATCAACGGGCAGCGTATTGAGCAGAACAAAAAAGAGGGCGATATCTGCGAGCAGAATCAGGCTGTTTCGATCAAACAGCCACTGTTTCAGTGTGAGTGCTAAGGCTGTCATAGAGGTTCCTTCAGATTGACTGTTGTTATCATATGTCGGTTATTCACGAAGCGAATTTGTGATCACTTTGTGTCGTCGGTGTGAAATGTTGCATTTTTTTAATCGTTTGTTAACGCGTTTGTGGGCGCTCAGGTGAGAAGAGGCAGCTTTTGTGACGTGGTGTTTTTTGAATGTGTGGGAATCCACCCACTATTGTCAAAACTGTAGTTATGGGGTGCTGCCGGTTGGATGAAAGCCAGACAGGTTCTGACTGTTTCAGGTCATGCCGAAAAGTGTAACGTCTTGAGCCTGAGCGATTTCCGTCGCTTACTGTTGCTGACCGGGTGGGACTGGCTCTTGCCGGAGCGGCGGCAGGACTGGCTCGGGTGACGCCGGCTCTTGCTGAGGTTCAGCAAAAGATGGCTGACTGAAAATAGGTTCCTTCGGACCCGGGAAACGGGGCTGTTCGTCCAGAATGTAAAGGTCCAGCCAGGCTTTCACTCTGGCAAATACTTCTCTGAGTCTGATTTTAAAACCAGCCAGTCCGCGGGGCTGAGGGACCGCGAGACAGATAGCATCAATATTCTTGTGGGCGGCAATAAACAGGGCTCGCTCGCAATGGAACTGTTGGGTGATGAAGGTAAGGCTGCTGGCTTCAAAGACATCTTTGGCGCGAATGACAGAGTCCAGTGTCCGGAAACCAGCATAGTCGAGGACGATGGCTTCATCAGGAATATCGGCTTTCAGCAGGTCACGTTTCATGGTCCAGGGCTCATTGTATGAGCGGTGTGCATTATCGCCGCTGAGCAACAGGATTTGGATCTTCTTTTCCCGATACAGCCGGACAGCAGCATCCATTCTGAAGTTGTAATAAGGGTTGAGGTTGTGGGCAATGTATTTACTGGTTCCCAGAACCAGACCAACGGTCCGTGCAGGCACTTCCGCTGTTTCTGTGTAGATACGATCAGCTGTTGTCGCTGCTACCCAACGGTCGAGTACCAGAAACAATCCAAAGAGAACGATGAGAAAGATGGCTGCAAATCGCAGAACTGAACGCAGCTTCATAATGGTCTAAAATGCATAAATCACCTCAATTTATTTCATTAAGTGTACCTTAATCCGTTGATAATGTTGTGTAAAAATCTGGTCATACATGATGGCGATTTCGCTGGATTGGTGAGCGATTCAACAAAAAACCCGCCATTGGCGGGTTTTTCATCAAACGTGCAGCATATTTATCAGAATGATGTCCGTTTGTAACGACGGTAGCCGGATTCCCAGAAGTTCGTTTCAATCTTTTCTCTGATACGCTCATCTGTATTCTTCGGCGCTTTACCTTGTGCAACCGCTTTCTTCGCCACGGAAAATGCAATATGGCGAGATACATTCTGGATATCTTCCAGTGGTGGCAGCAATGCGCCAGTGCCGTTAATCGCCAGCGGTGAACACTCAGCCAGCGCACGGCTACTTTCCATCAGCATTTCATCGGTGACGCGGCGTGCGCCGACAGCCAGCACACCCAGTCCGATCCCCGGGAAGATGTAACTGTTATTACATTGGGCAATCGGGTAGGTTTTGCCGTTATAGACGACAGGCTCGAATGGAGAACCAGTTGCCACCAGCGCCTGTCCGTCTGTCCAGCGGATGATATCGGCAGGCATGGCTTCCACACGGCTGGTCGGGTTCGACAGCGGGAAAATGATCGGACGCTCACAGTGTTTGTGCATTTCACGAATCACATCTTCACTGAACAGGCCTGGTACACCAGATACGCCAATCAGAATGTTTGGTTTGCCATTACGCATAACATCAAGCAGGGAGATGTTACTGTCATCGGTTTCCCACTCGCTTACACTCTGACGGGTCTGAACCAGTTTCTTCTGGAAATTGACCAGATTTGGCATGTCGTCCAGCAGTAAGCCCCAGCGATCTACCATGAAGACCTGACTGCGCGCCTGTTTCTCAGAAATTCCTTCAGACACCATTTGTGCAATGATGGCTTCTGCAATCCCGCAACCTGCTGAGCCCGCACCCAGGAAGGTGACACGTTGTTCAGACAGTTTGCTGCCAGCCGCTTTACATGCAGCCAGCAGAGAGCCGACAGTGACGGCAGCCGTTCCCTGAATATCATCATTGAAGCAGCAGACTTTGTTTTTGTAGCGTTCCAGCAATGGCATCGCATTCTTTTGTGCGAAATCCTCAAACTGGATCAGCGCATCTGGCCAGCGGCGTTTCACTGCCTGGATAAATTCATCAACAAAGTCATCGTATTCTTTGCCGGTAATCCGGGTATGACGCCAGCCCATGTACATCGGGTCAGACAGGCGCTGCGGATTGTTCGTACCCACATCCAGAACAACTGGCAGGGTATAGGCCGGGCTGATCCCGCCACAGGCGGTATACAGAGACAGCTTACCAATCGGAATGCCCATACCGCCAATGCCCTGATCACCCAGACCAAGGATTCGTTCGCCGTCGGTCACCACGATCACTTTTACGTTGTGGCGGGATGCATTGTTGAGCATATCTTCAATGCGATCACGGTTCGGATAGGAGATAAAGAGACCACGACCACGGCGGTAAATGTTGGAGAAATTCTCACAAGCGGCGCCAACAGTCGGGGTGTAGATGATTGGCATCATCTCAGTGATATGATTTTCAACCAGTCGATAAAACAGGGTCTCATTGGTATCCTGAATGTTTCGCAGATAGATATGCTTATCCATATCATTATCAAACTTCAGGTATTGCTGGTAAGCACGCTCTGTTTGTTCTTCAATACTTTCAATGGCTTCTGGCAGCAGGCCTTCCAGGTTGAAGAACATTCTTTCTTCGACTGAGAACGCACTTCCTTTATTCAGGAGAGGAGTTTCTAGCAGGGCCGGACCGGCGTAGGGGATATATAGGGGTCTTTTATCGTCTTTCATGTAATAGACTCTGTTTTCGGCTGAAATTTTGGCATTTCTTTTTATTGAGTGGCACATCGTAGTCCTAACAACCACTATATTCAAAGAGAAAATTCAAAAATATTGTTAAAATGATCAACATTTTCAACTTTTGTTGAACAAATCAAAGTTCAGCACAAAATTGTCCATATTGTAGAATAAAAGTTCGGTATATGTTGCTTGGGTGGGGTAATTTGCTGTTTTCAGGTCGATTGGTATCGTTGCAGTTGGTTATTGGGGTGATTGTCAGAAATATACTCTGTCTTCACCCGTTCAGTTTGCTTCTGTCGCATCAACAGAATAATGCGGGACTATTCTGAGGCGCCAGCCTGGGCAGAGAATTTGGCTTTGATAAACGTTGCGTGGTCAACGTAAATCAGCTCTGAAACCTGCCTGATAACGGCTTCTTCCAGCGGATCCAAAATACCGTCTGCGAAAGCGACCTGCCACATAGCTTCAATCAGACGATAGCGATCGTCTGCGGATAAAGAACGTAGCTTGCTGGTGAACTCATACACCGAGACCGACTGTTCGCTTCGGGTCTGCGCTTCATGCAGCAATGTCCTGGCCTGAATATCATCTGTTTCGAGCAATTTCATTAGCAGGTGGATTTTTGCAGTCTCTTCGTTGGGATCCCGGTTATGGTCCGCATTGGCAACTTCACAGAGCAACGACGCGATTGCAAGATGGAGGGCTGGTGTATCAACAGCACCATCATCACTGCCATCATTCATGATCTGGCGAAAAAGAATACGCAATTGCTGGAACATAGCCATTTCCCTTTTAGTTACTTACCTATTTATCATTGCAGCCCTGTCAGAAAAAATGCAAGAGATTGTTGAGTTTCATGTTGATGCTGGCCTGATGAATACAGAAGTCTGTGGTAGAATCGCGCCAGTTTTACGAAGAGCATGTTCAGGTTACTTCTTGTTTTCCTTACCTGAACGACTTACTGATACAAGCAGGAATTCACTTGACTCAGTCTACAACGCCTCAATCTGAGCGAACAGAAGTTCGCAACAGTGAAAAAACATTGAAAGCCGCCATTCGAGATTGCCTGATCCGGGATCGATTCCGTCTGCTCAAACGAGTGCAGGGCGCGGCAAAAATTAAGAACGAACAGGCCCGACATGCCGTGTTCGATGAAATTGCGATGGACATTGCACGTTCAATGCAGTCCGTTGAGATCCGCCGGAACAGCTGTCCGGCGATTACTTATCCGGAACAATTGCCGGTCAGTCAGAAAAAAGACGACATCGCGAAAGCTATCCGTGGCCATCAGGTCGTGATTGTGGCCGGTGAAACGGGTTCGGGTAAAACCACGCAGTTGCCGAAAATCTGTCTGGAATTGGGTCTGGGGACGACTGGTACCATTGGTCATACGCAGCCAAGACGCCTGGCGGCCCGTTCCGTTGCCAACCGTATTGCTGAGGAACTGGGCTGTGAAATGGGCTCAACCGTTGGTTATAAGGTTCGGTTTAACGATCAGGTTTCTGATAAAACTCAGGTCAAGCTGATGACCGATGGTATCTTGCTGGCTGAAATTCAGAATGATAAGTATCTGAATCAGTACGACACCATCATTATCGATGAAGCCCACGAACGCAGCCTGAACATCGATTTCATTCTGGGCTACCTGAAGAATCTGCTGCCAAAACGCCCGGATCTGAAAGTGATCATTACCTCGGCGACGATCGATCCGGAACGTTTTTCGAAGCATTTCAGTAATGCGCCGATTATTGAAGTTTCTGGCCGGACTTATCCGGTTGAAGTCCGTTATCGTCCGGTGATGGATGACAGTGATGACAGCGATCGCGATCAACTGCAGGCAATCTTTGATGCTGTGGATGAGCTGTGTGACGAAGGCATGGGCGATATCCTGATCTTCATGAACGGTGAGCGGGAAATTCGTGATACTGCCGATGCACTGAGCAAACGAAACCTGAAACATACTGAAATTGTTCCGTTGTACGCACGACTGTCTGCCAGCGAGCAAAACCGGGTGTTCCAGTCACACAGCGGCCGCCGGATTGTCTTGTCGACCAACGTGGCTGAAACATCACTGACCGTTCCGGGCATCAGGTATGTAATTGACCCGGGTACGGCCCGGATCAGCCGGTACAGCTACCGCACCAAAGTTCAGCGATTGCCGATTGAGCCAGTCTCGCAAGCCAGTGCAAACCAGCGTAAAGGCCGGTGTGGCCGGGTTGCAGCGGGTGTCTGTATTCGTCTGTACTCTGAAGATGACTTTTTGTCCCGTCCGGAATTTACGGATCCGGAAATTCTCCGGACCAATCTGGCATCCGTTATTCTGCAGATGACAGCCATCGGGCTGGGTGATATTCAGGCTTTTCCATTTGTTGAGCCGCCAGATAACCGCAACATTCAGGATGGCGTACGTCTGCTGGAAGAGCTGGGCGCTATCAATGCAAATGCCAAAGATCCGCGGAAGCGTTTAACGGAAGTTGGCCGTCAGCTGGCAAAGCTGCCGATTGACCCGCGTCTGGCACGAATGGTTCTGGAAGCGCCGAAGCATGGTGCTTTGCAGGAAGTGATGATTATTGCATCTGCGCTGTCGATTCAGGATCCTCGCGAACGTCCTCTGGAAAAACAACAGGCATCGGATGAAAAACACCGCCGTTTTTATGACAAAGATTCGGATTTTCTGACCTTTGTGAACCTGTGGGATTACCTGAAAGAACAGCAAAAAGCCTTGTCGGGCAATCAGTTCCGTAAGCAGTGTAAAAGTGATTATCTGAATTATTTACGGGTCCGTGAGTGGCAGGATATCTACTTCCAGGTTCACCAGGTGGTCCGTGAGCTGAAATTGCGTCATAACGATGAACCAGCCAGTTATCCGGCTGTACATACGGCGCTGCTGGCGGGGATGCTGTCGCATATCGGTCAGAAAGATCAGGAGAAGAATGAGTATCAGGGTGCGCGGAATGCCCGGTTCAATATCTTCCCCGGCTCAGGCATTTTTAAGAAACAGCCGAAATGGGTCATGGTGGCAGAGCTGGTTGAAACCTCGAAACTCTGGGGACGTATTGCAGCCAAAATTCAGCCGGAATGGATTGAGCCACTGGCACAGCATCTGATCAAACGCAGCTACAGTGAACCGCATTGGGAGAAAAAACAAGCTTCGGTCCAGGCCTTTGAGAAGGTTAGTTTGTACGGAATTCCGATCGTTCCGAAGCGGAAGGTGAATTACGGCAAGATTGATCCGGTGATCAGCCGGGAGATTTTCATTCGTTCCGCGCTGGTTGAGGGGGACTGGGAGACCAAGCACAAGTTCTTCCATCAGAACCGTCAGTTGCTGCGTGAAGTTGAAGAGCTGGAGCACAAGTCCCGTCGTCGTGACATTCTGATTGATGATGACGCCCTGTATGAATTTTACGACCAGCGGGTTGATCATACTGTGGTTTCAGGACGCCATTTTGATACCTGGTGGAAAGAAGCATCAAGTAAAGATAAGGAATTGCTGAACTTTGAACGCGATATGCTGTTCAGAGGGGATGCGAGCCATGTGACGGAGCTGGACTATCCGAACTTCTGGCATCAGGGCAGCCTGAAACTCAAACTGAGTTACCAGTTTGAGCCGGGCGAGGATAACGATGGTGTGACCGTACATCTGCCGTTGCCTGTTCTGAATCAGGTTGAGCCGGACGGTTTCGACTGGCAGATTCCAGGGTTACGTCATGAGTTGGTCGTAGCGCTGATCAAGTCATTGCCGAAAACATTACGGCGTAACTTTGTGCCGGCACCCAACTATGCTGATGCGGTATTGGCTCGTGTTCAGGCGATGTCTGCGCCGTTGCTGGATGCTTTGGAAAAAGAACTGAAACGAATCACTGGTGTCACCGTCTTGCGTGAAGACTGGAATCTGGATCAGGTGCCAGAGCATTTGAAGATCACATTCCGGGCTGTGGACCACCGCAACCGCAAATTGCGTGAAAGCAAAGACCTGTATGCGCTGAAAGAGAGTCTGAAAGAAAAGGTTCAGGAAACCCTGTCTCAGGTCGCGGATGATGACATTGAACAGAATGGACTGACGACCTGGAGTTTCGGCGCATTACCTGAGCGTTATCAACAGAAGCGTGGCGGATTTGAAGTCAAAGCTTATCCGGCAATTATTGATAACAAGGACTCTGTCGGGATTAAGCTGTTTGAAACGGAAGAAGAGCAGCATACCGCCATGCAGCAGGGACAGCGACGTCTGATCCTGTTGAATGTGCCGTCACCGATTAAGTATCTGCACGAGAACCTGCCGAACAAGTCAAAATTAGGTCTTTATTTCAACCCGTATGGACGGGTCATGGATCTGATCGATGACTGTATTGCCTGCGGGGTGGATAAGCTGATTGAACAGAAAGGCGGTCTGGTTTGGGACACGGAAGCTTTCGCGGAATTGAAAGAGTATGTCCGTGCCGAGTTGGGAGATACTGTCGTTGACATTGCCAAGCAGGTTGAATCGATTCTGACGACAGCGTTTAACATCCATAAAAAGCTGAAAGGAAAAGTCGATTTCACGATGGCGTTTGCTTTGTCTGATATCAAAGCCCAGATGGAAGGATTGATCTTTAAAGGCTTTGCGACCGAGAGTGGCTGGCGTCGTTTGCCGGATATTCTTCGCTACATGAAGGCGATTGAGCGCAGAATGGAGAAACTGCCGATCGATCCGAATAAAGACAGAATGCATATACTGAAGATTGAGTCGGTGGCTCATGACTATCAAGAGTTGCTGAATAAGATCCCGAAAGGCCAGCCTGTTCCGGAGAAGGTGAAAGAAATTCGCTGGATGATGGAGGAATTGCGGGTCAGTTATTTTGCTCAGCAATTAGGCACGCCTTATCCGGTGTCGGATAAACGTGTCCGGAATGCAATATCGGAATGTTGATGATGATTCTATTCATGTAAATTTCATCGATGCTTCAACATATATCAATAGATGGCGAGTGAGAAACTCGCCATTTTGTTTCTGGTTGCTTTTTGAGCAAATTTATTTTTCATTAAATTAAGATAAATAAATATTCAACATGAAACACTGGTTTCACAGCAGTACCTTTTCGGGTGAATAAAAACCGGTTTGAAGTTCACTTGTCTAACGAATTGATATAATGCTTCAAACATACAAAATTGGAGTGATTACTCTTTTTATGGCCATTCATCAGGTACAGTGAAAATTAAACGCTTGTTAGAGTTGGATTTAATTTTCATCAATACTTATTGAGAAGTAAAAAATTATTAAACATACATTCTCTATTGATTTATTTGGTTTTTAAATTGTCTATATTCTCAATTACAAGTATTTTCATCACATCATCTTATCGTACGCAAAAATGTCTTCTATCACTTCTTGTTATTTAGACAAGTGAAATACTGTTTTCTACAATTTATCACGCTGTGTATGACGTGAGGAATCTCAGAAAATAATCGTGATACCACGTTTGTCATTTTTTGGATATATCTTATCCCACACTTCTTTTTCACATGTCTGTCAGTTGGCGCATCGTTGTTTGTATGCAGACCGGACGGTGAGTTCTATTGCGTATTGACAAAATGATAGGGAATATAATGAACAATCAGGAACAAATAAATGGGAATGAAAGTCAGTCTCAATTTTTAACCATTCCAGAAAAAAATGAGCTGCATGAATTAACGACGGCTCAGCATGAACTTTGGTTAAGTGAACGCATGTCTGAAAATCAACCCTTTAATATTTGGGGTTACGGCACGATAGAAGGGCCTTTGAATATTGCGTTATTGCGTCAGGCCGTAGAGGCGATTATTCATGATACACCTGCCATGCAAGCTCATTTTGTTGAAAAAGAGGGTGAACTTTATCAATATCGTGCGATATCAACCACTGAACATTTAAAATTCTATGATTTCAGTGCCAGTACGTCGCCATTCGAAAGTGCATTGGCCTGGATGCAAAATGATGCCGATAAAATCGTATCCGCACTGGATCCGGATTTATACCATTTCGCCGTACTGACATTAGCGCCGGAAAAGTTTATTTTTTATCGCCGTACGCACCACATGCTGATTGATGGTTTGAGTGGTGGTGAGTTTTCTCGTCGGATTGTCCTTTATTACAATGCACTGGCTTCCAATTCGCCGACACCAGAGTTTGATAACCGTGGTTTTACCTGTTTGTCTGAAAACGATAAAAAATACCAGTCTTCCACCAGACTCAGTAAAGACAGCCAGTTTTGGAAGAATTACATTGCTTCTGCCCCGCATACGCTGACCCGAAAAGAAAAGCCGGTCCAATATTCCGCAATGAACAGCAGTCTGCATGTTCTCGGTCAGGAAGCTTTGGATCAAATTGACCAATGCGCATCACAGATTGGCGTACACCGTGCCCATATTTTTGCAACCGCCGTGGCTGCTTGTTTTTACAGTATCACTGGCGAAACCGCACTGAACTTTAGTTTGCCTGTGACCGGGACACTTGAAAGAAACAGCATTGGTATGACTGCGAATGTGGTACCACTGATTCTGCAGATCAACCCTGAGGAAACGCTGGCCGGTTTTACCCGGCAGGTGACGGCAGAAATGGGGAAAGTGGTTCGCCGTCAATTATATCGCGGAGAAGATATCCGCCGTCAGAGAGACACAGCAGATGCATCCTGGTTCGGCCCGGCAATCAATATCGTGTCTTTTGATAACGGAGACAGTTTCTGGCAGTGCAAAACCCGCTGGCATTACGGCGGTAATATTTCGGTCAGTGATTTGCAGATTCTGTTTTTTGAAGATCGGCAGGCGCAGGCAATGGATGTGATGTTTGTCGATGCCCCCCATATTCATTCAAAAGCGCAGCTTGAAAATCTTCAGCAGCGCTTTCAGTTTATTCTTCAGGCATGTTGGCGTCAGCCAGATATCACGCTCGGGGATTTGACGCAAATTGCCGCTGAAAAAGACCCGGCAATCATTCATGACAACTTTTATGTTTTCCGCCGTGATCCTGATGCGGGCGGTGTACTGCGTTGGGATCAGCCTGCCAAGGATTTGGAACGTCTGTTTTATGCGATTGCGCATCCGTCTCATGGATGTCCGCTGAAACTGGCATTGCCTGATCGCGTGGTTGGGATAGGTCATTTGACTGTGAGCGAGGAAGTGCACAAAGCAGCCCCGGGGACTTTGCTGCATATCGATGACCAAGGGTGGGATATTGCAACGTCGCAGGGCATCGCGCGTATTGGCGGCTGGTTCAGTGCATCGGGCGCAATCAGTTCCGGGATGGAACTTGCCCGTCAGTTCCATTTGGAAGTTGGGCATCGCTTGCCAGTTCTGACGAAAGCACAAGCCTCCCGACTTGCTGAACTCTTTGCCAAAGGTGCCAGTTACGCGTCTTTCTGGGATTCGCGACTGAAACAACCCATGTTATCTGCATTCCCGGCGCATCGAAGGGCGGCTCAGACAGCAGTAGACTGGCAAACCACGGCATGGATGCCAACGGGCCATACGGCCTTATCGACATTTTTGAGCGCGGTAGCGGTTTACATTGCCCGGATGGGGGCGCAAACCGATTTTCAGATTGGCTGGTTGCAACGTAAAACCAACAGCCTTCTGCCCGATGCTGTGTTGCCAGTACAAATTTCTCTGGATATGACCCAGACCTTTACCTGTACGCAGCAACTGCTGAAGGGTGAATGTGAGCGGGTGATGGCGCATCTCCCATTTCATCCAGAATTACATGCACTGATCACGCAAACCACACAATGGCCATTTGCGGTTGAGTTGATTTCCGATATTTCATCCGCCCCTGAAAGCGCACGCCATGTCAGCACTTTGTTCCAGATTGATAAAAACGGAGAGACATTCCGCTGGGTTTATGATCAGTCGGTACAGAGTTCGCAGCACATTGATACCTTCAGTAAGCATTTACGCGACTTTCTGGAGCAGGCCCGTATCCATCCTGAATTGTCTGTCGGAACATTGAGTTTACTGGATGTAAAAGAGCGCCACATCTTGCTGGAGGAGATGAATCGCACTGCCATTGATTTCCCGGCAGTGGACGGTGTTCATACGCTGTTTGAAGCGCAGGTCAGACAAACCCCCGATGCAATTGCGGTGTGCTGCGGAGATACCGCATTCAGTTTTGCTGAACTGAATCACCGGGCAAACCGTCTTGCCAGTGAGCTTTTGACGCGTGGTGTTCAGGCTGAAACCCGGGTTGCTGTCTGTGCCGCCCGGGGACCGAACCTGATTGTCGCTTTACTTGCTGTTCTGAAAGCGGGCGGGGCGTATGTGCCGCTCGATCCGGCATATCCCGGTGAACGGCTGACTTATATTCTGCACGACTGCCAGCCGGTGCTTTTGCTGGCCGATTCAACAGGCCGGTCTGCTCTGGGTGAACAAGAGATTCCGGTACTGGATCTGGAAGCCCCGTTAACTGCCACGTTGTCTGCTGAAAATCTTGAGATACAGGTGCAGCCAGACCAACTGGTTTACGTCGTTTATACCTCGGGTTCAACCGGTCAGCCCAAAGGGGTCATGGTTGAACATCATCAGTTACGAAATCTGATTGGTTGGCATGGTGAGGCAACCGGGCTGAAAGCCGGAGACTACACGACCTGTATGGCCGGATTGGGCTTCGACGCCTGCGTCTGGGAAATCTGGCCGTCATTGTCTCTGGGGGCCACGCTGCTGATGCCACCGCCTCAGGTCTCGGGTGACAGCGATGCGTTACTCAATTGGTGGCGTCGCAGTGAAGCACAAGTGTCTTTTATGGTGACGCCGCTTGCAGAGATTGCACTGGCGGACGGGACGTTACCGCCCGCACTGAACATGCTGCTGATTGGCGGAGACAGCATCCGTCGCTGGCCGCAGGCCTTATCGGAAGGGCTGACGCTTCTGAATAACTACGGCCCGACGGAAACCACGGTTGTCGCGACGTCAGGAAATCCGGAGACAGGTGCGGCTGTTCCTTCGATTGGTCGTCCAATTTCGAATACACGGATTTATGTGCTGGATGAGCACAGGCAGCCCGTTCCGTTTGGCGCGATTGGTGAATTATATGTTGGTGGCGTACAGGTTGCCCGGGGCTATCTGAATCAGCCTGAACTGACTGCCGAACGTTTCCTGGATGATCCGTTTTATCCGGGGGGACGGATGTACCGGACCGGGGATCTGGTCCGGTATCTAGACGATGGCAGTCTTGAATACCTCGGACGGAACGATCAACAGGTCAAAATTCGGGGGTTCCGGATTGAACTGGGAGAAATTGAGGCGCAGCTGGGCGCTCATCCCGCAGTCCGCGATGTGGTGGTTGATGCCCCGGATGACCAGAGCGGCGAGAAACGACTGGTTGCCTGGGTGGTACCGACCGCGACTTGTGACTGGCTGAGCTTAACTGCAGAATTCAGTGAGTTTCTGGCGGAGCGCTTGCCCGGCTATATGATCCCAACCGCTTATATTCGTCTGGACGCATTGCCGCTGTCTCCGAACGGCAAGCTGGACCGGCGAGCACTGCCTGTGCCGGAACTGAATACGGGGGGCCGAACCGAGTATGTTGCACCGCAGGGTGAAACAGAACAATTACTGGCAAAGATCTGGCAGGAAATCCTGGGCATCGAACGTATTGGCCGTCAGGACAATTTCTTTGAACTGGGCGGGCATTCACTGCTGGTGGTGAAACTGATGGCGAAGCTGAGAAGCGCCGGACTGACAACGGATTTACCGGCCTTATTTGCGGCGCCGACCTTGTCAGCACTGGCTCAGACGCTGAACACACAACATGACGTGATCGTGCCGGAAAATCAGATCCGGCCAGACAGTCAGCAGATTACGCCAGCGATGCTACCTCTGGCTGAGCTGAGTCAGCCAGCGATTGATGCCGTCGTTCAGAAAGTCCCGGGCGGTGTCGCCAACGTCCAGGACATCTACGCCTTGTCTCCTTTGCAGGAAGGGATCTTTTTCCATCATTTGCTGGCAGAAAAGGGTGATCCTTATCTGTTGTCAGCGACATTGCGTTTTGAAAACCGGGCTCGTCTGGATGCCTGGCTGAACGCCATGCAGCAGGTTGTGAACCGTCACGATATTTTGCGCACTGCGTTTGTTGGATCCGGAGCCGCATCACCGGTTCAGGTGGTCTGGCGTCAGGCCGACTTTCAGGTGGCAGAGCTGGATCTTGACCCCGCAGACGGGCCTGTCAGTACACAGCTGGAATCACGTTATGATCCCCGCCATACCCGTCTGGATCTGACGCAGGCGCCATTGCTGCATTTCGTGGTTGCGGAAGATACGGACGGCAGCTGGTGCGTCCTGCAACAATGGCATCACCTGATCGGTGACCATTCCACACTGGCTTTTATGGTCGATGAAGTTCGGACGATGATGGCAGGCCATCAGAAGACACTGAGCCGCCCGCAACCTTTCCGGAATGCAGTTGCGCAGGCAAGACTGGGTGTCAGCGAAAGCGAATATAAGGCATTTTTCCGCAAGATGCTGGCTGATATTTCAGAACCGGTGCTGCCTTTTGGGCTGGGCAATGTTCACAGTGATGGTCATCAAGTTAATGAAGCCCGTCTGGCAATAACGCCGGAACTGAATCAGGCGTTGCGTTATCAGGCCAAACGGCTGGGCATCAGTCTGGCCAGTTTGTGTCATCTGGCCTGGGGTCAGGTACTGGCGAGAACCTGCGGACAGGACACTGTGGTTTTCGGGACCGTTTTACTGGGACGGATGCAGGCCGGGGAAGGTGCCGACAGCGCAATGGGTCTCTTTATTAATACCTTGCCTCTGCGTATGGACCTCGACAGCCGGAGTATTGAAGAAGCTGCGCGTCAGGCACATCAGAACCTGAGCGGGTTGCTTGCCCATGAACATGCATCGCTGGCGCTCGCACAAAGTTGCAGCGGCGTGACGGCGGGAGCTCCGTTGTTCAGTGCATTGCTCAATTATCGCCATAACGAAGGTGAAAATCTGCCGTTGCCGGACGGAGTGAGTCTGGTCAGTGCCAATGAGCGGACAAATTATCCGTTTGTCCTCTGTGTCGACGACGGCATGGATTCACTGTCCTTAACAGCGCAGGTGATTCATCCGATCGAAGCGTCGCGTGTTTGTGGTTATATGCAGCAAACGCTGGGTGCACTGGTCAATGCTCTGGCGCAGACGCCGGATATTCCGGCCTATGAGTTGTCAATTTTGCCTGACGATGAGTTTGATCTGCTGGTGAACCGCTGGAATGTCACAGCGCAGAATGACGTTCAGCCAGCCTGTCTGCATCACCGGTTTGAGGCGCAGGCGGCCCGGACGCCAGAGGCGATTGCGCTGGTGTACCAGCAGAAAACCGTGACTTACGGTCAACTGAATTTCGAGGCTAATTTGCTGTCGCATGATCTGATTACGCGCGGCGTCGGTCCGGGCAGTCTGGTTGCCCTCTGTACCGAGCGCGGGCCGAATACAATCGTCGCGATTCTGGCAATTCTCAAAGCTGGCGGGGCCTATGTGCCGCTGGATCCGGCTTATTCCGGTGAACGTCTGAATTACATTCTGCAGGATGCTGAGCCAGTACTGATTTTGGCCGATGAAGCCGGTCAAGCGGCGGTTGGAGAGCAACATGTGCCGCTGTTTGCGTTGGGTCAGTCACTGGAAGGCAGTCGTCAGAACCCGCAGGTCGCAGGTTTAACGCCTGCCCATCTGGCTTATGTGATTTATACATCCGGTTCAACCGGCAAACCGAAAGGGGTGATGGTCGAACATCGTCAGGTTGACCGGTTGTTCCATGCCACACATGCCGATTTTGACTTCCGTGCCGATGACGTCTGGTGTTTGTTTCATTCCTATGCTTTTGACTTTTCTGTCTGGGAAATCTGGGGCGCATTACGACATGGCGGACAGCTGGTGATCGTTCCGCAGGCAACGGCTCGTTCGGCGACAGATTTTTACCAGTTGATCTGTCAGACCGGTGTGACCGTGCTGAATCAGACCCCAAGTGCCTTCAAGGCGTTTATTCAGGCCCAGGATGAGACTTCCCACCAACTGAAAACCATTATTTTTGGTGGTGAAATGCTGAATCCGGCGGATCTGGCACTCTGGTACGCACGCAATGCTGTTGATGCACCGCAACTGGTAAATATGTACGGCATTACGGAAACAACGGTGCATGTGACTTACCGTGCGATGTCCCCGGCAGATATTGAAAACACGGGCAGCCCGATCGGACATCGAATTTCGGATCTTCGCCTCTATCTGCTTGACCCTTACGGCCAGCCAGTGCCATTGGGCGCCGTGGGAGAAATGTATGTCGGTGGCGAAGGGGTAGCCCGCGGTTATCTGAACCGGCCGGAGCTCAATGCAGAACGGTTCCTGGATGACCCGTTCCATCCGGGCAGCCGTTTATACCGTTCCGGGGATTTGGCCCGCTATTTACCAAATGGTGAGCTGGAATATCTGGGACGAAACGATCAGCAGGTGAAAATCCGGGGTTTCCGGATCGAGTGTGGTGAGGTGGAAGCTGCAATTCAGGCGCATGAACTGGTGACCAGCGTGGCCGTTGATGCATGGCAGTCGCCGGATGGCGACAAGCGGCTGGTGGCCTGGATTGTCCCGCATCCGAATGCTGACCAGGGTCAGTTCTCGGCTCAAATCCGAGATGCACTGGGAGATCGCCTGCCGGACTACATGATTCCGGCATCTTATGTCCTGCTGGACATCTTGCCTCTCACGAACAATGGCAAGCTGGATAAGCGTGCTTTACCGGCACCGGAAAATGCAGCCGGGATCCGTCAGGCCTATGAACCACCGAAAGGGGAGAAAGAACAATTGCTGGCCCGGTTGTGGGGAGAAGTCCTGAAAATTGATACGGTCGGTCGTCAGGATAACTTTTTTGCACTGGGCGGGCATTCACTCTTAGCCGTACAACTGGCAAACCGCATGGAACAGGCCGGGTGGAAACTGCCGCTGGCTGCGCTGTTCGCCAAACCCGTGCTGCATGCACAGGCTGAGCAACTGGAAAGCCTTCAGCATGCAATTGTCCAGTCGATTGAACCGGTTCACAGAGAGAGCAAACTGCCGTTGTCGTCTGCGCAGCAGCGTTTGTGGTTCCTGGAGCAACTGGAAGGAAGCAGCGGAATCTACCATATTCCGCTGTTGCTGGAGCTGCAGGGAGATCTCAACACATCTGCATTTGAACAAAGTCTGGATGCACTCTATGAACGCCATGAAGCTTTACGGAGTACTTTTGTCGCGACAAACGGTCAGCCGGAAGTCCGGATTCTGCCGGTTTCGCCGATGCCACTGACATGGCATGACCTGCGTGCTGATCAAGACAGTGAATCGAAGGCAATGGCTCAGGCCTCTCAGGTGATCGGCCAGCCCTTTGATCTGGCATCCGGCCCTGTCGTGTGCGCGCATCTCTGGCAACTGGCGGACGACAGATGTCTGTTCCTGTTGCTTTGCCATCACATTGTGTCAGATGGCTGGTCGGTTAAAAACATCCTGCAAGACCTGAGTGTGCTGTACGGGGCATTCAGCCAGCAACAGGTGAATCCTTTACCGCCACTGAAATTGCAGTACGTGGATTATGCGAACTGGCAACAGGTGCACCTGAATCCGGCACGGCTTGAACAACAGACGCAATTCTGGCGGGAAACGTTAGGTGAAGCCCCGACACATCTGACATTGCCAACCGACAGGCCCCATCCGCCGGTGCAATCCTTTGCCGGTGCACAGATCCCCGTCGTGTTCAGTGATGAACTGACAGCGTCGCTGCGTCAGTTCAGTGAACAGCACAACCTCTCGGTGTTTATGACGGTGCTGACCGCTTGGGGAATCGTGCTGTCTCGGCTTGCCGGGCAGCCGGAAGTCGTCATCGGGATCCCTGAGGCCAATCGGCGACAATTGGAGGTTGAGCCGCTGGTCGGATTCTTTGTCAGTACACTGGCCCTGCATCTGGATCTGCGTGACGATCCGACTGTCGCTGATTTACTGACCCGGGTAAAAACGGTGGTACTTGCTGCGCGAGAAAACAATGATGTGTCTTTTGAACAGGTGGTGGAAGCCATCAATCCGCCAAGAATGCTGGACAGAACACCCTTGTTTCAGGTGATGCTGGCCTGGCAGGACGGTTCAGTCCGGAATATTTCTGTTCCAGGTCTTCAGGTAAAAGAAACAAATCTGGTTCATGACACAGCCCGGTATGAACTGACGCTGGAACTGGCTGAGCAGGGCAATCAGATTCAAGGGATGCTCAATTACGCAACCGCGCTGTTTGATGCCTCTACCGTTGAGCGTTTTGGCGGCTATTTGCGTGAGGTGCTTCTGGCGATGGTGTCTGATGCGGCGCAGCCTGCATCGCAACTCAATCTGATGCCAGATACTGAGCGGATGTGGTTACTGGATGGTTTAAATCAAACCGAACGTCATTATCCGGTTGATGTGACCCTGCAGCAATTGTTTGAAGCGCAGGTGTCCCGTTCACCCGAAGCAATTGCACTGGTTTGTGAAGAGGAGCGTCTGACGTACGCCGAGCTGAACGCGGCAGCTAACCAACTGGCTCATGTGCTGATTGCACGCGGTGTTGGTCCGGACAGCCGGGTGGCTGTCTGTGCTGAGCGAAGTGTGGCCATGGTCGTCGCCTTGTTCGGGGTCCTCAAAGCGGGCGGCGGTTATGTGCCGTTAGATCCTGCTTACCCGGGAGAGCGGCTTCAGTACATTCTGGAAGATGCTGATCCGGTGCTATTGTTGGCCGATGCTGCCGGTCGTCAGGCACTTGGCACACACAGCGTGCCTGTACTGGCTCTGGATGGCGCATATTCTTCGGATCTCAGCAGTCAGAATCCGTTATCACAATCGCAGGCCCATCATCTGGCTTACGTGATTTATACCTCGGGCTCGACCGGAAAACCGAAAGGGGCGATGAATGAGCACCGAGCGATCGTCAACCGGTTGATCTGGATGCAGGACACTTATGGTCTGACTGCAGAAGATACTGTATTACAGAAAACACCGTTTGGTTTTGATGTTTCGGTCTGGGAGTTTTTCTGGCCGTTGATTTATGGTGCGCGCCTGGTGATGGCGCGTCCTGAAGGCCATAAGGACCCGGATTATCTGAGTTGTGCCATCTTGCATGACAACGTCACGACGATGCATTTTGTTCCGTCTATGCTGCAAAGTTTTCTGGCATCTGAGGGAGCGACTGCGCGCTGTCAGCACGTTGTCCGGGTGATGTGCAGTGGTGAAGCGTTGCCTGCGAGTCTGGTGACGGAGTTTTATCGTCAGATGCCTCATGCAGAACTGCATAATCTTTATGGTCCGACGGAGGCCGCGATTGATGTCACGGCCTGGCATTGTACCCGCGAACCTGAGCTGGTGACCGTTCCGATCGGTCGTCCGGTGGCAAACACTCGCATTTATCTGCTGGATGAATACGGGCAACCTGTACCGCAGGGTGCAGCCGGTGAACTTTATATTGGTGGGGTTCAGGTGGCACGGGGCTATCTCAATCGTCCCGAACTGACCGCAGAACGGTTTCTGGCTGATCCGTTCCATTCCGGCGGGCGGATGTATCGTACCGGGGATCTGGCTCGATATCTGCCTGATGGCAACATTGAATATCTGGGCCGGAATGACCAGCAGGTGAAAATTCGCGGTTTCCGGATTGAGTGTGGCGAAATTGAAGCGGTCTTGTCGACTCATCCGGCGGTTCGTGAGGTGGTGGTTGATGCGCGTGCTGATGACCGTGGTGACAAACGGCTGGTGGCCTGGGTTGTGTGTGAAACAGGCACAGCGCTGGTGCCGGCCGACTTGCGGGATTTCCTGACGGGACGTTTACCGGAATATATGGTGCCTGTCACATGGACTGCGGTCGATGCATTGCCTTTGTCGCCAAACGGTAAACTGGATCGCCGGGCTTTACCTGAACCCAAAGAAAATCCTCAGGAACGTGCCAGCTATGAGGCACCACAGGGGCAGCAGGAAAGGCTGCTGGCCGACATCTGGGCAGAGGTGCTGGGTGTTGAACGTATTGGTCGTCAGGATAATTTCTTCGAACTGGGGGGCCATTCGCTGCTGGTGGTGAAGTTACTGGCAAAATTGCGCCGTTATGGACTGGTTGCGGAGATGAAAGCGTTGTTTTCTGCTCCGACTCTGGCTTCTCAGGCGGCAGCGCTGGCAACATTACACGATGTTCAGGTTCCAGAGAATCAGCTCACACCGGACACGAAGGCAATTACGCCAGAGCTGCTGCCTCTGGCCAGTCTGAATCAGCAGGAAATTGATCGTGTTGTGGCGACGGTTCCTGAGGGGCTCAGGAATATTCAGGATATTTATGGTCTGTCCCCCTTACAGGAAGGGATTTTGTTCCACCATCGGCTGAATGAGCTCGGTGATACCTATCTGCTGTCGGCGATGATGCGGTTTGAATCTCGTGCAACACTGGATGGCTGGTTAAATGCAATGCAGCAGGTGGTTGATCGTCATGACATCCTGCGCACCGCCTTTGTGAGTGCAGGGTTGTCGGAATCGGTTCAGGTGGTCTGGCGCAAAGCCAACTTGAAGGTTGATTTCCTCCAGCTGCGTTCAGAAGCGGATTCCGAACAGGGAGCAGAGGAGAGACCCCTTGCCTCACCCCTTGAAGCCCGCTTTGATTCGGCGCGGAACCGGATGGATCTGACCCGGGCGCCGCTGATGCGGTTTGCGGCTGCGCAAGACACAGACGGCAGTTGGTGTCTGTTGCAGCAATGGCATCACCTGATTGGGGATCACTCGACACTGGCATTGATGATGGAGGAAGTGAGGGCGATTCTGTCTGGCCGGGGCGCCGCATTGCTGCCAGCACAGCCTTTCCGTCATGCAGTGGCTCAGGCCCGGTTCGGAACGGGTGATCATGCAGCATTTTTCCGCGAAATGCTGGCGGATATCGACGAACCGACATTACCTTTTGGTCTGAGCGATGTTCAGGGCGGCGGCCGGACAATAAATGAAGCCAGTCTGAAACTGCCTGCTGAGCTGAACCGGAATTTACGTCAGCAAGCCCGGCGTCTGGGGGTCAGTCTGGCCAGCTTGTGTCATCTCGCCTGGGCGCAGGTTCTTGCCCGGATGACCGGACAGGATGCTGTGGTGTTCGGTACAGTACTGCTGGGCCGGATGCAGGCCGGGGAAGGCGCGGAACAGGCCATGGGACTGTTCATTAATACGCTGCCGCTGCGTCTGGATATCAATCAGAGGACAGTTGAAGCCGCTGTACACGAGGCGCATCAGAGACTCAGTGGATTGTTGCAGCATGAACATGCGTCACTGGCCGAAGCACAGCGCTGCTGTGGCATTATTCCCGGAATGCCTTTGTTCAGTGCCTTGCTGAACTACCGGCACAATGACGGCGATGAGCTGGAGCTGCCGGAAGGTGTCACGCTGCTGCATGTAGATGACCGGACCAACTACCCGTTTGTGATGTCTGTTGAAGACGGTGGTGATTCACTGGGACTGACGGCACAAATCAGTCAGCCAATTGAAGCCGGGCACATTTGCGGTTATATGGAGCAGACGCTGGCCTTACTGGTGCACGCTTTGTCGGAGACACCGGAGTTGCCGGTCAGTCAGCTGGATGTGATGCCCCCCAGTGAACTTCGTCTGTTACTGGAAACACTGAATCAGACACCCGCCCTCAATGCTGCGTCACTATGCCTGACACAGCGGTTCGAAGATCAGGTGGTGCAAACGCCTGAAGCGATTGCGCTGGTCTGTGGTGAGCAACGTCTGACCTATGCCGCGCTGAATACCGAAGCAAACCGGCTTGCTCATGTGTTAATTGAGCGGGGTGTTCAGCCGGAGAGCCGGGTTGCAATCTGTGCTGAACGCAGTCCGGCGTTGATCATCGGTTTGCTTGGCATTCTGAAAGCGGGCGGCGCTTATGTTCCGTTAGATCCGGCTTATTCTGGTGATCGTTTGCAGTACATCCTTGAAGACGCTGAGCCGGTCCTGTTACTGGCTGATGAAAAAGGGCGTACCGCACTGGGTGAGATAGAGCTGCTGCAGTTGCCGCTTGAACAAGCTTTTGACGGAGACAGCCGGAATCCGGAGGTGACCGGATTGACGCCCGCCAGTCTGGCTTATGTGATTTATACGTCGGGTTCCACTGGGAAACCGAAAGGTGTCATGGTTGAACACCGGCAGGTCGATCGCCTGTTCAGTGCGACTGAGACCGAATTTAGTTTTTGTGCAGATGATGTCTGGTGTCTTTTCCATTCGTTTGCATTTGATTTTTCGGTGTGGGAAATCTGGGGGGCATTGCGACACGGTGGCTGCCTGGTGGTTGTCCCTCAGGCGACAGCACGCTCGGCCCGGGATTTCTATTCGCTCATTTGCCGGCATGGCGTGACGGTTCTGAACCAGACGCCAAGTGCATTCAAAGCTTTCATTCAGGCCCAGGATGAAACGCCGCATCAGTTAAGAACCATCGTATTTGGCGGGGAAATGCTGAATCCGGCTGATCTGGCTCCCTGGTATGCCCGCAATCCGGCCGATGTAACGCAATTGGTCAATATGTATGGGATCACCGAAACAACTGTTCACGTCACTTACAGGGCAATGTCACCGGCTGATGTCCGGTCCAGCGGCAGCCCGATTGGCCGCCGGATCTCGGATCTGCGTGTGTATCTGCTGGATCCGCATGGTCAGCCGGTCCCGCACGGCGCCGTAGGTGAATTGTATGTGGGTGGTGAAGGGGTGGCCCGGGGCTATCTCAATCGTCCGGAACTGAATGCAGAACGTTTTCTGGATGATCCGTTCCATCCGGGCTGTCGCATGTATCGCTCTGGTGATTTAGCCCGTTATTTGCCAAATGGCGAGCTGGATTATCTGGGCCGGAATGATCATCAGGTGAAAATTCGTGGCTTCAGGATTGAATGCGGAGAAGTGGAAGCTGCAATTCTTGCGCACGAATCGGTTCTCAATGTTGCGGTGGATGCCTGGGAAGCGGTGGATGGCGACAAGCGTCTGGTAGCCTGGATTGTTCCCGGACCTCAGGCTGACTGCGAGGTGCTGGCAGGACAACTCCGTCAGTTCCTGGCGGGTCGCTTGCCGGATTACATGATGCCATCTTCTTATCTTTGGCTGGATGCGTTGCCGCTCACAACCAACGGCAAACTGGATAAACGTGCCTTGCCTGCGCCGGAAAGCGCAGCCGGGATCCGCGAATCCTACGAGTCACCCCGAGGTGAACGGGAAACGCTGCTGGCAACGCTGTGGGAATCTCTGCTGGGCATTGAAAAAGTTGGCCGCCAGGATAACTTCTTCGATCTTGGCGGACATTCGTTGCTGGCGGTACAGCTGGCAAACCGGGTAGAACAGGCCGGATGGCAACTCTCGCTGTCCGCATTGTTTGCTGCGCCGGTCCTTCATGCATTAGCTGAACAGATCCACCGGAATGAGGATGTTCATCAGTTACCGATTGTGCCGGTTTCCCGGGATGAAGTTTTGCCGCTGTCGTTTGCCCAGCAACGGCTGTGGTTCCTGAGCCAGATGGAAGGCAACAGTGAAACCTATCATATCCCGCTTGTTCTGGAACTGACCGGTGATCTGGATCCGGATGCATTCAGACAAAGCCTGGACGCGCTTTATGCACGGCATGAAAGTCTGCGTAGTGTGTTTGTCACGCAGGACGATCAGCCTCAGGTTCGTATTCTTCCGGTTGAACCGATGCCTTACGTTTGGCATGACCTGCGCACGGAAACGCTGAGCAATGGAAACCGAAACCGCGAGCTGGCCATGGCCCGGATTCGTCAGGTGATGGCTGCGCCGTTTGATCTGGAAAATGGCCCGCTCGTTGCTGCGCATCTCTGGCAGGTGACGGACCATGAATACCTGTTCCTGCTGGTTTGTCATCATATTGTCTCTGATGGTTGGTCGTCGAAGATCCTCTTGCAGGAACTGAGCGAGTTGTATGGCGCATTCCGCCAGCAACAGGCTAATCCATTACCGCCGCTGGCCTTGCAGTATGCGGATTATGCGCACTGGCAACGGGAACATCTCAGCCAGGAACGACTGGATGCACAGGCCAGCTTCTGGAAAGCGACACTGGGTGATGCCCCCGTACAGCTGACGCTGCCAACCGACAGACCCCGTCCGCCGGTGCAGTCTTTCGCCGGGGCGGAAGTACCCCTTGTGATTGATGCTGAGCTGACTCAGGCCTTGCGTCAGTTAAGCCAGCGTCAGGGAACATCCCTGTTTATGACCGTGCTCTCTGCCTGGGGGATTGTCCTCTCGCGTCTGGCCGGTCAGCAGGAAGTTGTGATTGGGATGCCGGATGCAAATCGTGGCCGTCTGGAAGTTGAACCGCTGGTGGGCTTCTTTGTCAGCACACTGGCCCTGCATATTGATCTGCGGGATGATCCGACATTGAGTGCATTGCTGACCCGGGTCAGACAGTCTGTCCTTGCCGCCCGTGAAAACAGCGATTTGCCGTTTGAGCAAGTGGTCGAAGTGATTAACCCGCCGCGACAGCTCGACAGAACACCGTTATTCCAGGTCATGCTGTCCTGGCAGGAGGGTTCGGTTCGTGACATCAGCTTACCGGAGCTGGCTGTTGCGGAGGCCGGTCTGGCCTATGATATTGCGAAGTTTGATCTGACGCTGGAACTGAGAGAAGCGGACAATCAGATCACGGGCGCTCTGAACTATGCGACCGCTTTGTTTGATGCCGGCACGGCCAACCGCTTCAGCGAGTATCTGAAAACTGTGCTTCAGGCGATGGTGACGGATTCTGCCATACCGGTTTCCCGTGTGGATCTGTTGCCGGAAGCAGAACGTAACCTATTACTCAATGACATGAACCAGACGGAGCGGGTGTATCCGAAGCATCAGGCAGTCCACCATCTGTTTGAAGCACAGGTGGGGCGCTCTCCTCAGTCACTCGCACTGGTTTGTGGCGATGAAGTACTGAGCTACGGCCAGCTGGACAGCCGGGCGAACCGACTGGCGCATGCCCTGATTGCCCGGGGTGTTGGCACAGAAAAACGAGTCGCTGTCTGCGCCGCACGCAAACCGGATATGGTTGTGGCTTTGCTGGCCGTGCTGAAAGCCGGTGGTGCCTATGTCCCGCTGGATCCGGCTTATCCCGGTGACCGCTTGAGTTATATTCTGAGCGACTGTGCTCCAACCCTGCTGCTGGCTGATTCCGTCGGCTGTAAAGCCATCGGTGATCAGACCCTGAGGGACATTGATGTGCCTGTGCTGTCACTGGATAAGCTCTTGTCGACACCTGTCTCTGTCGGTGCGCCATTGGTTGAGGTTCGTCCAGAGCATCTGGCCTATGTCGTCTACACCTCAGGTTCTACCGGACAGCCCAAAGGGGTGATGGTCGAGCACGGTCAGTTACTGAATCTGATTCACTGGCATGAAGAGGCGATCGGGCTGCAGGCGAGGGAGAAAACGACTTGCATGGCTGGCCTTGGCTTTGATGCCTGTGTCTGGGAGATCTGGCCGGCACTGTCGCTGGGTGCATCCTTGTTGCTGCCGCCACCTCAGGTTGCCGGGAACAGTGAAGCATTGCTGCACTGGTGGCAGCACAGTGGCGCACAGGTTTCCTTTATGGTGACGCCGCTGGCAGAAGTTGCGCTGGCAAATGGGATGGTGCCGCCTTCGTTACGTCAATTGCTGATCGGTGGTGACAGTCTCCGCCATTGGCCGCTGGAGGTACCTGAAGGGCTGATCGTAATGAACAACTATGGCCCGACAGAAACAACCGTCGTAGCAACGTCTGCGACGTTAGCGCTGGATGCGGCGGTGCCTTCCATCGGGCGACCCGTCAGCAATACCCGGATCTACCTGCTGGATGAAGCGGGTCTGCCAGTGCCTCGCGGCACAGTGGGAGAGCTGTACGTCGGTGGTCTTCAGGTGGCACGGGGCTATTTGAATCAGCCTGAACTGACGGCTGAGCTCTTCCTGGCAGATCCATTCCAACCGGGTGGGCGGATGTATCGTACCGGCGATATGGTGCGCTATCTGGCCGACGGCAGTCTGGAATATCTGGGCCGGAATGATCAGCAGGTGAAAATCCGTGGCTTCCGGATTGAACTGGGAGAAATCGAAACCCAGCTCGCAGCACATCCGGCATTGCGTGATGTGGCTGTGGATGCTTTGCCCGGAAGTAATGGCGAAAAACGGCTGGTGGCTTGGATTGTTCCGAAAGTCTTCGAACAAGAAGAGGACAATCAGGAAGCGAGTGTACAGACATCCCTGATCGAACAGCTACGACAGTTCCTGTCGGCACGTTTACCTGAATATATGATTCCGGCAGCCTTTGTCTGCATGCAGGCGTTGCCAATTTCCCCGAATGGTAAGCTGGATCGCCGTGCGCTCCCTGTGCCGGATGCTGATGCTGGCCGGGTGTATGAAGCGCCGCAGGGAGAAACGGAACGCCTGCTGGCTGGACTCTGGTCTGAAGTGCTCGGTGTGGAAGGTATTGGTCGTCATGACAATTTCTTTGAACTGGGCGGTCACTCGTTACTTGTGGTGAAACTGATGGCGGCACTGCGCCGGCACGGTCTTTCGGCTGGTGTGAACACGCTTTTCTCTTCACCCACGCTTGCGGCGCTGGCATCGGCGCTGGGTACCCAGCATGAGGTTCAGGTGCCGGAGAATCTGATCACGGCTGAAACAACTCACATCACTCCTGCGTTACTGCCACTGGCGAATCTGAGTCAGCAGGAAATTGATCAGGTGGTTGCCGGGGTTTCGGGCGGGGTCGGCAATGTGCAGGATATCTATGGTCTGTCGCCGTTGCAGGAAGGAATCCTTTTCCATCATCTGCTCAGTGAGCAAGGCGATACCTATCTGTTGTCTGCCATGCTGCAATTTGATAGTCGTACTCGCCTTGATGCCTGGCTGTCGGCCATGCAGCTTGTTGTGGACCGTCACGATATCCTGCGTTCAGCCTTTCTTAGTCAGGGATTGTCTGAGCCGGTTCAGGTTGTATGGCGCAAAGCAACATTGCCTGTCCGCGAACTGGCACTGGATCCGCAAGAAGGACCTGTGGCCGAACAGTTGATGGCGCAGTTTGACCCGCGCCATTCACGACTGGATCTGACACAGGCACCGCTCCTGAATCTGGTGATTGCAAAAGATGAACAGGGCCGGTGGCTGATGCTGCAACAATGGCATCATATGATCGGCGATCATTCCACTTCAGCACTGATTGAAAGCGAAGTGGCGGCGATTCTGGACGGGAAAGCGGATTCGCTCGCGATTGCACCGCCATACCGGAATGTGATTGCTCAGACTCGTCTGGGGATGAGTCAGGATGCCCATGAAGAATTCTTCCGGGAAATGCTGGCAGATATCGAGGAACCCGTGTTGCCGTTTGAGCTGAGTAACGTTCGGGGCGACGGCAAAGCCATTGCAACAGCACATTGTGTTGTGCCGGCTGAACTCAATGCAGCACTGCGGGAGCAGGCCCGTTATCTCGGGGTGAGTCTGGCAAGTCTGTGTCATCTGGCCTGGGCGCAGGTTCTTTCCCGTGTGACAGACAAAGCGGCGGTGGTGTTTGGTACCGTCTTACTGGGTCGGATGCAGGCCGGTGAGGGGGCTGATCAGGCGATGGGTCTCTTTATCAATACGCTGCCATTGCGTCTGAATATTGATGATCAGGATGTTGTGTCTGCGGTACGCCAGGCGCATCAGCGCTTAAGTGGCCTGCTGCTGCATGAGCATGCACCACTGGCTCTGGCGCAGCGTTGCAGCGGTATGGCTGCAGGGGCGCCACTGTTCAGTGCCTTGCTGAATTACCGGCATAACATGGGGGATGAACTGGTTCTGCCTGAAGGCGTTTCTCTGTTGAGTGCTGAGGAGCGGACCAATTACCCGTTTGTGATGTCGGTGGAAGATGGCGGAGATTCACTGGGTCTGACGGCTCAGATTAGTCAGCCAATTGAAGCGGAACGAATCTGTAGTTATATGGTTCAGGCACTGACGTCGCTGTCGCATGCATTGTCAGAAACACCGGCTTTGCCTGTGAGTTCACTGGAGATTCTGCCGGAGGCTGAATATCACCTGCAACTGGAAACCTGGAATCAGACAGTAACGGATTATCCGGCAGAGGATTGTGTTCATACCGTATTTGAACAGCAGGTCCGCAGACGGCCGAATGCGATTGCAGTCATTGATGGCCAGCAAAGGGTGAGTTATGCCGAACTGAATGGGATGGCAAACCAATTGGCGCATACGCTGATTGAACGGGGCGTTCAGCCCGGCGATCGTATTGCACTCAAGCTGGGCCGCAGTCTGGCACTGGTGGCTGCGCAACTGGCCGTTCTGAAAACAGGAGCGATGTTTGTTCCGGTGGATTCAAAACTGCCGGAAACGCGACAGGCCTGGATTCTCAGTGACAGTGGTGCCCGTCTTATCATCGCAGATAAGCCGGGGAATGATGCATTGCCGTATGTGTTCCCTGAAGAACGCAGCCAGCGGCGCGAGAATCCTGAGCTGGCTCTGCAAAGTACGAGCGCGGCTTATCTGATGTATACCTCGGGCTCAACCGGTCAGCCGAAAGGGGTCCTGGTGCCGCATCAGGGGATTACCCGTTTGGTCATCCACAACGGCTATGCAGATTTTGATGCATCGGAACGGATTGCTTTCTCATCGAACCCGGCCTTTGATGCCTCGACCATGGAAGTCTGGGCGCCGCTGTTGAATGGCGGTCAGGTGGTGGTGATCCCGCAGGAAGTTATCATGGATGCGCAGCTGCTTGCCCGGTCGCTGAAGGAACTTGAAATCACGACTTTGTTCCTGACGACAGCATTGTTCAACCAGTATGTTCACCTGATTGGTGAACCTTTGTCACAGCTCCGGCATCTGATTTCCGGTGGGGAGAAAGAAGAACCATCGGCTTACGAGTGCCTACTGAAACATCAGGGGCCTGTGAAAGTGATTCATGCTTATGGCCCGACGGAGGCAAGTGCGTATGCGACGACGGCTCATATTGAGCAAGTGAACGGCTGTGAACGGCTGCCGATTGGGAAGCCGGTTGGAAATACCCGGGTTTATGTGCTGAATCAGCAGGGTCAGGTGGTTCCCCGGGGAGCAATTGGTGAACTGTATGTTGGAGGAGTGGGGGTGGCCCTTGGCTACCTGAACCGTCCGGAACTTACCGCTGAGCGTTTCCTGCCGGATCCATTTCACGCGGGCACAACCATGTATCGTACCGGGGATCTGGTCCGGTATCTGCCAGATGGCAGTCTGGAGTATCAGGGACGGAATGACGGGCAGGTGAAAATCAGGGGTTTCCGGATTGAAATGGGTGAAATTGAAGCACAATTACTGTCACATCCTGCGGTTCGTGATGCGCTGGTGGATTTGCGAACACTGGGCGCTGAGCAACGTCTGGTAGCCTGGCTGACGCCAAGCGATGGTTTTAATAGTGATCGTGCAAAAACGCCGGAATCAGCTGAACTGAGGAAGTATCTGGCGGATCGTCTGCCGTCCTACATGCTGCCTTCAGCTTATATGTGGCTGGATCAATTGCCTCTGACACCAAACGGCAAGGTGGATCGCCGTGCATTGCCGAAGCCTGAAGGACTGACTGCAGTCAGTGATGACTATGTACCGCCAAGAAGCGAGACGGAAATGATCCTGGCACATATGTGGGGCGAGCTTCTGGGCATAGCGCAGGTCGGACGCCATGATCATTTCTTTGAGCTCGGCGGTCATTCACTGCTGGTGGTTCGTCAGGTGAGTATGGCGAAGCAGTACGGGCTGGAGATTTCGGTACAGGCAGTCTTCGACTATCCGGTGCTGTCGGATCTGGCTGAGTATCTTGACCGGAATCCGGGAGTGAAAGGCGCACGCAATGCTCTTCCCGCTCGCCGTGGCGGAACCCGTCAACCGCTGTTCTTTATGCCGACCGGTTTCGGGGATCATTCCTATGTGTATGAGTTCGCGAAGTCACTCCATGCGGATTATCCCGTGTATGCGGTGCCTTGGCCGGATATGTCAGCGCAGTTGCCGGAAAGTATGGCCATGATGGCGAAATCCTGTATCGAGATGATTCGTCAGGTGCAACCCAGCGGGCCGTATCATGTGTTCGGTTACTCCTCTGGGGGTGTGCTTGCGTATCAGGTGGCTGATATGCTGCAACGGGAAGGTGAACAGGTGGCGTGTTTGGGACTGCTTGACACCATGCGGCCTCAGGTTGCGATGGCAAGTATGACGCATCTGTTCATGAGCTGGCTGGAGAGTGAATATCCTGAGCTGGAAATGGTTCTGATGGACAGTCTGCGGGAAATGCCGTTGCAGCAAGTACTGATGACGCTGCAGAAGATGGGGGTTCGTACGTTGCTGGAAGATCCGCAACAGGAATTGTCGTTGTGGGAACGGCGCTATCACTTTGCGACGCTGGTAGAAGAGACAGCCATTACACCTTCTGGCCTGCCGGTACACTTGCTGAAAGCGAAGGAGGAAATGTCGCCGATCCGCAGTCAGGCGCTGGCTGAGTACTGGGCGCGGATCCAACCGTCAGGTTACAGCCGGAAGGATGATTCTGCATTGGGCTGGGAGCAGTATCTGCCTGCTGATTCACTGAATGTCACGCTGGTGGATGGCGATCATGCCAGCATGATGTCAGATTCAGATAACCGTCGCCGGTTAGGTGAGTGTCTGAATGTTCTGTTGCAGAAGATAGCAACGGAGGAGAACAGCACCCGATAACGAAGCGGGATATTATGTAAAAAAATCCGGTGCCTGTTTGGGCACCGGATTTATTTTTTCTTGCAGATGTTACCGAAGTTGGTTTTCCGTTTCGGAAACCGCTGTCAGCTCAGCAGTTTAGTGGCTTCCCGGCGATCGCCGCCGACAGGGCGATTGACCGAAATGGATCGGCCTTTTTTCATGCCTTTTTCGTAGTCATCCGTGATGCCTTTCATTGCTTCCTGAAGTTGTTGTTTGAACGTCTCACGATCCAGGTTTTCAAATTCACGATCGATGTAGTTGCTCATGCGCTTGTCATGATCATCATCGGTGTTCAGAACGGGTAATTTTTCTAATGCCCCTTCAATCCAGCCTGCCAGGAAAGAAGAGACCCGGCGCGTGACTTCGGTCTGACTGGCACCTGTCCCGGCAAAACTGTTGCGGAACTGGCCGGTTTGCTGGTTCATTTCCCGGTAAACCACATCAAAGGCAAACGCGGCAAAAATTGCCCGCTCGGCGACACCGATAAACTCGGCCTGCTTCAATCCTTTGTAATTGGTCAATACACACTCGACACCAAAGCGCCGGTTGATGCCACGGATGATTTTCAGGATCTGCTGGCTGATGTCTGTTGGTAACAGCGTTGCTGATTTTGTTTTACCCATCTGGATAAATTCAATGTCATCTTTCTCAAGGCCATATTTCAGCATCAGACGATGCGCCATCTTGATGGCCTGTGCTGCTTCATTGACATTGGCTGAGTTACCTAATTCGAGGCATTTGGCGATTTTTTTCAGCGCCTTTCGCTTCTGTTCAGACATCCATACCACTCACATTCAAAAAACGGTCACGTATTTTAGCGTGTTCGGTACGGGAATGGCAAAAAACAAAGTTGTAATTAATTTGCGGTTCAGACAAATGAGTGACTTACCTTGTACCGGTCACCGATGATACGCATAATAAAACGGACCTGATGCAAAGAGAGCCTGCAGAATCATGACTATCCAGTCGATCGATGTCCCTTTTGAGTTTCGCCATACCTGCTGGTTTTGCGGTGAGCCTTATTATGAGAGCTTTATTTTCCGGCCTGAACCGGACTTTGCAGGCGATCTGCCGGTCAAAGTCCCTTGTTGTGAAGAATGCTATAGTTTGTGTACCCGGACGAAAGCGAGCGGGCTGGATTTATTACGCGATCGGGTGAAAGCAAGGCTTCACCGTAAGTATCAGAAACATTTGCAGATTGGTGCGCACTGGACAAAGGAAGAACTGGAAGACTCAGAAATGGAAGGCAAAGCCTTTGAAGGCTTTAAGGAAAGTGCCTGGAAGATGTTTGAGATTGCCAGAGAACGCGTGAACTATACCGGGTGGCCGCTGGCGATTGATGGTCAGCCTGTTGGTCAGGTCAGTCAGGCATTTCAGGTGGAATATAATGGTATCGTCTATCCGAATCTGGTTCAGGCTGTAGAACAGTTAGCCAAAACTTATGCGATTCCGCAAGAGTACCTGGAACAAACAGTTGAGCTGGTTGGCCGCCATCAGCTGGGATTTGCCATTCGTTTCTGTAAGACAACCCATGGTTACTCCGAAACGCAACAGGCGGCGAGTCTGGCCAGTTTGCGGGAAAGGCTCGCAGAAGAAGAAAGCCATGTGCAATCGGCGGTGCGTCTGGCTCAAGAACCGAAGGGGATTGATGTCGCGCTTAAGTCGATTGAGCCTCAGATTTTGCATCGCACGGAAGTGTCCCCCTATGCCGTGCAATGGGCATTGCGTCACGGTGTGAGTACACTGGCACAATTAGCCGAGCGAGAAGATGCCTTTTTCGCTTATTTCAGCCAGGATTCTGAGCTGACGGCGGTTCTGTATTTTACAGGGCTTCAGGTGTACCTCGAAAAACGGGCATTGGATCCGCAATGGGCCGAAACTCAGGATCCGAATCGTCAGTGGTTCCATCGCTTAAATCAGCAGTCGAATTGATCAACTAGTTCAGAAAATAAAAAGGCCGGTCATCCCGGCCTTTATTTTTATTTACGGTGTCTGTGGCTGATGATGGCTTGCCCAGACCACGGTATTACCATCCTGATCAAATGCGACGACATCGTATGGCATTTTCTGATCATTGTATTCCATTCCAGGTGACCCCATCGGCATCCCCGCGACGGCCAAACCTTTCAGATTGGCAGGCTTTTCTGCCAGGAACCGTTTGATGTCCTGGGCCGGAACGTGGCCTTCAAAGACATACCCCTGAATTTTTGCCGTATGGCAGGAGGCGTACTCAGGACGAATGCCATTCGCTTGCTTAATTGGATGCAGGTTATTCTCGAAGGTCATTTTGATATCAAACCCATTGTCATTCATGTGTTTGACCCAGCCCTTGCAACAACCACAGGACGGAGACTGATAATTTGTGCCTTCAATCACCTCTGCTGCGACAGAGGACAAGCTCATCATGAGCAGAGCAGCGGATAAGAGTTGATGTGTTTTTTTCATGTTTATTTCCTTGATTCACTTCTGGTGCACAGCCTGATCGGGCTGGCGAAAACGAAATTCCTCCCGGCAAGAGTCAGTCTGAACCAGACAAAACCAGACAAGAGGACGGATTTATTCGTTCAGGAGCGAATCGGGGGTCTTAAACGTGTGGAAACCGGTTCATCCCAGTACCCGGATGCATAGGCATGAAATGAAATTGCGGATGTCAGCATCAAGGGGAACAGGGGGGATGCCGGCATGAAGAGTGACGTGTGACACGAAGACTGACAGTGTTGTTCACAATTCACGGCATGGAGACTTTCATGGCAGGTGCGCTGTTTGCCTTCCGACATCTGATCCGTCATGTCATCACAACAGTCTGGCTGTGTCATCTCAATCGCGGGGTTCATACAGTCATCGAGCAGATCTTCACCAGCGATTGTCAGGGCGATACTCAGACTGCCCCAGGGCAAAAACAGCAAACAAAGGATAACAATCATGACCCTTCTTAAGCTTGAATTCTGCTGATTGCGCGTCTGTGAGAGCATGGCGTTTGGTATGAAATCCCTGATGAAATATGAACTCAAAGCAGTATAACCGGATTGCAGAAAGCTTTCATAATCAAAATCAAGACAAGGTGAGTTTTCTAACTTGCTGAAATTGTGTGGAATGAACGAAACCCAGATTTCATGCGGCTTTGCGAGATTCTTATTTGGAACAAGCCTAACGTTTTTCTGACATTTTACCGGATGCTTTAGGCTTTAATTGCGATGAATTGACATTTTTTTGCGCTAGGAACGGGTATGCAATACACAGAAGAAGACAGAAAAGTCCTGTATGAAACATGGATGAGTTACAAGGCGAAGATGCGGGTGACACAAATTGAAATGGCGAAAAAGCTGGGCGTCAGTCAGTTGTTTTTCTCCGACATTTTGCGGGGCAGTTTGCCGCTGGAACATCGTTTCGTCAGTCAGTTTTGTCAGTATATGGGTGTTGATCCGGTGTTGACGATTCCTTCTTTGCGGGAACAAATTGGCGGCACATTACCGAATACGGTGACGCTGACCAATACCTATATTGTTGATGGTAATATTAAAAATGTGCGTTATAGTGGCAATCAAATTGTTGTTGAATATGAACATAACGTGACAACGCACTGATTGGCTCAGACAATTTGTCATGATCGGAATGCATCGGCCCTTGTCACAGACAGGGGTTTTTTTTATCCGGATTACAAGGAGTAAAAATGAAAATTGGCATCATCGGGCTGGGCGATATCGCTCAGAAAGCTTATTTGCCTGTGATCACGCAATGGCCGGGTATTGAGCTGGCTTTTTGTACCCGAAATCCAGAGGTGCTGAAGCAGCTTGCTCAGACCCATCGTATTCATGATGCAGTGACGGACTACCGCGAGCTGGCGGGGCTGGGAGTTGATGGCGTGATGATCCACAGCGCGACGGCCTCTCATTTTGAAATCGCACAGTTTTTTCTGAATCAAGGGATTCCGGTCTTTGTCGATAAGCCGCTGAGTGACACTTACGCGGAATGTGAATCCTTATATAACCTTGCGGAAACGAAGCAATTGCCTTTGTTTATGGGATTTAACCGGCGTTATCTGCCTCTGATTCAACCTCATCTCAGCGCAAGGGCCATTCAAGATCAGTTGCTGGAGATACGATGGCAGAAACACCGGCTGAATCAGCCCGGAGATGTCCGGACTTTTGTATTTGATGACTTTATCCATCCGTTGGATAGCGTCAATCTGAAAGGAAATGTCCAGGCAGAAGATCTTCATGTGATCACTCAGCAATTGCATGGGAAGTTAGCCAGACTGGACGTCGCATGGCAGATTGATCAAACCATTCATCAGGCATCAATGAACCGGATTAATGGTGTCACTGCTGAGCAGGTGACCCTAAACTTTGAAAATCAGACTCTCCATTTTGATTCACTGGCGACCGGGACCGGCTGGACTGATGGCGCAGAAAGCAAACTGACGTTGCCGGACTGGACGCCAATGCTTGAGAGTAAAGGTTTTACCGCGATGATTGCGCATTGGCTGGATGTTGTTTCACATGGAAGGATGGATCAAACGCTGATTCAGAGAAACCTGAATTCTCATTATCTTGCTGAAATGATTTGCAAGAAGCTGGGGCAGTGATCCTGACTTTTCCGAATCAGTCAAATCACTTATTAATCAAATTCCCTGAGCCGATGGAATCAACATCGGCTCATTTGTTTCGTACTCAAATTGACCAGGTGATCGCAAGTAAAATTTTGGCATCAGAATTTAACTGGTGAATTTCTGTACGACTGAAGGTTTTTTAGGAATATCTGGCTAAAAATCACGCGGGTTCGTTGGATTTACAGAAAATAAGCTGTTAGTGTGCGTCCCCTCACACAACTAGTGAGTAATTTATGCATACCACCAAACAACCAGGGGCTGATAAATTAATTTCAGTTCTAACGATTGGCTTCCTGAGCCTGTTTCTGATCGCGGCAATCGCGGATCTGTCCTGGGTATCCTCTACGATTCAAACACTCTTTGGTCAAGCGACCACCGCATTTGGACATTTCTGGCAATGGTTTATGTTGCTGAATTTTATCCTCGCGGTTGTGCTGGCTCTGCTGCCATTGGGCAAAGTCAGACTCGGGAATTCCTTGAACCCAGAAATCGGTCAGTTCAGATGGACAGCAATGATTATGTGCACATTGCTGGCTGGTGGCGGGGTGTTCTGGTCGGCAGCTGAACCCATTTATCATTTTGTGACCACGCCACCTGCTTTTGAGGGAGTTCATGCGGGGCTGGCAGAAGCTGTTGCCCCGGCACTGAGTCAAAGTTTTCTGCACTGGGGATTTCTTGCCTGGGCTGTGCTGGGAACACTGGCGACTATTGTGCTGATGTATGCCCATCATCAAAAGGGCATTCAGTTACGTCCCAGAGCATTACTTTATCCGTTGCTGGGGGACCGGCTGGAGAATCATTGGATTGGATCTGTGATTGATGCCTGTTCGATCATTGCAGTTGCAGCGGGGACCATTGGGCCGATTGGTTTTCTGGCTTCGCAACTGGGGTACAGCTTGCATGTGGTTGCCGGACTGGATGACTCGGTGATGACGCAAGTCGGTTTATTGGCGGTTGTCGTCACCATCTATTCTCTGTCGGCGGCAACAGGTATGGACAAAGGTTTGCAGTGGCTCAGCCGGTTTAATGTCATCGTCGCTGTTTTCCTGTTGGCTGTGATGCTGGTGACCGGTCCTACCGGATTTATTTTTGAACAATTCTCACAGGCAATGTCTGTGTACATTCAACATTTGCCTCAGATGAGTCTGACTCAGACTTCCCCTGACTGGAACGCATGGTGGACCTGGTTTTTCTGGGGGTGGTTTATCGGATTTGCACCGATGATGGCGATTTTTATTGCCCGTATTTCAGTCGGCCGCAGTATTCGTGAGCTGGTGATGACGGTTGCGATTGGTGCCCCTCTGGTGACGCACTTCTGGTTTTCCGTGTTGGGTGGTTCAGGGATTTATTTTGAGCTGACGCAACCAGGTGCAATCTCTGGTCCACTGAATGAAGGGGGATTGCCTGCAGTATTGCTGGCGACACTGGCGCAGTTACCTTTCAGTGACTGGTTAATTCCGGCATTCCTGGTACTGACGACGACTTTTGTCGTGACAACCGGTGATTCAATGGCCTATGCCATTGCGATGGTGACTTCAGGGAAGAATGAACCTGCGGCCAGCCATAGATTGTTCTGGGCAATTGCTATGGGATGTGTTGCCGCTGTGCTGCTGATGGCCGGTGATGGCGGATTAAACGCACTCCAGTCTTTCATCGTGATTACAGCGGTGCCGGTTTCTTTCCTGATGGTTCTGACATTACTGACGGGTCCGCAGGCCGCAGTGCGGCTTTATCGTGAAAAACATCAGTCTGTGAACTCTGTGAACAAAGAAGCGCAATGCGCAAATCTTCGTTGATTTAGTGTGTTACATAAAATAAGCCCTCCGTTTCTGGAGGGCTTTTTGTTTATACTCGGTTTTTATGTTTTCGGTTGCTTGTCTGTATCGCGTGGTGGTAGCGGCCAATCTGTTTCGCTTTTGCACGTTTCTCCGCAATGGATGCAGAGTTGAATGCAATTTCTCTGTTCAGTTTGTGGTAGTTCCGCAGCCGTCGCTCATCCAGATCACCATTGTCAATCGCTTCCTGTACCGCACAGCCGGGTTCCTGACGATGTGAACAGTCGCTGAACCGGCATGTTTCCGCAAGTGCTTCAATATCATTAAACGTTACGGAAAGACCTTCACTGCAGTCTGCCAGCTGAAGCTCTCGCATACCCGGTGTATCCAGAAGCAAACCGCCCTCAGCCATAAGATGCAGGGAACGGGCTGTTGTCGTGTGACGTCCCTTACTGTCATCTTCACGAATTCTTCCCGTTAACTGGGCGTTTGCAGATAACAGTGTATTGACCAGTGTTGATTTACCGGCGCCAGATGAACCGAGAAAAGCGACTGTTTTTCCTTTGCCGCACCAGGCTGACAATTTGGCAACGCTGTCCGGATCAAGTCCATTCACGGCTTCAACCAGGAGCATGCTGTCAAGCTGACGGACTTGTTCCATGAATGGTGCCGGGTCTTCAACACAGTCGGCTTTCGACAGCACGATGACAGGCTCAACACCGGATTGATGCGCTAAAGCAAGATAACGTTCAATTCGGCTCAGATTGAAATCTTGATTGAGTGAACAGACGATAAATACAGTATCGACATTGCTGGCAATCAGTTGCTCAGCCACCTTACTGCCGGCAGCTTTTCGCTGAAAGCGCGAATAACGATCAAGTAAGCGCATATAGGCGTTGGTTTCTGAAACTAAAAGCCAGTCTCCCACGGCGAGTGCCGGCATTGCCGGTAGCATGGGCAGCGAGAACTGGCCTTGTTCGGTAAGAACATCAATACGGCTCTTATGGACGGCACTGACACGTGCAGGTTTACATGTTTCCCATTCTTGCAGGGAAAGTTGTTGTTGAAAGTAAGGTTTCCAGCCCAGTTCCTGTAAAGCGTGTATGGGTTGAGAAATAAGTGTTGTCATGATGTGTTGACCCCTGACGCAAAGCGCCATTGTCTGAAATTAGAAATTATTCAGGGGCAATACGGCCCCGGTCAGAATGAACCGGGCAAGACAAGCGGGAAGGGCAGAAGCGGAGTGGGTTTCAGTGGACTCTTTCGCTTACTGACTCTTTACCATGTTCTGTGCCCGGCGGGTTTTGAATACAATCATCGTGTGTCCTTCATTTTGTGGGATAAGTGACGGGAATTTAGCAGGGAAAGACAAAAGTGTCCAGAATTGAGCAAGACAATCTGGACACCTGAGTCTGATGAAACGAATTATGCAGCCAGGTATGCGGCTTTACGGGCATTAAAGCGATCAACCAGATCGTTAATGTCTTCCTGAGAATATGGTTTCAGGCCGCTCATCAGCATTTTCTTTCTGCCTTCGCCAACCACTTCACCATTTTCTTTAAAGCTGAAGGCTAGTGTGACGCTGCCACGTTTGCCGTCGGTTTCGATGATGGAATCAGTCAGTTCGACTTGAGGGGCATCCAGATCCAGACGTGAAAATTCTAACTCCATGCTTTCGTAGATCACCAGTGGACGGACAGGGTTGATCATCACCTGTTCAGACTCCATGAGTGGCACCATGATATGCGGAAAGTTCATCCCGGAGAATTTCACATAGTTTTGGGTGACTGTTTCGATCAGTTTTGTATTGTGGGTAATCTCACCATCACGGATCACATGCAGGTATTCTTTTCCTTTGTCGTCGACCAGTGACAGATCGGTTGCTGACTTGGTGTTGATTGTCAGTGCGATACCATCGGTGATCATTCCGGCAAATTCCACACGCATCTTCTGGCTTAATCCAGTTTTTGCCAGCATCACGGAAAAGAGCAGGTCGCCAGGAACACAAAAGCGCTTGTTGTCAGCATCGTGAATCGGGTTAAAGTCACCGGCAACTCTTTTGGCAAAGTGGCTGGCTTGTTCACGAGAAAAAGAATAACTACCGTTTTGTTCAGCGAAGTAAGAATTTAGAAACATTGAGTTGGAACTACCTTAGATCATCGTAATCCGGGTAGTTTAACCGATAATTTCAGAGCAAATGGTCTAGCCAGATGGTGAATGTGTCAGAAAAAAGACATGTCTCTGAAGTTACCACAAAAGTGATGCAACTGATGACATACTCATGTATGATTCCCGACCATTTGGGGAATGTTCTCCATCCTTGATCTGGACGTGTAGAAGAGGCCAGAGACTATAAGCGGTAGGGAAACTGCATTCGAAAGGGTGCTCAGCTTTATCTGAGGCTGAGCACCCTATCATTTCTCATTTCATTTTCTTTTTTGTCCGAACGCGAGACTTCCTGTTTCAAACAAGCATTAAAAATAATCCGGCGACCAGAATGCAGGCGGCAGCAATTTCAATTCTGCCAATTAACCCGAATGTACTGGGGACAATCATTTCGTCGTGATGATTCATGGACATACCCTCCTGCTATTTTATCGTTGTTCTATTCTGTCCTGTGACTGTTCTCCCTCCAGACAGCACAGCTTTTCTTTTATTTTCAGTATAGTCCAGGAATGCAAGAACATATTTGACACGAAAGAAAAACAAATTTGCAACACTGAATCAATTCATATAAGTGACTTCTGTTGTTCACCACAAACGTCAGTCCTGTGTCTATACTCACTGAAAACAGCACAATAAAGTACCAATCGTGGTGAAAAAATGACAATTTCCTTGTTAATTCTCGGTGGCCTGATCCAGGCGGTTGCTGTCTACATCGCGTTTTTTTCTCAGTTTTCAGGGCATCTGTATATCGCGACGATCCTCATGGTTGTCGCCCTGAGTAGTCTGATGGCAATCCGGAGCCTGATCGCCCCGGTTTGTTTGCTTGCAGGCGTGATTGTCGGTCTGGCTTTATCTCATAACCAAACGGATATTAAACTTCTGAATCAAGTCGGCAGTGTGCTGAAATCTGCTGCTGAACCTGACTGGAATGTCATTCAGAATGGGACAGTTACCAGCGAGGCAATGACCAGTGAGACATTCACGAGTGAAGGGTCACCGAAGTAACCCTTCCGCATCATGAAAATATGTGGCTTTAGCTGATGATTCAGAGACTTCTCAACTAGGGGATTGGAATCAACAAGCGCTGACCTGCATGGATTTTGCTGCTCGCCAGTTGATTGATTTGTTTGAGGGTGCCGATTGAAGTGTTGTTCAGTGTCGCCAGCTGGTAAAGCGAGTCACCCGGCTCAATATGATGAATGCTGTACTTTTGTTTGATGTATTGCAAGACGTCTGACTGCTGATAAAAGTGCTCCAGTTGCTTGCGTGGTATCAGCAAAGTGCTTTCTTCGCGCTGAAGCGTCAGCCCTGCTGCATAAGCCGGATTGAACAGGCTCAGCGTCTTTCCGGACATACCGGCATCTTCAGCAATCTGCTTCAGCGGCATTTGGTGTGTGACTGTGATTGTTGTCATAACCCGTCTGTTGGGAATGAAGGCGAGTGGCATGCTGAACTGATGCTGTTCCTTTAAGAGTTGGCTGAGTGCGAGCAACTTCGGAACGTAATGCGCTGTTTCTTTCGGGAGATCTAATGCCCAGAAATCTGTTGGTTTACCCAGTTTCTTATTTTGTCGTATCGCTTTACGTACCCGGCTTTCTCCGCTGTTATAGGCAGCAATTGCATGAAGCCAGTTACCGTTGAATCTGTCATACAGATATTCAAGCAAATCCAGTGCGGCGTTGGTTGATGCCACAATATCCAGCCGTCCGTCATATTCATTGTTGATTCGAAGGCCAAAAGATTTTCCGGTTGCTCTGGTCATTTGCCAAAGTCCTGCTGCGCCCTGATGTGAGTATGCGTAAGGGTCAAACGCGCTTTCAATAAAAGGCAATAAAGCTAATTCAACCGGCAAGTGTCGTGCTTTGACATTCTCATACAGATAATAGAGAAAAGGTTCGGCGCGTTGGGAGACTGTTTTAATGTGCAAAGGGCGTTGAAGGTACCAGTTCCGGTAATATTTGACACGACGGTCATTGGGGACGTTAATGTTGCTCTCTCTTGCAAATCTGTCCCATAAACTGGCTTCTTTCATCAACGATAATTCGGGCAGGGAAGGTGGAGTGTAATCTGCGGGCAAACCCGTCGCAAGATAGCGTCCTTCAATCACATCGTGATTAATCTGACAATGCGCATGATTCAGAGCCAATTGCAGTAAGGTTTGTTCTTCTTGATTCACTGTTTCTGTGTTTGTCACTGACAAGCTTTCGCACCCGGTCAGTAACTGGAATGACAACACTAACAACGGCATCGCATATTTCATAACAGACCTGCTTACCTAGTTCACATTGAGCCAGCATTTTTTTGTGGAACTTTTCAGGTATAGCAAGACAGCTTTATGCAAACTGTCTGAGTTTTGATACGGTTGTTGTATTTCTTTGCGGAGGATGTGGGAATGAAAAGTACAAATGATTGGGCTGCTTTCATTGACCAGCACCTTTTGAGCCAGCCTGGTGCAGTGATTGATTATCCATTTGGGCCTGAGCCAACGGTTTATAAAGTGGCCGGGAAGATGTTTGCCTGGGTTGCTGTGAGGGAAAATATCCCCGTTCTGACCGTGAAGGCAACGCCGGCAGATGTGGAATTTCTGGTGGGAGAGTTCCCCTCAATTACCCCTGGGTATCATATGAATAAGAGACACTGGATAACGGTTCGTATGGATGGTCAGATCCAGTCTGGCATGTTAGAGCAGCTTGCTTCAGCATCCTATCAACTGGTTGTCAGCGGATTAAGTAAAGCGCAGCAAAACACGTTGAAATTGAAGTAAGCATCAACGCCACACTCAGTGGCGTTGATTCAGAGGGGAAAGTCTTCAGAAGTAGAATCGTGTACCGAAAATAAACCGGGTGAAACTGTCTTCCACACCGTCTTTGGTCACATTGATATCATCTGTTGCGATGTTGTAGTTCACTTCAGCACTGAGAGCAACGTGTTGATTAATGAAATATTTCAGGCCAGCAGCCAGTTTGATATTCAAGGCGGTGACATCTTCGATATCAAAATCGACATCTTCATCAGCATTTGCAGACAAGTTTGCAACCTGAGCTGCAGCACCTAAGTAGGGTACCCAATCGGTGGAGTTGGTAAAGTTGTACTCAGTGAACATACCAATCTGGAATGTTTTCATACTGTCACTCATATTGACATCCAGTACGCCACCCAGCTCCCAATCGTTAGTCAGGAAGTATCCGTAAGAGGTATTTAAAATGAACAGGTAATCATCAATATAATCAAGGTCCAAACTACCTTGTAAACCAAACTCTTGCGTACCTTTTTCCAGGGTTACTGCAAGTGCAGCCGGGCTGGCTAACATCGTTGAGACCAATAATGCCAATGCTTTTTGTTTCATTTTTATCACTCCATTGTTTTGTGATACTTCAGAAGCATAGACGAGAGCTCAAAATCTTGCTGAGGTTGTGAAAACTTTTCTCAATTAAGCTCAAAGCTTTGTTAGGGAATGATTCTGTTGATTTCACAAGTATATTCAGAGCATTGGTTGCCACGTTGCGGATTTTTTAAGCTGTCTTGGGAAAAATAACGCGGTCTGAATTGTAAGAATTTTGATCTGCATCTAATGCACTATAACTTGTGGGTGGTATTAAAATTCAACACACTAAAACATTGCATTCATACAATATGCTCTCACAATAAGACCATGGTCTTATAGGAAGGGAGTTATATTCGTTGTCAGTCGATGGTATAACTGAAAGAAAAATGAACAAAGGCAAGGAAAGATGCATTTTCCCTATCGAAACATTGTCATTCTCACTGGAGCAGGGATTTCGGCTGAGTCTGGCATCAAAACTTTTCGGGATCAGGACGGACTTTGGGAAAACCACCGTATTGAAGATGTTGCAACTCCGGAAGGTTACCAGAAAGACCCGGTTTTAGTTCAGTCATTTTATAACCAACGCCGCAGGCAGTTAGAAAGCGGAACGGTAAAGCCGAATGCGGCTCATATCGCGCTTGCACGTCTGGAACAAGAGCTGGATGGCAAGGTTACGGTTGTGACGCAAAATATTGATAATCTGCATGAACTGGCTGGCAGTCATCAAGTTATTCACATGCATGGTGAATTATTGAAGGCACAGTGTAGTCAGAGTGGGCAGACGATTGACTGGAGCGGCGATATTTCTTTGGATGATTGCTGCCACTGTTGTCAGATTCCGGCACCTTTACGACCAAATGTGGTTTGGTTTGGTGAAATGCCGCAAGGCATGGATAAGATTTATGCCGCGTTGACAGAAGCTGATCTCTTTATTGCCATCGGAACATCTGGCTCTGTATATCCGGCAGCCGGATTTGTACATGAGGCTGCAATGCATGGTGCTCATACCATCGAGTTAAATCTGGAACCGAGTATTATCGAGAGTGAGTTTGAGGAAAAGCGCTACGGGCCCGCATCTCAAATTGTGCCGCAGCTGGTTGAAGAGTTACTGGCAGCTGATTCTGTTTAACCTGACAAAAAAGGCGCCGTTTTCGGCGCCTTAAACCTTACTGACCAGCTTTCAGCTTCTGGAAGTATTCTTCATAGAGGGTGACAGCATCACCGACACTGTCTTGCCATTCACCGGCATCCAGCACTTCCTGTGGCGGGTAAACACTAGGGTTGTCGACAAAGGATTTCGGCAGTTTGTCTTTTGCTGCTGCGACCGGGGTTGGATAACCGATTTCAAGCGCAATTTTCGCCGCATTTTCTGGCTTGAGCAGAAAGTCGATCATTTTATGGGCTGCTTCAACATTCTTCGCACCAGCCGGAATCGCCAGGCTGTCCATCCAGAAGATCGCACCTTCTTTCGGCCAGATGATTTCAATGGGTGCACCTTCCTGGCGAGCCATATAGGCGGAACCATTCCACAGCATACCCAGAGAGGTTTCGCCGGCCATATATGGGTTTGCCGGAAAATCTGAGTTAAAAAGCAATACGTTTGGCATCAGCTTTTTCAACTCTTCATATGCTGCTTTAATTTCTTCCGGATTCTTGGTATTGGCTGAGTAGCCCAGCTTACGTAATGCGATATGAAAGAACTCACGCGCATCGTCCATCATCATCAGCTGGCCTTGCCATTTGCTGTCCCAGAAATTACTCCAGCCTTTGATTTCGTCCTTATTGACCGTATCAGTATTCACACCGATGCCTGTTGCACCCCAGATGTAGGGGATAGAGTAGTCGTTATTCGGATCAAAAGGCTTATTCAGGAAGTTTGAATCCAGGTCTTTAAAATGACTCAGCTTTGATTTGTCAATCTTGTGCAGCATGCCTTCATCACGCATCTTAGAGACGTAATAAGTGGAAGGCACAACCAGATCATAGCCAGAACCATAGGTCTTCAATTTTGCGTACATTGATTCATTCGACTCGTAGGTCGAGTAAATCACTTTGATACCGGTTTCTTTGGTAAAGTCTTCCAGCACGTCAGCCGGGATATACTCAGACCAATTATAGAAATACAGTGCATTGTCTGCTGCCAGCGCCGCACTGGAAACAAGCGACATGGCGAACACACCGCCGGTCATCATTGAAGACCATTTATTCATTTTTTTACTCCTAACTTCAGAAGCCTTGCTGAGGCTATCCGGTCGCTATAGCAATGCCCACCTCTCTTGCGGACAAGTGATGTCAAATACGTTGACGGGTGCATGTCAGAAGGGCACGGGTGCCGTTTCTAACGTGTGGAATTCATTCAAGAATCAGTGGGAGAGTATAGCAGAGGGGGGGCGGAAAAAGGCAACCAATGTGGTTTGGTTGCCTAAAGAAAGTACTTATTGGCCAGCTTTCAGTTTCAGGAAGTTTTCCTCGTACAGAATATTGGCATCGCCGACGGCGTTTTGGAACTCGCCGCGATCCAGTTCTTCCTGTGGCGGGAATAATGTCGGGTTGTCTTTATACTTCGCATTCGAAGCAGCAACACCCGTCAGGTAACCGGTTTCTTCTGAAATTTTTGCGGCGACATCCGGGCGCAGCAGGAAGTCGATCATCTTGTGCGCAGCGTCCACGTTTTTCGCGTTGCTGGTAATCGACAGGTTGTCAACCCAGTAAATACCACCTTCTTTTGGCCATACTAATTGAATTGGCAGTCCTTCACGCTGCGCAGCAGCCGCTGAACCATTCCAAAGCATGCCTAAGCCAACTTCACCGGCCATATATGGTGCAGCTGGGTTGTCAGAGTTGAAGACCAGAACATTTGGCATCAGCTCTTTCAGTTTTTCGTAAGCTTCGTTGATCTGTTTAGGATCGGTTGTATTGCCTGAGTAACCAAGAATCTTCAATGCGATGTGATGCACTTCACGGGTGTCATCCATCAGCATCAACTGACCACGGTATTTCGGATCCCACAGGTCTTCCCAGCTGTCAAAATCAGCAGGGTTATACATTTCAGTGTTAACCGCAAGCCCAGTGATCCCCAGAACATGAGGGATAGAGTACTCATTGTTCGGGTCAAATGGCTTGTTCAGATAGTTCTTATCAAGGTTTTTGAAGTTCGTCAGTTTCGATTTGTCGATCTTCTGCAGCATGCCTTCATCGCGCATTTTGGCAACGAAGTAAGTTGATGGCACCACCAGATCGTAACCTTCCGGGTGTGCTTTCAGTTTGGCATACATGGTTTCGTTCGACTCATAAGTCGAATAGATGACTTTAATGCCCGTTTCTTTAGTGAACTGTTCACGTAATTCCGTTGAAATATACGGACCCCAGTTCATAAAGACTAATTCTTCATTGGCTGCATTGACACTACCGGATACCAGTGTAGCGGCACATGCGGCGCTGGCCAGAAACGCGGACCACTTCTTCATTGATGTGATAACTCCAAAATCCCTGATGGGATGGTTAATAAAACAGGGAATCAATCGACTGACTCTCTGCGTAAACGGCCAGGCAGAAATCTACCTGGCCGTGTTTCTTGCCTGATTATCGGGCAGAAAAGAAGAAACGCAACTTATTTTAATTTATCGCGGGTAATGACCTGTGAAAGCACAACCATGCTCAGCGAAATGATTAGCATGACAGTTGCTAACGCATTGACTTCAGGGGAAATTCCAACTTTAACCATTGAATAAATTTTCAATGGCAGAATTTCATAAGTCGGGCCGGTCACAAACGAACTGACAATGACATCATCGAGTGACAGGGTAAAGCTCAGCAACCACCCGGCCAATACAGCCGGTTTTGCTAACGGCAAAATAATTTGCTTCAGGATGACCCATTCACTGGCTCCCAAATCACGCGCCGCTTCCAGCATCTTGACATCAAAGCCCTTCAGGCGGCTGTATACAGTAACCACCACAAATGGCAGACAGAAGGTGATGTGGGAGAGCAACAGCGTGAGGAAACCCAGCTTCGCACCCATCAGGATAAAAAGTGCCAGCAGGGAAATGGCCATCACGATATCTGGTGACATCATCACCACAAAGAGCATGCCATTGACGAAACCTTTGCCTTTGAACTGGTAGCGGAACAGGGCAACGGCAGTCAGACTGCCGATGATCGCTGCAGCGGTTGCAGAAAACACCGCGATATTGAGCGAGTGCCAGGCTGCTTGCATCAGACTGTCGTTATTGACCAGCTGCTCATACCATTTCGTCGTAAAGCCGCCCCATTTCATCCCAAACTTGCTGGCATTGAATGAGTTCACGATCAGAATAATGATCGGGATATACAAGAAGGCGTATACCACAGACATCAAGCTGAATTTAAAAATACGTCCCACGATTATTCCAGCTCCACTTTACGGTTGAGTAGCTTGCCAGCACGATAGTAGGCATACAGCAAGACGGCCATGGACAAGGTGAGGGCAATGCTTGTCGCTGCACCAAATGGCCAGTCACGGGCATTCAGTACCTGGCTCTTAATCACGTTACCAATCAGCAGGTTTTTCGCGCCGCCCAGCAGATCGGAAATATAGAACATTCCCATTGCCGGCAGGAATACCAGCAGGCAGCCTGCAATCACGCCCGGCATTGTCAAAGGTGCGATGACTTTGATGAAGGTTTGAACTTTATTCGCGCCCAGATCCCGCGCCGCTTCAATATAGGTGTGATCCAGCTTTTCGATTGCAGAATACAGGGGCAACACCATGAAAGGTAACAGGATATAGACCAGACCAACCATGACCGCATACTCTGTGTACATAATGCGAAGTGGCTTATCGATGATTCCGATAGCTATCAGGCTGCTGTTGAACACGCCCTGAGTTCCTAACATGAGTTTCAGGCCGTACGTTCGGATCAGCGAGTTTGTCCAAAAGGGGACAATGACCAGAAACAGCATGACAGGACGCCATTTCTGCGGCATTTTCGCAATGCAGTACGCAAACGGATAGCCCACCAGCAGGCAGAGAATTGTTGCCATGCCGGCCATGTAGAACGAATGCAGCATCACCTGTGCATACAGGGGATCAAACAAACGGACATAGTTTTCCAGCGTGAAGGTCAGATCAATCAGATTGGCATCGTCACGGGTTAGAAAACTGGTGCTGATAATCATCAGGTTCGGAATGAAAACGAACAGCAGCAGCCATCCGACAATCACCGAAATGATGATGTTTTGCAGATTAAGCTTTTTCGTCATCAGTCAGTACCACTTCCCAACTTTCAACCCAGGTGATCGCGACTTTCTGATCCAAGGAGTGGTCTACATCCGGATCATCTTCGTTAAAGAATTCACTGACCATGACCGATTTGCCGGTTTCGATTTCAACCACTGAATCCAGAGTCATCCCTTTATAGGTACGTTCACGAACGTGACCCATCAGGCCCCAGGATTCTTCGTTCTCGTTGATTTCTTCCAGGCGAATATCTTCCGGACGAAGCAAAACTTTCAGTGCATCGTCTTTGTTGACGCTCAGGTCACAATGAATCACGGCTTCACGACCTTCGACGGTCGCTTTGATGCGCTTCTCATCAATACGCTCAATGACCGTTGCATCAAAGACGTTGATTTCACCGATGAAGCGGGCAACAAACAGGTTGCTCGGCTCTTCATAGATTTCACGGGGAGTGCCATCTTGTTCGATCTTACCGTCACGCATCACAATAATGCGGTCAGACATCGACAGGGCTTCTTCCTGATCGTGAGTCACGAAAATGAAGGTGATTCCCAAACGACGCTGAAGTTGTTTCAGTTCCAGCTGCATCTGTTTCCGGAGTTTATAATCCAGAGCAGAAAGGGATTCATCCAGCAGCAGTACCTTCGGCTTATTGACCACAGCACGGGCGATAGCAACCCGTTGCTGCTGTCCGCCAGATAACTGATGCGGTTTGCGCGGGGCAAATTGATCCAGCTGGACCATCTGCAACGCTTCCATCACACGTGGCTTGATGTCTTTTTCAGGCACTTTCTGCATCCGCAGGCCAAATGCAACGTTGTCAAACACAGTCATATGTGGAAACAGGGCGTAACTCTGAAATACCGTGTTGACATGACGCTGTTCGGCTTGAACCTGTGTCACATCTTGTCCAGCAATCAGAATCTGGCCCTCGTCAGCATCTTCGAAGCCTGCAATCAGACGCAGGACCGTGGTTTTCCCACAGCCGGATGGTCCAAGAATAGTTAAGAACTCGCCGTCGTTAACGTTGAGGTTTAACCCGGTAATAATTTGTTTACCGTCAAAGCTCTTACTGAGCTCTTTCAGTTGAATAACCGATTCTTTGGATGTGATGTTTGTGTTCAACTCTACCTTGTCTCCACATCGTTTCATGCAACTACATGCTGCACAAATAAGGTCTATTTCAGGAGGCGGATAATAGTCTTCCACCGGTTGAATTCAAAGTTTTTTTTGACCCATGAACATGACTTTTTTGCCAATTGATTTTGCGAAAGGTTTTTGAATATTTCTGAACAAAATCTGTCGGTTTTCCAGCTTAATCGTGCAGCTTTTAGATTGCAATCTGACGACTGGGCCCAGTGTTAATCTGAACAAAACCCGAATCAAGACGATACTTTTGCGCTCATTTTGAGGTATTGAAGCATTTTTTAACCATCGCGCGATTTGTTTACCGAAAGGGGTAGCGTACAATCGACAGCACTGTTTTGAATTTACTGTGAATCTTATATCTGTATGAATAACAAAAGTCTTCAGGTTGGCGGCTCAATCGAAAAAGCAACATCTGGTACAGCAGATTTGCAGGCTATCGCTGTTCTTCAGGAAGCCTGGAAAGTGACTGCAAAGCACTTTCTGACATTTTTTCCCGCGATTGCAGGGTTGTTTCTGGCGCAGCTGGCACTGCTGCTGGTTGCGCTGAAAGTGCAACTGGGTAACCCGGGCATCTTCTTTGACGCTTTTATCACAGGTGAAGGCCTGACCCCGGATATTCTCGAAGCCGGATTTATGGCAAATTTTTGGTCTGATGTACTCAGCGCGCCTTTATACGCAGGTGTCAGCCTGATGGCATTGAACCATGCGGTCGGTTTACCTACAAAACCGCGATATCTGGTGAAAGGTTTTCCTTTTGCTGTCGTGTCTGTTGTGACAATGCTGCTGACATCTTCGCTGCAGGGGATCGGTAGTGCGTTGTTCCCATTGATTGGCCTGTTCCTGACGATGGCCTTCAGCATGACGATCACACTGGTATGCGAAAAGCGTGTGACACCAATGAAGGCGATTCAATATTCGGTTGTCGCCACATTCCGTAAAATTCTGCCGATGTCTGCTATTTTCCTGGCCGTACTGATCCTGTTTTTCCTTTCCTTTGCGACAGCAGGTATTGGTCTGATCTGGACAATTCCGTTTTTCTTTAATGTAAAAGCGATTGTGTACAGAAATCTGTTTGGTATCACTCTTCAGGTGACCACAGTGCGTAAAGGGGACAATGGCGGCGACAACAATAACCAAGGAAAAGAAGAAGAGACGAAGGTATTCGACGCGTGATAAAAAATATAAAACAAACTGCCGTTGCAGGGTGCACGTTGGTGATTTTTGGCTGTGCTGAACCTGAAAAGCCAGCTGAAGAGACGAAACGAGTGACCCGGCCGGATTTCAACGTCATGGAAAACGTGACTCACAAGAAACAAACTTTTTTCAACTTTCTCCGTCCTGCAGTCTCGCAGGAAAATGCCAGAGTGAGCCAGGAACGCTCTTTCTTATTGGCAATTCAGGCTCAGTTTAAAGTGGGACAGGTAATTCAGGAAAACGACTTGGATGAAGCCCGGCAGTTTGGAGATGCTTACAAAGTTGAACTCACAGATGACAAAATTACCGAACAATGGCTGGATGAGATGCTGGTACGCGTCGATGAAATCCCGGAAACGCTTGTGTTGAGCCAGGCCGCCAACGAGTCCGGCTGGGGAACCTCCCGCTTCGCTAAAGAAGGCAACAATTATTTTGGACAATGGTGTTATACACCGGGTTGTGGCCTTGTACCGAGCGCAAGAAACGAAGGTGCAACTCATGAAGTCGCGGTGTTCTCCGATGCGCAGCAATCGGTTCACGCTTACTTCATGAATGTGAACCGTAATCGGGCTTATGCAGAACTGAGAGAAATCCGGGCTCAGGAAAGAGCTTCCGGCCACAAAATTACAGGACTGAAACTTGCGGAAGGCCTGCATCGTTACTCTGAGCGCGGGCAGGAGTATGTTGATGAAATTCAGGGAATGATTCGGCATAACAGACAGTATTGGCAACAGGGCTGACCGATGGCTAAAAACACTTTTTTACTGGCAGCATGCGCTGCAGCATTACTCAGTGCTTCAACACAAACTTTGGCGCAGAATATTGAGATGCGCTACAGCAACCTTTTTGGCAAATTGAAGCACAATGTTGAATCTTCCCATCCTGATGTAAAGATCGCCCTTTATTTGATAGATCAGCAAACGGGTAAAACCTGTGTTGTCCATAAAGGCTGGATGCAGAAAGAAGAGCATTATGAGGAGCTTGTGATTCCCGCAGATAATGCCTTGGTGATTCCGCTGGATAACAATCTCCGTCAGGCGAATCCGGATGTCACATTTGTCATTGACGATGGCATCGTCTGCGATCTGTCCATGCAAGTGATTGCGACCCACTCATTTGGAAAGTATGTGACAAAGGCTGAGCTTGCTGGACTTCTGCCACAAATGGACACAATGCTGAGTGATCTTGGTGGTATGTTCTCTTCCTGGTTTATGCCAGAGGTCAGCGGTGTTGTCATGCATTTTGAGCAGACCCAATCAGGGCTGATTGAAGTTTCAGACAAGAGCACGATTGCGATTCAAGCTGGTAAAGCTGTCGTTCACGTTAAAGAACTTCCTGAAAATGCTGTTTTAACTTTACCTTACCCTGCGGATAAGGTGACGCCTTGGCTGGCAAAATTCTCTTCCTAGTCAATTAAAGTCCGGGCTTGAGGGATTGTACTTCGGGCCCACCTTCCACAATTCTGCTGACTTTCCCTTCTTCCCAATATGCCGGATGAATGCCCATTTATAAACATTGTGCTATAATATGTCTATTAATAAGCATGGTGGGAGAGGGTCATGAGTACGCATTCCGTTGCTGCCAATGAGCCGATTGAGAATTCGGGTAACAAAGTGCTACCCGTTGTCTTCAACATTCTGGACAAATGGGACTGTAATCAGAACCAACAGATGGCGTTGCTGGGTTTATCCAGTCGCTCAACACTGAATAAATACCGTTCAAATCCTGAGTCAGCCAAAGTCTCGAAGGATCTGCTGGAAAGAATGAGTTATCTGCTGAACATTCATAAATGTCTGAGAATTTTATTCACCAGTGAAGACAGTGTCTATCGATGGGTTCAAAAGCCAAACAGTCATCCATTCTTTGCTGGCCGAAGTGCAATGGATGTGATGTGTCAGGGCCGGGTGGCAGACTTGTACGAAGTTGCCTCGCGATTGAATGCCTGGCGAGGAGGACGATCCTGATATGCCGAATGATGACAATATTCAGCATTTTAATGATCAGGTCTGTTTCAGGCTGATCCCTTCAAAGTATCCTCCGATCAATCTATATGAAGATGTTGCCGATCCCGAACAATTAGAAGCCGTTTTTGCAGTTGAGGCTTTAACGAATCCGCGGTTATCTGAAGAAACGGGAGACTTTTCAAGGGTCCCGGCGGAAGAAAGGTTAGTCGGTATCCCGCACTGTAGTTTTGTGATGGCGGCTTTTACTCATGTGAACCCTGACGGTGGCCGGTTTAACACGTCTGATTTTGGTGCTTACTATGCATCACGAGATGTGAATACCTCCATTAAGGAAACGATCTATCACATGGAACGAATTCTCGGATATACCCGGGAACCTGCACAAGATATCCAAATGCGGAGCATTCAGGCTTGGTTTACCGCCGATCTCACTGACCTGACAACACAGGTTCATTTGGATTCTAATTTGTACCACCCAACGCATTATGCCCATTCACAGGCGCTGGCTGTTTCATTGAAAGAACAGAAAAACGATGGCGTTGTGTATGAATCTGTGCGTCATCGGGGGCATGATTGTTACGCACTTTATAAGCCAAATCTGGTCCATAAAGTCTGCCAGTCTGCACACTATGTCTATAAATGGAATGGTACTGCAATTAACACCGTGCTTGAAATGAGTATGGTCTGAAATGAAAAAGGGCCTCAACAGCCCTTTATTTCAGTGATTCAGCTCATTTAACCTTCAAGGTAACGGCTGACCAGATGTTCCTTGAAGTAATCCGGATTCAATGTTTCACCTGTCGCCTCTTTCAGGATGTCCTCGGTAGAGAGGAAGCTGGCTTTTTTCCAGATGTGTCGGTCCAGCCAATTGAAAATAGGTTGCAGGTTCCGTTCGCGGATCAGGTTATCAACATTCATCTCGCGGCGCATAGCGGCCATGAATTGCGCGGCATACATGGCACCAAGTGTGTAGGAAGGGAAGTAGCCAAAACTACCGTCTGTCCAGTGAATATCCTGCATGCAACCGTCGGTGAAGTTTCCTTTTGTTGACAGGCCGAGGTATTCCGTCATTTTTTTATCCCAAAGATCAGGAATATCAGCGACTTCAATCTTGCCTTCAATCAAATCACGCTCAATTTCATAACGAAGAATAATATGGGCAGGATAGGTCACCTCATCGGCATCGACACGAATATAGCCCGGCTCAACGCGGGTATTGAAGAGTGCCATGTTTTCTGTGCTGAGAGCTTTATCGTTATTGCGGCCAAATACTTCACGCGCGAGAGGCGCCAGAATTTCGATAAAAGGCTTACAGCGGGAAAGCTGCATTTCGAAGAACAGGCTCTGAGATTCGTGAATTCCCATTGATCGTGCCTGGCCGACAGGAAAGTCCAGCCATTGCTCAGGCAGACCTTGCTCATAACGAGCATGTCCGGTTTCATGAATGACACCCATTAATGCACTGGTGAAGTCGTCTTCATCATAACGCGTCGTGATGCGAACATCAGTTGGCACACCGCCACAAAACGGGTGGGTGCTGACATCAAGGCGGCCATGCCTGAAGTCGAAACCAAGTTTGCCCATGATATCCAGACTAAGCGTCTTTTGCTGTTCAACCGGGAATGGGCCTTTTGGCACTAACACTTCGTCATGGCTTTGTTTTGTCCGGACATCCTGGATCAGAGAAGGTAACCAGGTTTTAACCTGGCCAAAAATCTGATCAATTTTGTCACAGGTCATTCCGGGTTCGTATAAATCCAGCATCGCGTCATAGCGGCTTAATCCTGTGGCTTCTGCCCGAATCTGTGCTTCTTCACGCGCAAGCTGAACCACTTTTTCCAGATTCTGGCTGAATTCATGCCAGTTGTTTTCTTTACGCTGAGAGCGCCACGCATGCTCACATTTTGAGCCGGCCAGAGATTTTTGCTCGACTAATGTTGCGGGAAGGACGTTGTCCATTTGCCACTGGCGCTTCATTTCTTTCAGGCTGATTTTTTGTTCAGCGGACAGAGACTCAGATTCAGCTTTTTCAAACCATTCACCCAGGTGAGGAGCGGTAGAGAGTTCATGGTGAATTAAAGCCAGCTCAGCCATGGCTTCTGAGCGCGCAGTGTTCCCGCCTTCAGGCATTTTTGCAGCTTGATCCCAGCTGCAGATTGAGGATAAATGATGAATTCTTGAGAGCTTCTTAGTGTGTTGCTCCAATTTTTGGTAATAAGTCATTTTTAATCCTTTATAGTGACTTGGCAGCGTGCAGGACTACTGCAGACTTTGAACCTTACTTGTTTGAAACGCGTCTAGCGATAAAGAACCCAGCCAAAGGCCACTTTGTTCAATCGATGAAATGATGATCAGGGAAGAAATCCCTGTGTTTCGATCTGGTTCTTAACGATCTGCGCAGCGGGCGAACAGACGGCTTCAAATGATGACAAGTATCTAACGTACCTTAGTATGATACGGATAATACAACCATATACCAGTCCGTTTTTAACAAAAACTTTGGTGTTTTGTTAAATGTTTTCTACAAAATGCAGTGTGACTGACTGTAAATATAGAAGCTGTAGCTATCATCTTTTAATTGAAGCATGGAATCTCAGAGAAACTGATGACTGCAGACATAAAAAAAGCCGCAGTGTCTGCGGCTCAGGGAGTACATTGGGTTAATTGACCTGAAGGATATCCAGTTTTTCACCCGGGTCAAATTCACTGACATCATCCGCAGCAGCGGGAGAGGCGGGCATTTCTTCTCGGTCAAATGCGATATCGCCACCGTTGATTGCACCTGAATCTTTGTCGATCGATTTGAAATCGAACAGATTAAAGTCTGCCAGATGTGATGGCACCACATTTTGCATGGCTGTAAACATGGTCTCTATCCGGCCCGGATAACGTTTATCCCAGTCACGCAGCATCTCTTTGATCACCTGACGCTGAAGATTCGGTTGTGAACCGCAAAGGTTACATGGAATGATTGGGAATTCCTTCATTTCCGAGTAACGTTCAATGTCTTTTTCACGGCAGTACGCTAACGGACGGATCACAACGTGTTCGCCGTTATCCGAAACCAGTTTGGGGGGCATACCTTTCATCTTGCCGCCGTAGAACATATTCAGGAACAAGGTTTCCAGCATGTCATCACGGTGGTGTCCAAGAGCAATCTTGGTTGCACCCAGCTCTTTGGCGGTGCGGTACAGAATTCCCCGGCGCAGACGTGAGCAAAGAGAGCAGGTTGTTTTCCCTTCAGGAACCTTCTCTTTCACAATGGAGTAGGTATCTTCATTGACAATCTTGTACTGAACACCAATTGACTCCAGGTACTCAGGCAGAATGTGCTCAGGGAAACCAGGTTGTTTCTGATCAAGGTTGACTGCGATCAATTCAAAACTAACAGGCGCACTGCGTTGCAAACTGCTCAACATTTCCAGCATGGTATAACTGTCTTTACCACCAGACAGGCAGACCATAATCCGATCGCCATCTTCGATCATGTTGAAATCAGCAATGGCCTGTCCGGTATTGCGGCGCAGTTTTTTCGCTAATTTGTCAAAACCATACTTCTGTGATTTTGTAAGCTCTTGATCTTGAATCATTGTTTCTCTCTTTCACACCAATAGTATTGCTTTCAACCTATTGGCGGTTATTTCACTGAGCGTGATGAACTGCTAAATCGACAGTTCGCCATCGTAAAAATGCATGCTTTCGAGGCGCAAGTCGGACTTGCTGGCCTTTAGCAAAAATTATGGCGGGTATGATACGGATTCCTGCGATGGATTCCAGTATGTTTTGCGTAAACGCGCAGAAGCCTATGATCTGAAAAAGTGTTTGTTTACACGACCAATCCCTGGGAAGACGAAGTTAAGCTGAGCGGGGTTTTCACCGTTAATGAAGAAATTATCAGGAGAACATGAAGATTGGTGACTATGCCGATTGGCATTTACTACAGGGTTTGTAATGAAATTTTTGCATTTTCAAGGTCCTGCTGACTAGACACGCCAAGCCAAACCAATTGCTCACCGTCTCCTTGAACAAATGTCTCTAACCGTTGTGGCTGTTCATCAGAAGGGGGCATCTGAATGACATATTGATCACCAGATTTCACTGTGCCCAGTGCAAGTATATTTACATTTGGGTGCTCAACCGGGTTGACGATATAAAGTACAATTTTCTGTTGCTGAATTTGAGCAATGACGGATTGGGTTTGTACGTTCTCCAGCGTTAACTGATACCAGTTCTGGCTTGTTTGAGCATTGTAAATTTTCCGTTTTGGCAGCGGGTACATTTTTCCGTCCGCGGGTAGTTCGGTTTTTGATAATTGAGTTAAGTTTTTAGGCATTTCGGTGCTCACCAGCCAACATTCCAGTGGTTCTCCATTGCCTTGTGATAAAGAGATTGAAAGGGTTGAAGTATCATCACCGGAAACAATAATTAAAGACGCGTTTCCTTGACGTTCTGTTGTGCCTGGAATGGTGAAAATCTCAGGTTGGTATTGATTGCTCCAAGTGACCGTTAATTCAATATCGTTATCGTTTTCTGAAGCGTTATAGACGACAACACAATATATATGATTTTTTAATAAAGACGAGCAGGTTGCAGTTTGACCTTCCTGCAAATAAATGAGTCGTCCATCATCCCAATTGATAATGCTTTGACTTTTTTGCAGCGATTCAGAAGAAATAACAGGAAAGCTGGTAAGGAATGAAAAGCCCAAGCATACAATTCCAACCGTTGAAATCAGAAATTGACGCCTGGGCACATTCATTATAGCGGTTTGATTATGAGAAGGTTGCTTTGGTTTTTCCATTTCACGCAACCTCTCATTATTTTTTACAGATATTGAGCAACAATTGTTGAGTCAGATGAGTTTTGCTGACTATCAGCATTCATCCATACTTTTTGTCTGCCATTACCCTGGTCATCATAAGTAATTGTTTGTGGTTGTCCTTTAGGTTTTACGATTTCGTAGCTTGAACCTTCAGCAACTGTACCGGTTGGCACAATCACATTACCGGGATCACCCACAGGGTTATTGATAAATACTTTCGCTTGGTTTTCGGTGAATTGAACTGAAATGAACTGATTTTGCGGACTATTAATCGTCAGCTGGTACCAGCGGCTTTCAGGCACTGCGTAGTAACGATCACGGCTGCCATACGAACGAGTCTCACCATTGAAAGGTAATTGCATGTTTTCGATACCAGAAGTGTTTGTTGGCATACCAACACTACCGATCCATGCATCAACTTTCGCTCCTGACTGTTGACTGGTGATTGAGATAGAAACTGTTTGTGTATCGGTACCTGAGACCAATGCCAGAGCAGCTAAGCCATTGTTGCCTGTGGTTCCGGGGACAGTGACGGTTTTTGGTGGGAAGCCATTACCGATATTGACGTTTACCGGAATATCCTGATCCTCTCCAGCTGCATTATATAAAAATACAGCATAAAGTTGACCGCTTTTCAGTGCTTCACATGTTGCTGTGTCGCCTTTTGTTAAGGCAATGCTACGACCGTCATTCCAAACTATAGTACTCATTGTTATTTCCTCAATTAAATAGATTCAAATTATTAACGAGCACCATTTGAACTTTATCAGTTCAATACATCAGGTTCTGGTACTTTAGTTCAACTTAAACACCATGGCAAATTAATGTTTTAAGGTGATTAATATCCGTGTGAATTACAGATTCTGTTTTCGGTTGATGAATGATTTTCTGGTTTTTTCTTATTGAATAATCTGTTTTTATAAATCAAGATTTACATCACGTTTTCAATGAAATTAAGATGATTATTCAAAGCCAATACAGATGGTTGATTTATATGTAATTCTTAGAGATGGCTTGTGATATTTCGTTTTAACCTGTTGTTTTTATGAGCATGTATTTGAGTCTATGATTTTCATATATTTTGTTATAGATCTGTTTTTGATGAATTTAAATTGCTCTGATGAGGATGTAAGTATCATGACTGTGCTGGTTTTATGGGAAGGGTTAATATTCAATAATGAATTTCGTTGAATCACATAGGTTGTTGTTTTCTTTTATTTAGTTTCTATTGGTATCTACGCAGGAATAAACCATGAATGTCGCTGGGTATGAGTAAGATGATATTCATCGAATTGAGTGTTGAGGAAACAGCCCGGCATTTAGTCCGGGCGTTTGATCATCAGTGCAGCTATTGAAATGCTAGCGCCCGCTTGACTGATTCGGGTCTAATGGACTGATATAGCCGTCGGGCTTGAGTGCCAGTAAATCGCAATTGAGGCTGTCAATCGTGTGCTCTGCTGTATTGCCAATGAACACAGCAGAAAGACCGGTTCGACCGGTTGTTCCCAAAATCACGAGTTCTGCATCTAACTCTTCTGCGACTTTTGGAATGACGTCTTCAGGTAAGCCTTCGACGACATGGGTTTTATCTTCTTCAATTCCATGCTGTTGTCTGAGGGCTTTCATTGTGGTGAGGTGGTGACCCCGGACCGCATCAGTATAGGTTGCCGGATCAAACTCGGGGAGCTCAATGGTAATGTTCACAGGCGTCGCAGGGTATGCATTGACCAGATTGACCTCAGCACAAAGCAGTTCAGCCAAAGATTTCGCTTCATGTATGATCTTTTCGTTCAGGGCATCATGGGTGTCGTTTTCCGCTGCCAGATTCACACAGGCCAGGATTTTCCCGTTCTCAGGCCAGCTGTGTTCTTTCACAAGAAGCACAGGGCAGGGGCATTTGCGTAATAAGTGCCAGTCAGTCGGTGTAAATATTACGGAACCAATTTTATCGTGCTGATGCGTCGCTTTAATCAGCAAATCATGATGCTGACTGTAGACTTCCGCGATAATTGCCTCGTAGGGTCTGTTATGCCAGACAACAATAATATCAATGTCCAAACCTGTACTGGTATGAGGGCGAACGATGTCTTTTAGCCATTCTTCTCTTTGTTGAACAACGCCTCGACGCATTGCCTGTCGTTCTTCCGAAGAGAGCATCGATGTCATTTCGTATGAAAAATCGTAGATAGCGAGAAAAACGGTGATGCGGGCGTTGTCGGCTTTCTCAGCAAGATGTATGGCACGTGATAAGGCTGGTTGATGATCCTGAAGTGGATCCGCGACCACAAGGATATTCTTGTATACGTTCATAACTGCCCCCTTCTTCAACAGAATAGCAATCGACCTGACCTGAAAAACTGTTTTTATTCAGATTAGTATATTCACTGTAATGGATTGCTGCGAATTAGTGGAGCGGTTTGGAAGGGAATTGGAGAAAAAATTGATGGGCATCAAGCCCATCAATTTATAGCAAAATCATTTACACAAATTGGCGCCGGCGAGTTCGGCTAACTGCTCGCGGTCAAGTATCGTAATGTACTTACCTTTAACACCAATAATATCGGCTTTCTGGAATCGTCCCAGCAGGCGGCTGATTGTCTCAACCGTCAGGCCCAGGTAATTACCGATATCACCCCGCGTCATGGTTAAACGGAACTCGCGTGCGGAGAAGCCTCGCTCAGAGAAGCGGCAAGACAGATCGTAGAGGAAAGCTGCAAGACGTTCTTCTGCATTTTTCTTAGAAAGAAGCAGAATCATGTTTTGGTCACTTTTAATCTCACTGCTCATCAGACGCATGATTTGTTGTCTGAGCTTAGGCATCTGGCCGGCGAGATCATCCAGGATCTCAAAAGGAATTTCACAGACCATGGATGTTTCAAGCGATTGCGCAAAACTCTGATGCTTATTGTTGTTAATTGCATCAAAGCCCACCAGATCACCTGCAAGATGGAAAGCAGTAATCTGTTCATCACCTTGTTCTGTGATTGTGTAAGTTTTGATTGTGCCTGAACGGATCGCATACAGCGATTTAAGTTCATCCCCGGCTTTGAACAGTTCCTGTCCCTTCTGAATTGGCTTCTTACGCTCAATGATGCTGTCGAGTTGATCAAGCTCAGTGTCATTGAGTGTGAAGGGAATACATAATTGGCTGATACTACAATCCTGGCAATGGATTGCACATCCACCAGACTGCACACGTTTTGTAGGGATTTTATCTGAATTCATAAACTGTGGCCTAACCAAGTTCGGATACTGGACTCACTTTAACATACTCTTATTCACGATGACGAGTATAAAACATCACGAAAACTGTGTGATTGCTACATAACCTGTGTGAATTCCATAGCTCAATAATATAAATGCACTGGTTTTTTTAAATATATGATTCGACAGCCAATGGTTGAGCCTTTCCGCCATGGTGCCAACCAGTAGCATTGCGGGCAGGGTTCCCAGTCCGAATGCCAGCATAACCATCGCACCCGAAACAGCATTTCCGGCGACAGCTGCCCAGCTGAGTGTCGAATAAACCAAACCGCAGGGGAGCCAGCCCCAAATGAGACCAAAGGGAAAAGCAGCAAAGGGGGATTTCAGCGGCAACATCGATTTCGCAAAAGGTGAAATGCGGCGCCACAGCGATTGCCCTAAAAATTCGATTTTAGTTATGCCTTGCCACCATTGGCCAATATAAAGCGCCAGCAGGATCATCATCAGAGCCGCGCACAGACGCAGATAGAGAAGGGCGGAGCTGATGCCACTGAACGATGCCATGCCAGCGACGGCGCCGCCAATGAGCGCACCTGCGGTCGCATAAGAAGCCAGACGACCAGCGTTATACAACAACAGGAAAGGAAAGCGCTGGCCTTGTTGCTGACCTGGCATACCAAGCGTGATGGCAGCAGCAATACCGCCGCACATGCCAAGACAATGGCCTGCACCCAGCAGGCCAATCGCAAAAGCGGCAAAGAAATCTGTTGTCACTGTTTTTTCTCTGCCTCAGACGCTTTGGAAAGATGATTAGGCTTTGAATTGTCATCATTTTCATCAAACAGAATGTCATACCCCTGTCTTTCGAGGTCTTCAAACTGTTCTGATTTCACTGCCCAGATAAACACAGCAACCGCAATACAGACGAAAATGATTGCAATTGGAATCAGCAGATAAAGGCTAGCCATCTTCTTTTAATAACCTCAGTGAATTGGACACAACAATGATGGAACTGGCCGACATGCCCAAAACCGCAATGTAAGGGGCAACCAGACCTGCAACCGCCAAGGGTAGAATAACAAGGTTATAGCCTAACGCCCATGACAGATTCTCGCGTATGATCTTGCGTGTTTTCATCGCAAGTTTGCGTGCTTCCAGTATCCGGCTGAGGTGGTCTCCTAAGAGCACCATATCTGCAGACGATTTTGCAATGTCAGTACCGCTGCCCATCGCCAGTGACAAATGCGCTCCAGCCAACACAGGCGCATCATTGACACCATCACCAATCATCAGAGTAATCTGATGCTTATCCAGTTCCTGCAGATAATTCAGTTTGCCTTGTGGTGTCGCCCCGCTTACCAGCTTATCGACAGCGAGTTGTTCAGCGACGCGTGTAGCGTTGTCTGAATGATCACCTGTCAGCATGGTGACCTGAATTCCTTCCGACTGAAAGGCACTGATTAATGCTTTACTGTCAGGGCGAATCGGATCATCCAGTTTGAAAGCGGCGATTGCCTGCCCATCACAAGTCAGCCAGACCTGAAAATCCTCTTCGGTTGGCATCTGGGCTTGATTAAAAAGCGCAAATGATGCTTTACCAATTCGCCACTCCTGGCCATTGCGATATCCTTTCAGCCCAAAACCGACTTCATTGATCACCTCATCAAACGAAAAATCGGAGTTTCGGTGAGATGAAAATGCTCTGGCAATCGGGTGATTCGCAAAGCGTTCAAGTTCGGCTGAGATTGAAAGAACTTCAGCTTCACTCTGGTGAGAGAAACACGCCGTTGTTACAATTCGGACATTGCCTTCTGTGAGGGTCCCGGTTTTATCAATCACAAGCTGATTGATATTACATAAGGTTTCCAGAACATGGCCGCGTCTTAACAAAATACCGAGACGTCCAAGGCGGGACGTTGCACACGTCAGCGCTGTCGGTGTTGCCAGCGATAAAGCGCAAGGGCAGGTGGCGACCAAAACAGCCAGTGTAATCCAAAGGGCATCGTCGGGCCTGGTCTGATGCCAGTATAGCCAGGTGCCGGCTGCAATCATCAGGATTGTGGCAACAAAATATCGCGCGACAACATCAGCTAATTCAGCAATCTTGGGTTTTGATGCCTGAGCTTCATCCTGGAGTCGAATAATATTCGAGATCAGAGAATGCTGGCGATCCTGGGTCACTTGAATATTCAGGTTGCCATCACCATTTATCGTACCTGCGTAGACATCTTCACCACGGATTTTGCGGACAGGTAACGGCTCGCCTGTCAGCATGGATTCATCAATCACGCTGCTTCCTGAAACAATCACGCCGTCTGCAGGTAGGCTCTCTCCGGGCAGAATGGTGACAACGTCACCTACTTTCAGACTTTTTGCTGCAATCTGACTGCCATCGGCGAGATTGGCCATGGCCGGGATAAGTTTGAGCAGATTCGCACTGGCAGCAGCAGCTTTACGCCTTGCTCGCATTTCCAGGTAACGCCCAATCAATAAGAAGAAAGTGAACATCGAAATGGATTCAAAGAAGACTTCACCTTTCTCTGTGACTGTTGCATAAAAACTGGCTACGTAAGCAAAAATCAGAGCGATAGAGACGGGAACGTCCATACCCAGTGCTCTGGCTCTCAGATTCCGCCAGGCATTGAGATAAAAGGGTAATGCAGAATAGAGCAGGACAGGGGTTGCAAATAAAAGGCTTACCCAGCGGAAATAATTTCTGAAGCTTTCATCAAGATCACCGAAAACTTCAAAGTACAGCGCTACCGCCAGCATCATGACTTGCATCGTTGCCAGACCAGCAATGCCCAGCCGGTACAGGTAGTTCTTCATTGTCTGATGGTAATGCTGTTCTTGATTATCAGCTTCAAAAGGAGCCGCTTTGTACCCGAGACGATGTATCGCAGATAAGAGTTGGCTGAGTTTTGCTTGAGCAGGATCCCAACTGAGCAAGGCACGATGCGTCGTTGTGTTTACCCGAATATTGAGCACCCCATGTTCACGTTTGAGCTGCTTTTCAATCAACCATGCACAGGCCGCGCAAGAGACACCTTCGAGTGACAATGTCACTTCGTTTGCATTCTCACTGGATCGGACAAAATCCTGCTGAATATCTTCGTTATCGTAGAGAGACAAAGATTGTAGTTGCTGAGGCACCAAATCGGCTTTATCTGCTGTGACTGTACGATACTCGTAATAAGATGTTAAACCACTATCGACGATAGTCTGTGCAACAGCTTCGCATCCCGGGCAGCACATACTTCGTGCCTCTCCCAGGATCTCGACATTCAAATGAGTATCTTGTGGAACCGGATCACCACAGTGGTAGCAAGATTCACTCATCTTTGCTTCTGTCCATAAAGTGGAATCGGGTCAGATGAGGGGAGATTCAAACGACCATTCAGCATCCAGTCGCCTTTGAAAGGCTCAACTTCAACAAACCAGGGACCGTCAATTGACTCCGGAGCGGAGAAACGATAATTCCCTTGCATATCCGGGCTGATCATTTGAGTGAAGTCTTTTTCAGCCAGCGTTCGGTGCGTAAACATCACACGTAAAGTCGGGAAGGACTTCAATTCACCCTTGTTCAGACGGAGAACGATATCGGTGTCGCTCACGCTGATATTCGCCTGGATTTTCAGAGCGTCAGAAACACGAAGTCGGGAAAAGTCCTGATTGATTCCTTTTCCTTTCTTGTAATAATCCTCAGCAACTAAATCGACCTTGTTCTGCGAGAAGACATACAGTGCCGTCATACTGTAGACGACAGAGATGGTTGGGATCGCAATTATGAACCAAGGCCAAAACTGCTTATACCATGGTTTTTGCATTGTGAATCCTTTATCGAATCTATAAAAAGAGCCCCTGATTTTAGCAGGGGCTCAGTGGCATATCTTCAGTGAAATTGTCAGCAAACGTCAACAATCAACTGATTCGTAACAGAAATATGAATTACTGTTCGCTGTTGCTCAGACCCCAGACATATGCAGAGATAAGCTGGATTTTTTCTTCACCCAGAATATGCTCCCATGCTGGCATAACACCTTGACGACCGTGAGTGATCGTCTCAACAACCGCACGACGTGAACCGCCAAACAGCCAGGTGTTATCTGTCAGGTCAGGTGCACCGAAAGCCGGGTTACCTTTACCGTCAGTACCATGGCAGGCAGCACAGACAACAAAGCGTTGTTTACCTGCAGCAGCTTCTTTGGCATTTACTTTACGTCCAGACAGGCTAAGAACATAGCTGGCTACTTCTTGTACACCGTCTTCACCTAAAGTGTCAATCCACGCAGGCATTGCACCTTGACGGCCATGCATGATGGTTGTCTTGATCGTCTCAGGTTCACCACCGTACAGCCAGTCGTTGTCTGTCAGATTCGGGAATCCTTGCTGACCACGAGCATCAGAGCCATGGCACTGAGCACAGTTCTGCAGGAACAGACGCTGGCCAACACGACGGGCTTCCGAATCTGCTGCAATCGCTTCGATTGGACGAAGATGATTACCAGACTCATCATAAGCCAGTGTCTTAAACAGCTCACCGTAGGCTTGCTCAGCATCACCCAGCTCTTTGGCATACTGGTTCAGCTCTTGTTGTTGCTGGGCGTTTGCAATAGAAGCTTTTGACTCAGCGACAGTACGAACTGTTTGATCTGAACTCTGCCAACCAAACAAACCTTTGAAATTACCTAAGCCCGGATAAAGCGCCAGATAAGCCAGTGAGAAAATGATGGTCCCCCAAAACATGTAAGACCACCACTTAGGCAGTGGGTTGTTAATTTCACGAATACCATCGTATTCGTGTCCCATGTCTTCACCTTCTTCTACACCCATTTTGTCGCGGCTACACCAGATCAGAAGACCTGCCATCGCGGCTAAGGTGCCAAGCGTGATGACTGAGACCCATATACTCCAAAACGTAGACATTCTTATTTGCTCCTGTCTTTTTCACGCGTGGCCATATCCAGTTCTTCGTCGGCAAACACAAGGTTTGCAGCTTCGTCGAATTGAGATTTACGGCGTTTACTGTAGGCCCAAAGGACAATACCAATAAAGCTAGCGAACAGGATGACTGTCCAAATGCTATGAATGGTTCCAATATCCATGGTGCCTCCTTATTTCATCGCGTGACCTAACGACTGAAGGTAAGCAATAAGTGCGTCCATTTCAGTCTTGCCTTTCACATCATCACCAGCTTTTGCGATTTGCTCATCAGTGTAGGGAACACCGAACTTATCACGGAATAATGCCAGCTTTTTAGAGGTGATTTTTCCATCTAACGTGTTCGTTTCCAGCCAAGGGAAACCAGGCATGTTAGATTCAGGAACGACATCGCGTGGGTTACGAAGGTGGACACGATGCCATTCATCTGAATAACGACCACCAACACGCGCCAGGTCAGGACCTGTACGTTTTGAACCCCACAGGAATGGGTGTTCCCAAACACTTTCACCGGCAACGGAATAATGGCCGTAACGTTCTGTTTCTGAACGGAACGGACGAACCATCTGGCTGTGACATACGGTACAACCTTCACGGATGTAAATATCACGGCCTTCCATTTCCAGGGCGGTATATGGGCGCAGGTTTTCAACAGGCTCAGTGGTTTGCTCCTGATAAATCAGCGGTGTGATTTCAACCAGGGCACCAAAGCTGATTGCAATGACAATCAGAATGGCCAGCAAACCAGCATTTTTTTCTACAAGTTCGTGACGAAAGCTCATCTGTTGTACTCCTTAAGCTGGTTGCTCTACGGCTTTCAGGCTGTCTTTGGGTGCGACAATCGTCTTATATGCGTTGTAAGCCATTAAGAGCATGCCTGTTACAAAGACCAAACCACCGCAGAAACGCACGAAGTAGAACGGATAAGATGCTTGTAGGGCTTCAACAAAGCTATAAGTCAACGTACCGTCAGTATTCACCGCACGCCACATCAGACCTTGCATCACACCAGAGATCCACATTGCAACGATGTACAGAACTGTACCAATAGTTGCCAGCCAGAAATGCACGTTAATCAGTTTGATTGAGTACATACGTTCTTGGCCAAAGAGTTTTGGAATCAGGTGATAAACCGAACCAATGGAAACCATTGCAACCCAGCCTAATGCACCGGAGTGTACATGGCCAATTGTCCAGTCGGTATAGTGGGACAGGGCGTTGACTGTCTTAATTGCCATCATTGGGCCTTCGAAGGTTGACATGCCGTAGAACGACAGAGAAACAACCAGGAAGCGCAGGATTGGGTCATAACGCAGTTTATGCCATGCACCTGACAGCGTCATGATACCGTTGATCATACCACCCCATGATGGTGCAAACAGTACCAGAGACATCACCATACCCAGAGACTGAGTCCAGTCTGGCAAAGCGGTGTAGTGCAGGTGGTGAGGGCCAGCCCAGATGTACAGAGAAATCAGTGCCCAGAAGTGCACGATAGACAAGCGGTAGGAATAAACAGGACGACCAGCTTGCTTAGGAACGAAGTAGTACATCATTCCCAGGAAGCCGGCAGTAAGGAGGAAACCTACTGCATTGTGACCGTACCACCACTGAACCATGGCATCGACAGCACCAGAGTAAACCGAGTATGACTTCGTCATAGAGACCGGAATTGCCATACTATTTACAATGTGCAGCACAGCCACTGTCAGGATGAAGGCACCGAAGAACCAGTTTGCCACATAAATGTGGGAGGTCTTTCGTTTAATCATGGTCCCGAAGAATACGACAGCGTAAGCAACCCATACGACAGCAATCAGCACATCGATTGGCCACTCCAGCTCAGCATATTCTTTACTGGTTGTGAATCCCATTGGCAGCGAAATCGCTGCTGACAGGATGACGGCTTGCCAGCCCCAGAAGGTAAACGACGCTAACTTGCCACCAAACAACGTGGTTTGACATGTACGTTGAACGACATAATAGGATGTCGCGAACAGCGCACTGGTACCGAATGCGAAAATCACTGCATTGGTATGCAGCGGACGCAGACGGCTGTATGTCAACCAAGGGGTGTCAAAGTTAAGTGCCGGCCATACCAACTGAGCGGCAATAAATACACCAACGCTCATTCCGACAATTCCCCACAGTATGGTGGCTATAGTGAATTGACGAACGACCGTATAGTTGTAGTTTTGATCAAGCTGCTTTACTTGGCTCATGTTGCATGCTTCCACTAAAAATTTTCAACTACACTCTTGTTTCTTTGCGAACAACTTCATTTCGCAATGCCACCCAAAGCTTAGCTATATGCTGTGTTGTTTTTATAACCAATTCGACACAGAAATTGCTATTTTGTTGTAAAAGTGGCATTTTCAGCACGCATAATACTTGAGATGAGAAATGAATGACAGTGCGATGGCAACGCACTTGTTATCGCTCACTATTTTTATGTGAAAAGTTTGAACTCTGTAACATGGGAAATGTATACAATCATGGCAGCTCAAAAATTAACAAAAGCCCGACTGATTCAAATTCTGGTCTTACTTGCTGTGCTGATCACAGCATTTGTATGGAGAACAATTACATATAAAGAGGTGAGGCCTGCAGAGGAAGTCTCTGTTTTTTGCCAAAAGGAGTCGGGAGAATGTGTTGAAGATATATCAAAAAGGAAGATGGAAATTCGCTTAATTCAGCTTCCTGAAAAAGGGGGGAATCAATACCAGTTGCAGTTGCCTTTGGACTTTGTTGTGTCTCATGCGGTGCTGATTTCCCCCGCAAATGTCACTCAGGCAGAGACTATTGTTTTAAATGTTACTAAGTATTTCATACAAGGTAACTTTTCTCTGCCTGAAAGCTCTGCGATGACCTCAGGATGGAAAGTCAGAATTGAGTCTGACGAAGGTGTTTATATATTGATTTTTTAGATCAAAATAATTCATATTAAACATGTAGATATGATTATTTTAATCAACTTTTCATGATTTGATTTCTGATGATGAGTTTAAATGGCTTTTTTATCAAAAACTCGATTTGATACTTTAAAGACCTGACCATTCATGTGAGCAGTTTCTTTGCTAACTAAAAAACGTACCATAGCCGCGACATCACTAAATTGATTTGCATCAGTTTTATCATCGTTTTTACTGTTCAGAGAGTAACAAGCAGCATGTACCCTGACATCTGGCGACAAACTGTTCGCCATCGACTCAGTCAGGCCGATCAAACCATGACTGCAGACGGAGAGTACTTCATTGTTCACTGCTGTGTCCTGCGGGGTAGGAACGACATGGACAATTACACCCTGGGTTGTTTTGAGTAAGGGAAAACACAGTCTGGCTGTAAACAGTGGTGCAGTTATCTGTTGATGTAAGGCCTGATTCCAGTCGAACAGATCCAGCTCTGTGAACGAGATATCATGACCAGGCGGAGTCAGTGGCGGGTTATTTACTAATGCATCCAGTCGACCAAACTGCGACTGAATTTCTTGCACCACAGATTGAATGTCAGACTCTTTGTAGCAATCAGCCTTTCGGAACCGCACTCTCGGATCCTCTGCCACGAGGTCATAACCTGCATTTTCATCATTACTTAACACGATGACAATCGACTGCGTCGCTGCGATCTCTTTACAGATACGTTTGCCTAACGCTGTTGTTCCTTCTGTTACGATGATTACTGGTTGCTTTGTCATGTCCGTATCTGCTCTGTGAAGAATTGCTACCTAGTAATAACGGTAGCTTGTCCGCAGACTTAAGAGATTTTTTAATAAAAATTCAATCGTCTGCTGATCCTCAAATTGAAACTGTCTATCATGAGGAAGATACACTAACAGCCGCGAATGAAGCATGGAAATCCTTACCAGTTACTCCACCTTGGGTGATACAGAGTCAGCAATTGGCGAAGCCGTTGAAAAACTCAAAGCCAGGCTGGTTCGTCCCAGCCTTCTGCTGGTTTACTTTTCCGGACATGAAGATGCCAATCTCATCAGGCAGCAGCTCGTTGCCGACTTCCCTGATACTCAGATCTTAGGGTGTTCATCCTGCCAGGGCATTTTGACAGAATTAGGATATTTTCCTGATACCGTGATTGGTCTTTGGGCCGTTTTTGATTTTAACGGCGCTTATGGCTCGGCATTGGTTTCCACACACCAAAGGCCAGGGCAAATGGCCCGGCAAGCCGTATTAAAAGCAATCCAAAACACGGGCCGTTTAGGCGAGCTGCCTTCAATGATTTTATTGCACGCCAGCCCGGGCGCAGAAGAAGAAGCGATCGAAGCAATCTCTCAGGAGTTCGGTACGCCGGTTCCCATTATCGGCGGCAGTGCAGCCGATGCAAATGTTGCAGGTCAATGGCAGCTTTTTACTCAGGACCATACCTCTTCTGAAGGGGTCGCAGTCAGTGTCTTCTATCCAACTTGCGAAGTCAGTTTTTCATTTCATTCCGGGTATGCGAAAACAGGGCTGTCTGCTGTTGCGACTAAGATTGACGGCAGGGAACTGATCGAACTTGATCACCGGCCCGCTAAAGAAGTCTATGAGGAATGGATAGAGCATTCGTTAAACTACAACGAATCGATCATGTCTCTTTCGGCCTTGTACCCGTTGGGGCGGGTTGCCGGAATCTTACATGATTTACCTTATTTTAAACTGGCTCATCCCAATTCAGTTACTGAACGTGGCGGAATTACGTTATTTGCTTCTATAAAGGAAGGAGAACGTTTTTATCTGATGACGGGCACAGAAGACAATTTGGTGAACCGTGCCGGTCGTGATGTTGGCGGACTGGTAGAAAGTCATCATCAAATTGAGGCGATTGGTGGCATCAGTATTTATTGTGCAGGCTGTATGCTTCAGGTGAAGCCAAGAATGGCGCAGGTTGCTGAAAAAATGCGGCAGGCTATGTGTGACGCGCCATATATTTGTCCATTTACCTTCGGTGAGCAGGGGCAGTTTGTTGGTGGTGAGAATGAGCACGGCAATTTGATGATATCTAAAGTTTTATTTTACCGGGAATGAAAAGCATGACAGGGAAAGAAACAGAGACTTTACAGGAAACCCTGCTTGCATTGCTGAGAAGCCAGGAACGGGAAAAACAACTCAGAGACGAATACTCGGCAATTCTGGCTGGCATGTCTGCAATGGCTGGCGCAAATAATAAGCGTCAGGTATTTAACAGTCTGCTGGCCGTTTTGCGTAAGTACATTGGTTTTGAACACGCCTTGGTTCTGACTCGTGAAGATGAATCCTCTCAACTTGAAGAGCTCGTCACGACCTGTGTTCATTTCGAAGGCTGCAACTGGGAAGTCAATCAAACCTTTATCCGGGCGATTAATGGTGAAAGTATCGCGCTGTTTGATCCTGCACAGGTTTCTGAATTCAAGAGGTTATCAAAAGATAAACTTGCCTTATGTCGTTCCGTTTTGATGACCGGCGTCAAAGTCAGCTCCGGAGATGCGTTACTCCTGTTTATTCATTCTGAACCAGGACAATTTGGTTCCGCCTGTAAAAGGGTTCTCGCGCGTTTCAGACCGTTACTTGAGCGTGCCATCATTGATATCGATTACCGGGAAAGACTGCAAACTCTGGTCACGGTCAGAACACAAGAACTGCTACACAGCCAGCAACGATTCAAAGACTTTGCGAATACAGTTGGTGACTGGTTTTGGGAGATCGACACAGAATTTCGTTTTACCTACATTTCGGCTCCTGATCTGTCCAACCACGTGATTGATAAAAAAAGCCTTTTGGATTTATTTGATGACGACAAAGATTTTCAGACTAAGCTGCGGCACAAGCTGCTTAAAAATGAAGATTTTGAAGATCTTGAATGGCAGTTACCAGGCATTGAGGGTGGGGCATGGATTAGTTTCAGTGCCAGTCCATATTTCAATAAGCATGGTGAGTTAAGAGGCTACCGGGGTACGGCGAAAGACATTACCAACAAGAAGCAACGGCTGGTTGAGTTACAACAGGCCCGGCAACAAGCGGAATCAGCGAACGCAGCCAAGTCACAATTTCTGGCGATGATGAGCCATGAGATACGTACTCCGTTGAATGCGGTTCTTGGTTTGATGGATACACTGGCTGATTCAGGCCTCGATGCCAATCAATTGAAATGGATCAATCAGATGGAGCAGTCTGCCCAGCTTCTTCTGACTATTATTAATGACATTCTGGATTTGTCCCGTATTGAATCTGGCAAATTCGATTTATATCTGGAGCCGATGTCTGTTACGGATTGCGTCAGTCTTGTGGTTGAGCAGCTTGAAGATCAGGCCATGAAGAAAGATATCACTCTGAGTGTCAGTGTTGATCCAGCTGTGCCGGCAAGGATGCTTGGTGATAAAAACCGTGTCACCCAGGTCATGTTCAATTTGATCGGGAACGCCATTAAATTTACGGATCAGGGTTCAGTCAAAGTTGCTGTCGCAACAGAGAATAATGAAGTCACGGTAAAAGTGATTGATACGGGCATTGGTATTTCTGCAGAAGCACAGAAGAATCTGTTCAATCCATTTGTGCAAGCAGATGGCAGCATCACTCGGCGTTACGGCGGCACGGGTCTTGGTTTGGCAATTAGCCGGCATCTCATTGAGAAAATGCAGGGAAGAATTTCACTTCAAAGTCAGCTCGGGCAAGGAAGCTGCTTTACTGTTTTCTTGCCGATCACTGTGGTTGAAACACAGCAAGAAGAACAGGCACTGAAACCCAAAACCACTCAGAGTCGATCGCTTTCTATTTTGTTGGCCGAAGACAGCAAGACAAACCAGATGGTCGCAAAACTAATGCTCGAGAAGCGAGGACACAAAGTACAGGTTGCCGATCATGGCCAGATGGCTTTGGATATGGTTCTGGCATCGCCAACACAATTCGATTTGATTCTGATGGATATTTCCATGCCTGTTATGGACGGTATGGAAGCAACCCGAAAGCTCAGAGAAAAACAGTGCGATCTTCCGATTATCGCTTTGACGGCAAACGCCATGCATTCTGATCAGGTCGAGTACCGGGAAGCTGGAATGGATGGATTTTTAGCAAAACCAATCCGCGTTCCGGAACTTGATAAAATGTTAAGTGAGTATGCTGAAATTGTTTCGGTGACAGAATAATTCTCATCTTTCCACAGACAAACGCTAGGCGTTTGTCTGTCTGGTTATTCCACTTAAGATTGAAGGACCAGGCAAACTAACATTTGCAGCAGAGCTTAAATCATAGTGTGAATTACCTATTTTATGGTAAATCCAATTATGGTTAAATTGCTGCTCAAACATGTCAGAACCAAGACCATCTGAGAATAGGAGTAGGCAGGATATAAAAAGTATAACTTCCTCCGGACACATCATTTAACATAATCTATGTTATGCGCACTTGAGTTGTAAGATCTAGTTAGAAGTGTCAGGTTTGAGCCAGATTGAAATGTCATGTTGTTCTAGCTTCAAAACATGCTTTCTTTACCGAGTTTGGAGCCCGTGGATGCTATTAACCATGACTGATAATGAATTATTGAGAATCGAGCTTATCCAAGACATCTGTGACAAACGGCTCACCGGTGTTGAGGCTGCCGGTTTACTTAAACTGAGTCCGCGCCAAGTTTATCGTTTGATCAAACGCTTCATTGAATTAGGTGCTGCTTACCAGCGTATATCCTAATTATGCTCCAAGGAATCCAAATGTATGACCAGGTAAATGTGTTAGATACGAATGACTGACAGTTTCAGAGCTTCATGGATTTATCGGGTTGGCTCACTTAGATGATGACCATTATTTCTGACCAGAGGCAATAATCTGATGTCTGTCCAAGCAAAGAATCAAACTCATTGATAAATGATTTCTCAGGAAATAACGCGATCATTTCCAATATTATCAGCATCAGCCAATACTGGACGGAACCTTACACAAAAAGTTACGCGGTAACCTAGCTAGCTTATACTTAAGCGATTTTTAATTTCACGAAGGACACGTTCAGGGTCAGATTGCCATAGCTGGAATGGTACCGGGAGTACTTGCAGTCCGGCGCGCTGGAAGGTTCTGTGAGTATTGAGGTCAAAGTATCCTTCAAAATCGCCACTGTAACCGATTAAATCGAGGCCTAGCGTGCTTTCTCCATGCTGACAGATCACGTCAATATTTTCGCCTGCAACAAAAGCGCCGACCCAATACTGAATCCCTGCCCGTTCCAGCGCTTGTTTGATCTGGTTAGTGAAATCACAGATAAATGATTCCGCGTTTTGCTGCGTCGTTGTAGCTTTATCGTCATGAGAAAAGCCAAGATACTGGCGGAGCAAATTCTGATGACTCAACACTTCGGGAATGAACGAATGAAAGATGACCTGTGACTTCCTTGCGCGGGTCACCATGACATTAAACATATCCTCCCGATTTAAGTATGCTGCAGCCCGAGCACTGTTTTCATCTACAGCCATCGACAGAATCATGATGTCACGCTCTTCACCTTGAAATCCATAAGGCGTTGAGACCCGCAGCGCATGCCGTTGTATTACTTCATACGAAAACTCTTTCTCTACCGCTTTCTCAATAAAAGCAGCCTGTTCTCTGAACGGAGAGATGACTCCGATTTTTGGTGGGTACACCGCGTTTCGAAAAGCATCAAGATAAGATTGAATTAAAGTAATCACAGCTTCTTTTTCTGCTGAGTTACGCCCTGTTTTAGTACGTTGGCCTTCTGGCAAATAAATAAATTCTAATGCAGGTTGCTGTGAGCCCCCCGGGCGTGCCTGCATGATTTTCAGACGATTACCATAGAAGTATTGATTGCTGAATCTGATCAGATCGGCTTGGCTCCGGTAGTGCTCATCCAGAAACGTCACAGCACTTTGATTGGATAAACTGGCAGACACACAATCCAGCAGTGACTTATCGCGATAAGCGAAGTTCTCTAACAAATGTTCTGGTAAGCCTTCTTCATGCCAGAATTTGTTCTGTTGGCCGCGAGAAAGAAAAGAAACATGACGGAGTTGCTTCACATCACCTGCAACAACCGCCCGCTTGGCACGATAAAGTGCCGGCAGCGCGCTTGCGATATCGCATTGGGTCGCTTCGTCAAAAATGACCACATCAAATAAGGATTCGTGCAACGGTAAAGACTGGCTCAATTCATCTACTGTAACCAGCCAAATCGGTAATGCTGTCGTTATCGTTGTAAAATCGGTATCCCTGAAACGTTCTTCTTGAGTCTTCGAGTTCCTTGCTTTCAATGCATCCCAGAACTGATGCATTGTCCTGCGCTGTGTCTGAAGCACATCAGCCAGTTGTTCATTCCTGGTCCGGTTAATTTCTGACATCGCCAGGCTGTTGTAAACTTGTGTGGCACGTTGCAGTGTCTCTTGTGTTTCCCATAACGCACTTTCTCTAATAAAACGACTCAGAAAATTTGCTTTGAGTTTTTGTAACCAGGTTCCGGAGTTATGTCCGCTTGCGTAACGAGCAATCCATAAAGCTCGTGAAAACTCTTTTTCAGCCTTTGCGAGTTCAGCACCTGTCTGTTTCAACTGCTGTGCAGAGTTATCATTTTGTGACGCCGTCACTCTTTGGCCGGACAGCAGAATACTCTCCAGATACTGGCGCATCGTTTTATTAAAGGATGTGCTGTTAGCATGAACAAAGCCACCTTCAAGACCAAAACCATCCCGGAGTTTTTCCGCAATCACATCAATGGCCTGATCTGTTTTAGCTACGATTAAAACAGATTCACCATGCATCATACGGTCGATAGCCATCGCAGCAATGGTAAAACTTTTCCCAGTGCCTGGAGGTCCGGACAGGATGCTTAAAGGTTGGAGCGCAGCATTTTTCAAGGCCTGTTGCTGAGGCAAACTCAACTGATATGGTAAATGGCATACGTGAGATGTTGTTTTTCTTTGTTGCTTCTCACGATGGCTTTCTAAATGAAACAATTGCATTAATGGCTGAGAAAGCGATTGCCGTTGTTGCATCAGATTCAATTCATGTAAAACGCCCCGACTCCCTCGGCTTCTGTCTGCAAGAAAGAGTCCGCTGGCACACACCAGCTCAATGTTATCCGTGCCGGACATTTTCATTGTCTCTGATGCGCATTCTAAAATCGGCCATCTGGCTAAACTTTCAAGGCGTTGAACCTGGCAATGTGTCCCCAACCAGTGTCCGACTTGGGCAATATAAATGTCGGTCAGCGGAAACACTGGTTCTGGAAATGTATCAATCACCTGCGGATCAATCTTAGGGCTAAGTATTTGCCTCAGGAGCGCGTTGTTTACTCGAATGTCAGTCACATCAACCTGAACACATCTGTGTTCGACATCATCAAGAACCAGTTCAGCCGGCAAATAAATTAATGGCGAAAACAGCTGTCGTTGTGCAGCAAAACCATTCGTAATATTTATCTGACCTTTGATCATCAGACTGCCGTAGATCAAACGCTTTTCTCTTCGATACAGATCGGCTTGTTTTGCCATCTCTTCCGCAATTGTTTCGACGACAGGTTGCCTGGGTAATTTACCGGTGAGCAGGTTTTCTTCTTCTCGAATCCATAGCCTTCTATCCTGCCGAATTTTTAAGACATTCGACAAAGAAAGATCATGACTGTCTTCACGATAACAGCGCCGATAATATTTCAAATAAGCGAGTGGAGAAGTCTGCATTGACAAGGTCACACCTGATACATTGAGTGATGATGGCTGAGTTTGAAACCATGTTTATGACAAACATACCATTTTACTGGGATGCCCCTCTCTTGGGTTGATAGATATCGTGAGGAATATCTAAACTTTCAGCAATCATTCAGTTCAGCAGAGATGTTCCCTGTTTAAGCTAGATAATGATGTAATTAATGTTTGTATCATTTTGTACTGTGAACTTGTTTATATTTTTGCTAAAAAATAAGTTATGGTGCATTAGATGCAATAAGTAATGCCCAAATTTCCTAGATTGTCGATGAAATCTTTTCTAGTATCTAAGTAAATAAAAACCCATAAAAAGAAAAGGATGGCTGTGGATGAAGAATGTGCTGATTATTGAAGATAACAAAGTGATGGCGCAGATTTTAGCACAACTTCTGAGAAACAGCGCCCAACCAAAAACGCTTCTTTATGCAGGTTCAACTAGTCAGGCCGAAGCCATCTTTGCTAAATCCAAACTGGTTGGTCATTCACTCGACTGTGTATTTCTTGACCTGAACCTTAACGTTCCCCTCGACGGCATTCCCTTGCTGACACAAATTAAACAGGACTTCCCTCATTTACCGGTGATCATTGTTACAGGAGAAAGTGAAATAGAGACCGTGAAAAAAGTGATATCCCATAAACCTGACGGCTATATTGTAAAACCACTTTCAATGAAGAAACTGAACCAATGCCTGGAGAAAGTACATCAAAGTCGCCAAATGAGTGCTCAAGGCTAGCGGTTCAGTGTGAATGTCATTTATACTGTTAAATAGAAAATGAAGTTATAGTGCGCTAAGATAAAACAAAAAAAGGTCTGTTGGGTATTCAGACCTTAGATTCATTTCATGCGCGTTTATGCCCCACCTTTTTATTACTGTTTGTAAACGGGAACACGTTACGGATTTTCTGTTTTACTTTGACCGGTACATCTCTGGAAAAAATCAACTTCGTCGTAAAACGGTTTTTATACACCTTGACTTTTCCATTAAAAGGCTCTCTATGAGCAATATCTTTGCAGCTATTTAAAAAGCCAGCTGGGATATTCCCTTTCGTTTTGACCAACTCCCCTTGCTCAAAGGTTAACACCATCACCGGACGATCTTTAAAAACCAGGATAAGTACTGCGATTGCAAGTAAAAACACATATTCCATTGTTTCCATCCTCTAACAAACAGCGCCTGATATTAGGTATAGCGAATCAATCAAGCTGAAGCAATTTACTTAAGTCTTGTTTGATGTCCTGAACTTTTTTATTGGCTTCCAGCGACTTACTACTCTCACTCAGCAGATACTCAATCGTATCGGATAGCGTACAGTCTAGCTCTCTGGATTTATCAGACAGCTTTTCCCAAACCCGATAATCCAGATCAATCGATTTCTTCCGGGTGTGGACCTGTTCAGCATTGAAGTGACGTTTTCGTTTTGCACGAATCGCCTGCTTCATTTTGTTATCCAATGCCGGAGACATATGGTTTTGAATCCATTCCAGCACTTTTGTTGGCTCGTGTTCCAGCGCAAGAAAAGACTGCACAGCCGCTTCTGCTTCACTCGTGTCAATGTATCGAGTGATAGCCTCTCCTTCCTTATATTTCTTTGCGAGATAACCCCACTTCCAGCCAGCTTCCAGGTTTTCCAATTGCTGATATTTCATAATCCGCTGCTTATCTGAGTTTGTGAAAGACTACAATTAGTATAGAGTGACAGTGTAACTAAGTTACCCATGAAGCACAATGATGCAGTGAGTAACCTTTTGTTTTTTAGGCCCAGCTAACACAAATCCTGGCTGACCGTTTTCACCTGACCAGCAAAATCCAAACGTCTTCTATTATGCGGACAGCGATTCCTTTATACTGCTGTCTTTTTCACAGTAACGGAATTTACATCGAGATATGCAAGAAGAATCCTGGCGTACCATGCTTCCAGACTATTCGCAGTATGAATCAGTTCTGGCGCAATATGCACAACTCCCCCCTGCACCGACAGGCATTTTACAAGATCGCCTGTGCGATGCTGTACGCCGATTCACAGCAGTTACTATTCAACCCAGAGTTCTTCGGGTTACAGCTCCGGACAACAAAATTTACCGTGATTATGTGATTGATTTAATTCATCACTTCCACAGCGCACCTCAAATGTCGGCTGAAGAATCCTCCGTCATCATTGCAGGTGACAACGTCACTGAAATCAACTTGTTTGGTGCAGTTTACCCGCCGCTTGAAGACGGAAAACTGACCAAACCTCAGGTCAAACACGGGTTACTTCATCAAGCCAACAACGGTTACCTGGTCCTCTCTGTGGCGAGTATCCTGGCGAATCCAAGCCTGTGGCCAAGATTAAAAGCCGTATTGATGAATGGTCAGCTTGAGTGGCAACCAGTAACTCAGAAGAAATTATACCCACTTCCTGCGCCAGAATCGCTGAATGTAAAACTCGTATTGATTGGTGACAGATACCTGATGGCTGAGCTTGAAAATGCTGAGCCTGATATTGCTTCCGGATTCAGTATGTACGGGGAATTCGAACAGGATATGCGCCTGGCGCAGGATAACCTGCCGGATTATCTGGGTTATCTGAAATCGATGATTCAAAAAGCAAAGCTTCCCGATATTGCAGACACCGAAGCACTGAAACTGCTGATGAGAACAGGTGCTCGCCATGAAGAAGATCAGAATCGCCTGCCCCTTTGCCCAATCTGGTATTTAAGTTTGCTTTGCGAAGCAGCCATCGAGTCCGAAGGCCAGTCAATTCATGCTGAGCACATTCAACGTTCGCTCAAAGCCAAAGAATATCGCAGCGCTTATTTGCCTGAACGGGCTATTGAAGATATTCATCATGGCCAAGTGATCATTGACTGCCAGGGCCAGGAAGTCGGCCAGGTGAACGGTTTAACCGTCGTTGAGATGCCAGGCCATCCAACAGCATACGGTGAACCTGCCCGTATCTCTTGCGTCGTGCATTTCGGTGACGGCGATATTTCCGATGTCGAACGTAAAGCAGAGCTCGCCGGTAATATCCATGCCAAAGGGATGATGATCATGCAGGCATTTTTAAGTGCTGCTTTGAATTTGGATCAACCGCTACCCTATGCTGCATCGATTGTTTTTGAACAATCCTATAGTGAAGTAGATGGTGACAGCGCTTCTCTGGCAGAGCTTTGCGCATTGGTTTCAGCACTGTCTCAGCAACCGATCAATCAGCAAATTGCAGTTACCGGCGCAGTCGATCAGTTCGGACGTGTCCAGGCCGTCGGTGGTATTAATGAAAAAATCGAAGGTTTTTACAAGGTTTGTGCGTACCGCGGGTTAACTGGCCAGCAAGGTGTCATATTACCGAAAACAAACCTCAGTAATCTGTGTCTTTCCGATGAGGTACTGGAATCGATTCAGCAAGGTCGTTTCCATATCTGGGCTGTAGAGAGCGTGAACGACGCCCTGCCTCTGCTGACGGGTAAAGCTTTCAGTCGTGATGCAAGCAAAGAAGACGGTCAGGAAGACACGTTGCTGGACGTCATTGCAGATCGTATTGAGCATGTACATAGCGGACACAGTGATGACCGCGGCTGGCTGTCATTTTTCAGGAACTGGTTGGGCCACCACTGATCCGAGTTGTTATAGCGTACAGGTGTAAGCTAAATTGCCCCAATAATTTCAAAGAGAAATAAGCATCCAATGAAGAAGTGCAATTCTTATAACCGTGACGATCTCCTCGAATCTAGCCAGGGCAAACTATTTGGTCCTGGCCGTCCTCAATTACCAGCACCAAACATGCTGATGATGGATCGGATTACCGAAATCACCGATCAAGGTGGTGAGTTTGGTAAAGGTCTGATTACTGCTGAACTGGATATCAATCCGGAGCTTTGGTTTTTTGACTGCCACTTCCCTGGTGACCCAGTCATGCCTGGCTGCCTGGGCTTAGATGCAATGTGGCAGCTGGTAGGTTTCTTCCTGGGCTGGATTGGCGGCGAAGGTAAAGGCCGCGCACTGGGTGTGGGTGAAGTGAAATTTACCGGACAGATCCTGCCGACGGCTAAAAAAGTCACTTACGAAATTCAGATGAAGCGTGTCATCAACCGTAAATTGATCATGGGTGTTGCAGATGGCCGTGTATTGGTTGACGGTAAAGAAATTTATGTCGCCAAAGACCTGAAAGTTGGTCTGTTCCAGGACACTTCTAATTTCTGAATCTGATTCAGTTATTTATCTTTCAAAAGCCGCATTCAAGCGGCTTTTTTACGTTTCAGCATCCAGAAAAGGAAAAGCCCCTACTCCAAAGGGGCTCTGCATGGTTGTGGATATGAGGGTGAAAGACTATTTTTATTTCGCGCGGCCAGATTGCACCTCTTCTCTTGCATCACGCCAGCCACCTAGCCAATTCATACGGGCGTCCATTGTTTGATATGGACATGAATCACTGGAACGACCATTTAAACCAGCCTGATAGCCTCGAGATTGTGCGCGTTCCATACGATCCCGCTTTTGTCTCTTCATAGTTCGATCCTCATCCTTATTCATATTCATCATTACCATTACATAATGATGGAGCTTTTGTGACTCCACCTCTAAGGATTGGATATTTAGAGAAAGATATCAACCTTCATAAAAAATCAGGCTCACAACTTGTGAGCCTGATTAAAATTTAAACAAAGTTTGCAAGATTACTGTTTCCGGCGTAACCCAAAAAACGCCAAAAGTGACAACGTCACCAGGCCAAGAGATCCACCTTTCCGGGTGACCTTCTCTTTTTCATCCAAACGTGCTTGTACTTTTGCATCCGTTTTTGGAACAAGCTGTACCGCGACCAAACGCTCTTCGCCTTCACACTTGGCATCTTTGCTGAGGCTTTGAAAACCGTTCTCGCATTTAAGTGCCGTTGCAGAAATCACTCCGGCATCATTGATCCCGGTCGCCTGCGCAATACGGAATTTATTGGCATTACCGCTAAGGACATCATCGTTCGTCAGATCATCAAGCAACCATGCGGACTTCGCTGGCAATGCATCAGTGACAATGTCACTACCAGCCAGATATGTGAATGCGCGTTGACGACGTTGACGACCATTCACCTGGTTCACGGTCTCCGTATCAACCCACCCAACGATTTGGTCATTGTTATTAATCTCACTGGCAAAACCATTCGCACCTTTAAAAAATAAGCTGCTTACGGAAGAATCCAGCCAGGAGAACTTTTGTGTGTTGACGTCGTATACATACAACTTTTCAGCAAATGAACGCTCTTCGGAGCGTGCTGACTTCGCAACACCAATAACCTTGCCGTTTTCATTAATGTCCGTCGCGAGCGTATAGCGATAGACACGCTCATCCCCTGATTCAATATTCAGATTCGGGATATAGGATACTGCCCAGTCTTTAGCTGTTGGTGTTCCTGTGACGCCGTCTTTCAGCTTGTAGACAGCGGCGCGCATTGCATAATAATCATTGCCGACAGAGTCGGTTGTATAACCCACCATCACAGGCTTTTGGTTCACTAAAGCAACAGCCCGAGCTGAAGCCTGGAAAGAACGGTTCTTATCATCCGGATCAAGTGCAGGACGGTTCGAAGCCCTTTCAGACAACAGCTGTGCCTCTGGATTCGTTGCACTGCCGTCAACGTTCCAGAACACGGCATCATTTGCAAACACAACAAACTGACATGCCCAAGAATTGAAGATCTGACTCGGGTCGGCACCATTTGTTTTACAATTCGTCAGATCGCTTCGACTCACAGACACATCATCTGGCACCTTCATGTTGTTATTCAGTTCAGAAGGCGAAAATGCTGCGCTGCCAACCACCAGCAGATTACCGCTGTTTTCAGGATATTCCACGGCATCCCAGGCTAACGTCTGGCCCATATTCTTCACCAGAGCGTTTCCGGTGACAGGCAACAAAGACACCTGATTACCATTAACATTCACGAAGCCACGCTTGTTAAACTGGCGTGCGTAGTGATTATTGTTGGCGAAATAGGCAGAGCTCGTGACACCAAGGGTAAAATCTCCCAACGTCGAGCTTCCTAACGCATTCACGGCAGCGTTCGTCGTGACATGATCACTGCTGTCCACCAGCGAACCCAGTGACGGTGTCACGCTAGAGTCATATCCAGCAGCCGTATTGGCAAAGGTCGTTACCCGTTCAAGGTTATCTGACCCATTATCAAGCAATGGTAAGGTATTCGCGTAATAGTTGTTCTGCCATGCAAACTGCTCACGACGTAAACCGCCAAAACTTTCTCCATTTTCCGGATTATCTGAATTGTAATCCGTGCCGAAGTAACGGATCTTCGCCCAGGTATCACATGTGTTGAAACCTAATGCTGAATTACAATACCTTTCCAGAGACCACTGATCGTTAATCTGCTGAAAATTATCCAACTGGAATGGGACTTCATCACGAATATCGACACCATCACTGCCAAAACGGCTTTCACCGTAGAGTTTGTGATCCGTAGAAGCACAACTGGTTTCAAAACAGTTCACACCGCTTGCCGACGGTTCAATCCCCTGACCGTAAAACTGTACCTTCTCAGCCAGCGTACTCGTGTTTTTATCATAGTACTGCAGTGTCTCTACACCGCTCGTGTCACCCGTAATTTCGATGACATCATAAACCGCCGCTTGAGCCTGTGTAGCACTGGCGATGAACACCGCCAGTGCAGAAAACGTGAACGTCTTATGTCGCATTAGGATTCCTTTTGCATTGCTTCTAGCTCTTCCCAGCGCTCAAATGCTTCTTCAAGAGCCTGTTCCGCCTCGGCAAGGCGTGACAGCGTCACTTGAGTATCATCGGGCGCACTCTGGAAGAAGGCAGGATCATTAATTTTCTCCTGCAGACCGGCAATCTCATTTTCCAAATTTTCTAAACGAGCAGGCAGCTCTTCAAGTTCCTTCTGGAGCTTATAAGACAGTTTTTTACCCGGTTTCTCACGGTTTGCCTGCTGCCGCTGTTTGTTCTCAGCTTTTTTCTTTTCTGCCTCAATGGCTTCAGCCTGCGCTTTTGCTCTCTGAGATGCAGAATTTTCTCTCTGGGCCTGAGCATCATGGTAACCACCAACGTACTCATTAATGACACCCTGACCTTCAAAAATCCAGCTTGTGGTCACAGTATTATCAACAAACTGTCGATCGTGGCTGACTAAGAGCAAAGTGCCCTGATAATTGGCAAGAATATCTTCTAAAAGTTCCAGAGTTTCGATGTCCAAATCGTTTGTTGGTTCATCAAGCACCAGCAAATTATTTGGTTTAAGGAACAATTTAGCCAGCAGCAGCCTGTTTTTCTCACCTCCGGAAAGTGCCTTCACCGGTGTGCGGGCACGCTTGGGATGAAACAGGAAATCCTGCAAATAGCCCAGCGCATGCCGGCTACGACCGTTGACCACGACTTCCTGCTTACCCTCAGCCAGATTATCCAGAACCGTCTTTTCCGGATCCAGAATTTCACGATACTGATCAAAATAAGCAACTTCGAGTTTCGTACCGCAGTGGAAATGCCCCTCTGTCGGCTGGAGTTCACCCAACAATAACTTGAGTAATGTACTCTTACCGCAACCATTCGGACCAATCAGTGCAATTCTGTCACCACGCATCACATTGAAACTGAAATCCTGGATAATTGGCTTTTCATCATAGCGATAACTGATGTTTTCCGCTTCGAAGACCACTTTTCCAGAACGGCGTGCTTCCTGGAGCTGCATATCAGCCTTACCCGTCACTTCGCGACGCTCGCTTCGCTCAACACGAAGCTGCTTCAGCGCGCGAACACGCCCCTCATTACGGGTACGACGGGCTTTAATCCCCTGACGTATCCAGGCTTCTTCCTGAGCCAGCTTTTTATCAAACTCAGCATTTTGTTCGCTCTCAACACGCAGCAATTCTTCCTTCGCGTCAAGGTACTTATCGTAATCCCCAGGGAAAGAATTCAGCTGCCCCCGATCCAAATCCACAATCCGGGTCGACATGGAACGGATAAAGGCACGGTCATGCGAAATAAAGATAATGGAACCGCGGAAGTCTTTCAGAAACCCTTCCAGCCATTCAATCGTGGAGACGTCCAGGTGGTTCGTCGGCTCATCAAGCAGCAGGATATCAGGATCACTCACCAGAGCTCTCGCCAGTGCTGCTTTCCGTTGCCAGCCACCCGACAAATCGGTCAGCAAAATTTCCGGTTTCAGCTCCAGATGTTCAAGCACCGACGTGATCTTATTATCGAACTGCCATGCATCTGCGTGATCCAGCTTCTCCTGCACCTTGGCCAGTCTTGCGAAGTTCGACTCACTTGGGTCCGTGGTAATACTGTCCAGCAGATGATGATATTCACGGAGCAGACCACCGACATCCGACAGCCCTTCCGCAACATAATCAAACACAGTGCCGTCTGCATCGCGTGGCGGATCCTGTTCGAGACGCGATACTTTCAGCTCGCTCATCCGCTGAATGCTTCCGTCATCCAGCAGCACATCACCGGCGATGACTTTCATCAGGGTAGATTTACCGGCACCGTTCCGGCCAACCAGACACACCCGCTCATTGGGCTGCAGCAAAAACTCAGCGTTATCCAGCAGAGGATGATCGCCATAGGCCAGCTGCGCATTACTAATTTTAATTAACGCCATGACTCTTTAACCAATTAGTCAGTTGGCTGGCATCAAACGGCCAGCCAAGCTCAGAAACAGATCCATTCGCTTCAATGGACACCACAGGGATCGTGACACCGTAACGAGAAAACAGGCCGTCATCAAAAGCAATATCAACAACGTCAACCTGTCCGGCAACACCCGCCTCTGCAAGCAGCGCATAAGCCTGTTCGCAGAGGTGGCACCCTTCAGTACTGTAGAGGATGATAGGCAAGTAACAATCCTTAGTTATGTTATGGGTGGCTCAGAGGCCGCCTTCCTTATGCGTGATAATCCAGCAGTTATGAATGTGTTTATTCCGTGCAAAATCCTGAGGTAATGTCTCAGACGAAATATTCTTCGCTTGCAGGCCTAACGCCAGCAGCCCTGCTTCATCCATTTTGAAATGGCGCTTGTTGTTGGAGAAAACAATCTGGCCGCCCGGACGCAACATACGCTTCAGGTTCTCCATCAGCATGATGTGATCACGCTGAACATCAAAACTTTGCTTCATGCGCTTTGAGTTAGAGAACGTAGGCGGATCAATGAAGATCAGATCAAAAGTGTCATCCACTTCCTGCAGCCACTGCAGGCAGTCTGCCTGAATGTACTCATGCTGCTGACCCACCTGTCCGTTAAGCGCCATGTTTTCCTGAGCCCAGCGCAGATAGGTATTCGACATATCCACTGTCGTGGTCGATTTAGCCCCCCCACAAGCCGCATGGACGGTCGCTGAACCGGTATACGCAAACAGATTAAGGAAATCTTTGCCCTTGGCCATCTGACCTAAACGGCGGCGGGTGATTTTATGATCCAGGAACAGACCGGTATCAAGGTAATCAAAAAGATTGACCTGAAGTTTCACACCGTATTCATCGACGGTCATGTAACGGGCAGCACTGGACAGCTTCTGGTACTGACTTTTGCCTTTCTGACGCTCACGTACTTTCAGCACGACTTTATCGCTGTCTACACCAGTCACCTGAATCGTTGCACGCATGATATCCATTAGACGGCGACGGGCCTTTTCTTCAGGAACGGATTTCGGCGCCGCATATTCCTGAATCACGATATAGTCTTTGTATTTATCGACCGCAGCGTTGTATTCCGGCAAATCAGCATCATAGACGCGATAGCAATCCAGCTTTTCCTTCTTCGCCCATTTATCCAGCTTCGAGAGGTTTTTCTTTAAACGGTTCGCAAAATCCGGGGCAACCTGCTGCTCTACCAACTCACCTTCCTGAGCACCTTCCACCTGCTTCACACCACCAGCGGTGATCTTGTAGGTCTTCAGGACACAGTCCAGCGCACCATTGCGCAGTTTAAACTGTTTATCTGCGCGCATTCGCATACAGCTTAACAATTCGTTTGAAGATGAATAAATCGAGGCAGTGGAACCGGCAAATGCTAATTTCAGGCGATTACCCAGCTCGGTATAAAGTTCAATCAGCTCCGGTGTCGTTCCCAGACGTTCACCATACGGTGGGTTACACAAAATCACCCCGGTTTCGAAATCTTTCGGGCGAACCAGTTGCGCTGCATCACCGTATTCAAAATCCATCAGCTCAACTACACCTGCGCGGCCGGCATTATCTCTGGCAATACTCAGGACACGTCTGTCCATTTCACGGCCATAAAACTTAACCGTAACTTTACTCACGCCACGACGAGCCTTCACGGATGCTTCAGCATGGATTTCCTGCCAGGCCGGCTCATCGAAATCTTTCAGTGCTTCAAAGCCCCAGTGCTTACGCTTCAGGCCGGGAGCAATCTCCGCAGCAATCATGGCGGCTTCAATCAATAACGTACCTGAACCACACATGGGATCGAGCAATGGTTGTTCAGGCGTCCAGCCACTTTTCATCACCAGAGCCGCAGCATGTGTTTCACGTAATGGTGCCTGACCGGCTTCAGTCCGGTAGCCACGCTGATGCAGGCCGCTTCCCGCCATATCCAGACCCACAATGGCTCTGTCATTGGACAGACGAACATGAATACGCAAATCAGGGCGTTCACGGTCAATGGTAGGACGAGGCTGATTACCTTTGACGAAACGATCAACAATGGCGTCTTTGACCTTCATGGCTCCGTACTGGCTATTTCGTATTTCTCGGTTCGTACCGTTGAAATCCACAACAATGCGTGTACTGGAACTGAAATACTGGTCCCAGTTGATAGCCGTTGCACCCAGATAAAGATCCAAATCATTTCTGACGTTGAATTCACTCAGAATCTGAATGATGCGCGATGCTACTCGAGTCCAGATGCAACAACGATAAGCAGTGTGCTGATCAGCTGAAAAACGCACGCCAGCATGCACCACTTTCACTTGTGAGGCACCCAATTGTGACAGTTCATCGGCTAGGAGATTTTCCAGGCCACGGGAAGTAATAGCGAGATATTGATTCATGAGGTTCTTTTCATACAAATGTTGCGGGCGATTATACCTGAAATCATCGCTAAACACCTGTATCCCGGGTATCAGACGCCCTTTTTTTGCACATATTCCCTGTCAGGCGACCACAATCGTTCATGTTCAGTTGCTGCTCAGTTGCCTTCATTCACCAGCTCAAAAGTGAGCTAACCGCATTGCATATTCAATGCTCCTCTAATGTTCAGACCAAAAAGACCGTTTCCCAGGGGAAACAAAGATACGTATCCATCTGAAAAATCGATGGATTTTGATTGTGTGGAAGCGCTAACATTCACACACGCTAACTGTTTCCTCATGGAAACAAAAATAATAAATAAAAATAAATCAGCAGCTTAAGAGAGAGCAATTAACTACAGGCACTCTCTTTTTCTGCAACTTAGTCATTATTTGCAGGTGAATACTCGCTCTCTCCGCAAGGCTCATTCACATAGGATTCATTCTTTCCGGAAAGGAAACTCTCATTATTTCCCAATAGGAAACACTTGCCGCAGAGTAATTTTCATCACTGTTACAGACTTTCATAATGGAGGAAAATGGGGAAATATTGATGAGAGTGAACGATATTTATTGTGATGAAGCTTGTATTTTTTTGCTGTAAAAAGACAAAAAGAGGCACGAAAAAATGCAAATTTTTACGGTCTTTTGACCTTGGTACCGATTTTTAGATTCGCCGATATGCCCTGAAAATGAGCCATACGTCGAAAAATCAGTCATTGTAGTGGCGAGGTTCAGCATCTTTAACATTTTGCGGAAGTAAACTGTCCCGTTGGGCGCAGCAGAACACTACCCCTGCTCAACGATTGTTCAGGCCTGATAATACGAATTGCTTTCACAATCCTATGCGTCAGTCTGAATCAGAAACAGACATCAAACTGCTGCTGTTCAGTGAAAACGCGAGCAGTGACAGCTTCGAAAAATAGAGAATCTGGAGCGAGGATTACGAAGGAAGAAAAGGAAGGTTCAGCCCCGGTTTAACCGACCAGGGCAAAGCCTAATTCATCATCAATGCGGACAGACTGCATTCTGTCATTCATGACCTTAATAACACCACAAAAGTCGATATCCTTACCGATTGCCAGCTGGTGTGGCTCAACATCGGCCAGCATACACAGACTTGCGCAGCCGCTATTTTCAATCACCAGGTATTTCCCAGTGGCCAGTTCAGTGTCCAGAGCAATAATTTCACCGTTTCGTGGCTCATATCCCCCATCTTGTTGAGTGAAGAACCAACTTTTCGGCATCATTGGCTTATGAAACCGGCTTGCAGCGACCGCATTCAGTGCCAACTCGACTTTGCGTGGGGCTGACAGCTCCAGCGTCGCGATGTTTTCCAGGAATGTTTGATAGGTACTTGCATCATCCACAGTGAATTCACTGCGGTTGAACGCACAGGTGATGAGGTGTTTACATGGAATGGAAACGCGGAAAACCATCTCTTCGCCCAAATCGAGCATCAAAGAGTCATTCTTCTGGTCGTAATACCACGTCCATGAATTATTTGGTTTTAACACGATAAGCTCCAATGTCCTTCTATGGACAGTCATCAAAGCAAGAAATTGAGTACGCACAATGAATTGTACTAATCAAGTGATAAATTAAAAGGGGAAAAGACTCAGAAGATCATGCGCTTAAGGAATGTAATTTTGACAACATTCCTGCTTTTATCACGCTTATCTATGAAAAAACGCTCACATAAAATGTACTGATTCAGACCTGATCTGACAGTTACCCACTTTTAGCGGTGCTGTCAGATTATATCTGGGTCAGATCCTTTT